>JBFMDH010000004.1 GCA_040754075.1 Acidobacteriota bacterium
GAGACAACACGGCATTGACGATTGAGTTGATCACGCCAATCGCGATGGAGAAGGGGTTGCGGTTTGCGATTCGCGAAGGCGGGCGCACGGTGGGCGCGGGCACCATCTCGGAAATTATTGAATAGTCAGCCGTCCGTAGTCAGTAGTCGGTAGTTTTGATGGACTATGCGCTACTTTCTACGGGCAATGAACTCTGAACTACGGACTTAGAGAATTATGTTAAACGAAAAAATCCGAATCAGACTGAAAGCCTACGATTATAGAGTGCTTGACCAGTCAACGACTGAGATAGTTGACACAGCGAAGCGCACGGGCGCTCGCGTTGCGGGTCCGATTCCGCTGCCGACCGTTAAGAACAAATACACGGTCAACCGCAGCCCGCACGTTGATAAAAAATCACGTGAGCAATTTGAGATTCGCACACACAAGCGATTAATGGACATTCTCGATCCGACGCCGCAAACGGTTGATGCGCTGATGAAACTCGACCTGCCCGCAGGCGTTGATGTCGAAATTAAAGCTTTCGGTAAAGATCACAAGTAACAAGTCTATGAAGTTTAGCCAGTCTGGCAAATCCAGCGAGTCAACGCAAACTCGCCGGACTTGCCAGACTCGCGAGACTCGCTAGACCGAAGGACTATTAGCTATGGTCAAAGGAATAATCGGTAAAAAAGTAGGGATGACACAAGTGTTCGCGGAGGATGGAACCGTTACCCCGGTAACGGTTCTCAAAGCCGGTCCCTGCGTCGTGGTGCAAAAGAAGACCGTTAATACAGATGGTTACAATGCCGTCCAACTGGGATTGGTTGAAGAGCGCGCGCCAAAGAAAGTCAACAAACCAACCGAAGGTCACTTCAAGAAAGCGGGCATCCCGCCGACGCGCATTTTGCGAGAAATTCGCGTCGAAGGAAGTGAAGATTCAACCAATGTTGGCGATAAGGTTCTGGTTGCCGATGTCTTTAACGAGAACGATCTGGTTGACATCATCGGTAAATCGAAAGGGCGGGGTTTTGCGGGCTTTATTAAACGTCACGGATTTGGCGGTGGTCGCGCTTCACACGGTTCGATGTTCCATCGCGCGCCTGGCGGTATCGGCGCATCCGCCTATCCTTCGCGGGTTATCAAGGGCACAAAGATGGCGGGTCATATGGGCACGGAACGCAAAACCGTCAAGAACCTGCGCGTGGTCGCCGTCGATACCGAAAACAACTTATTGTTGATTTACGGCGCGGTGCCTGGCCCGAACGGCGCTTATGTGCTCATCAGAAAGACGCAAGCTTAAAGAGGTGAACGGCAATGCCTGTGATTAAGGTTAAAAACTTAAAGAATGAAGAAGTCGGCGAAGTCGAATTGTCGGATAAAGTATTCGGCGCGCCGCTCAACAAAGCGCTCATTTATGAGGCGGTGAAAAATTATTTGGCGAATCAACGCGCCGGAACGTCGGCGACCAAAACTCGCGGCAACACCAGCGGTTCGGGTAAAAAACTCTGGAAGCAGAAAGGCACAGGGCGCGCGCGTATCGCCTCGCTGCGTTCACCGTTGTGGAAAGGCGGTGGCAATGTCCACGGGCCGCAGCCGCGCGATTGGTCTTATGCGATTCCTAAGAAAATGCGGCGCGGCGCGATTCGTTCGGTCTTATCCGAACGCCTGCGTGAAGGCGGCTTGGTGGTCGTCGAAGATTTCAATCTCTCGTCGCATCGCACCAAGGATTTCGTCAGCACCCTTTCCACCCTCGGACTCGATAAAAAGACATTAATTGTTGATTCGCTCGAAAACGGTAATCTGGCGCTTTCATCGCGCAACCTTCCCAACGTCACATTGATTTCTGCAAACGGCGTGAATGTTTATGAATTGCTCACGCATGAGCAGGTTGCTTTTACCAAAGAAGCAGTGACTCAGTTGGACAAACAGTTGAGCGGCAACTAGGGAGACGATAGCAATGAAAAGCATTTGGGATGTTATCAAAGGGCCGGTCATCACAGAGAAAGCTCTGACGATGAAAGAAGAGGTCGAATCAATGGGTCGCGATGGCAACGACCGGCAGTTGCTCACCTTGAAGGTTGCCAACAATGCCACCAAGCCCGAAATCAAACGGGCGGTTGAAAAAATATTCGGCGTCAAAGTTGACGATGTGCGGGTTGCCAATTATCAAGGCAAAATCAAGCGCACCCAGCGACAACGCGAAGGCGGTCGCCGACCCGATTGGAAAAAAGCTTACGTGACGCTGAAAAGCGGCGAAAAACAGATTGTTTACGAAGACGCAATTTAGTCAATTGCGGATTGCGGATTGCAAATTGCGAATTGAACGAGTGAAAGCTCAATTGATTTGTAACCTGCAATTCGCGGACGGAAACGGATTTTAAATAAGAGAAAATCCGCAATCCGCAATCCGCAATCCGCAATCCGCAATGGAGAAGAGATGGCAATTAAGAAGCTAACACCAACATCAGCAGCCAGGCGTTATCAAACCTACCTCGTCAGAGAAGAGGTGACAACCGATAAGCCTTACAAACCATTGCTGTCGCCGAAGACGAAAATTTCCGGGCGCAACAATGATGGACGCATAACCGTGCGTCGTCGCGGCGGGGGTTCCAAACGCCAGTATCGCATTGTCGATTTCAAACGCGATAAAGCGGGCATTCCGGCGAAAGTTGCTACCATCGAATACGACCCGAATCGTTCGGCAAATATCGCTTTGTTGAATTATGCTGACGGCGAGAAACGTTACATCATCGCGCCGCTCGGACTCAAAGTCGGACAGACCGTGGTATCAGGTCCCGATGCCGATATTATTCCGGGCAACGCGCTGCCGCTTCGCAACATTCCGCTGGGTACGACGATTCACAATGTCGAACTCAGACCTGGTAAAGGCGCACAGATGGTGCGCGCCGCAGGCGGTCAGGCGCAGTTGGTTGCCAAAGAAGGCGACTGGGCGCAACTTCGTTTACCTTCGGGTGAAATTCGCCGCGTCAATATTGCTTGCTACGCGACGGTCGGACAAATCGGCAACATCGACCACAGCAATGTGAGCCTCGGCAAAGCCGGACGCACGCGCTGGCTCGGTCGTCGTCCGAAAGTTCGCGGCGTGGCAATGAACCCGGTTGATCATCCACATGGTGGCGGCGAAGGTAAAACTTCAGGTGGTCGCAACCCGGTGACCCCCTGGGGACAACCAACACGCGGTTACAAAACCAGAAACAATAAGCGCACCGATAAATTCATCGTGCGTAGAGCTAACAAGAAATAGGACTGAGTGATGAGGACTGAGGACTGAGCTAAAAGACTTAACTCAGTCCTCAGTCCTCAGTCCTCGGCACTTGAGAGAATTATGGCTAGATCAATTAAAAAAGGTCCGTTCATTGATGCGCATCTGGAAAAAGCCATCAATAAAATGAATCAGGCGAACGAGAAACGTGTTCATAAAACCTGGTCACGTCGCTCGACCATTATTCCTGAAATGGTGGGTCATACGATTGCCGTTCATAATGGCAAAAAGTTCATCCCTGTCTACATTCAGGAAACCATGGTCGGACACAAACTCGGTGAATTTTCGCCGACGCGCACCTTCAAAAGTCACCCTGAAAAAAGCGACAAGACCGTGAAGAAGGGAGGCAGGTAAGCAGCGATGAAAGCCACAGCCGTAGCAAAATTCATTAAAGGTTCGCCGCAAAAAGCTCGCCTTGTCGTTGACCTGATTCGTGGGCGCAATGCCCAAGAGGCGTTGCAGGTGTTGGCGCTTTCGAGAAAACGCGCCGCCAAACCCATCGAAATCACCCTGCGTTCGGCAATTGCCAATGCGGAACAGAAAGCCGACCAACTCAACATCAGCATTGATGTTGATAGCCTGGTGGTATCCAAAGCCATGATTGATTTAGGCCCGACGAAATATCGCCGCCGTGTGCGCCCCGCTCCAATGGGTCGCGCTTACCGCGAACGTCGCTGGCAAAACCACATCACTATTGAAGTGGAATCGAAGGTTGAAGAATAAAGTCTAGCCAGTCTAGCCAGTCCAGCGAGTGGTCAAATTTCCGAACTCGCCAGACTCGTCAGACTCGCCAGACTCGCTGGAGGAAAAGTGGGTCAGAAAACGCATCCATATGGTTTCAGGTTGAAAGTGAATCGCGGTTGGCATTCCAACTGGATTGCCAAAAAAGATTTCGCCGAGTTATTGCAGGAAGACTTGAAACTTAAAAAAGATTTGAAAGCGCGATTTGCCGGTGCCGGGGTTTCGCATATTGATGTTGAGCGTGCCGCAAACAAGTTGAAAATCATCATTCACACGTCGCGTCCGGGTATCATCATCGGGCGCAAAGGCGCGGAAATTGACAAGCTCAAACAGGAAATCAAAGAGCGCACGGGACGCGAGGTCTATGTCAATATTCAGGAAATCAATAAGCCTGAATTGAATGCTCAACTGCAAGCCGAACAAATCGCTCAGCAACTCGAAAAACGTATCGCCTTTCGTCGCGCCATGCGTCGGGCGGTGGAAAATGCTCAGCGTTTCGGCGCGCAAGGCATCAAGGTGCGGGTTTCGGGTCGCTTGAACGGCGCGGAAATCGCCCGCTCCGAATGGTATTTGCAAGGTCGTCTGCCGCTGCATACCCTGAGAGCCGATATCGATTACGGCTTTGCCGAAGCCAACACCACTTTTGGAGTGATTGGCGTGAAGGTGTGGATTTATCGCGGCGATGAATTCACGAGACGTAGAAGACAACCACAACAATAAGGGTAGCCGGTAGCCGGTAGCCAGCCGTCGGTTTTTGAACTGATCACTGGCTACCGACTGCCGACCACCGACTACTGGTGAAATAATGGCTGAATATAAAATTCCAAAAAGAATGAAATTTCGTCGCCACATGAAAGGGCGAATGAACGGAATTGCCACGCGCGGTTCAGAGATTTCGTTCGGCGAATATGCACTCAAGGCGCTTGAGCCGGCCTGGATTACCGGCAGACAAATCGAAGCCTCGCGTATTGCAATGACCCGGTTCATCAAACGCGGCGGCAAGATTTGGATTCGCATTTTCCCGGACAAACCGATTACCAAAAAGCCTGCTGAAACGCGCATGGGTAAAGGGAAAGGCGCACCCGAAGGTTTCGTTTGTGTCGTCAAACCCGGACGTATTTTGTTTGAGATGGAAGGCGTTGATGAAAAGACCGCGCGCGAAGCCATTCGTCTGGCGGCAATGAAACTGCCAATCAAAACCAAATTCGTCACCCGCAAAGAACAGGAATCCGGAGGTTTGGCATGAAGGCGAATGAATTGAGAGACAAATCGGATGAAGAGTTGAACGCAATGGTGGACGAATTGAAAGAGCAGACCTTTCGTTTGCGCTTCAAACTGGCACTCGGCAACACCGATACCGTTAAACAGATTCGCGCAAATCGCAAAGACCTTGCGCGGGTTAAAACCCTTTTGCGTGAGCGCGCGGTTGCTCCGGGCAAATAGTTTTTAAAGGTAAGTTATGGAAGAGACAAATAACATCACGCCGGCAGAAGAGGCGACAAGCGAAACCGCAACCACGGTAAGCGCCGCGGCTGCGCAGGGCAGAAGACAGGAAAAAGTCGGTTTGGTCGTCAGCGATAAGATGATGAAAACCGTGGTGGTGCGCGTTGAAAGACAAGTGCGCCATCCGAAATATAAACGCTACATTCGTCGCCGCAAGAAATTCATGGCGCACGACGATATGGGCGCAAAAATCGGCGACATCGTAAGAATTATAGAAACGCGCCCGCTCTCTGCGCGTAAGCGATGGCGCGTCGTTGAGATTGTTCAAAAAGCAAGCTAAGGCAATTGCAGATTGCGGATTGCGGATTGCGAATTGAAAGTTAGATTGATTTGCATTTTGTAGCCGACAATTCATTAAAGACGGAAAGTTAATATTTATAAAATCCGCAATCCGCAATCCGCAATCCGCAATCCGCAATTGGAGGAACGACAGATGGTTCAGATGAGAACAATTCTTGAAGTCGCTGATAATTCGGGCGCAAAACGCATCTCGATGATTCTGCCGCTTGGCGGGCATACGGGACTTAGAGCCGGACTTGGTGACATCATTACCGCTGCGGTTAAAGAAGCCTCGCCCGATGGCGCAGTGAAAAAAGGTCAAGTGGTTCGCGCTGTCATCGTGCGCACGCGCAAAGAAACGCGCCGCAAAGACGGCACCTACATTCGCTTTGACCAGAATGCCGCAGTGATTATCAAACCGGATAACGAACCGGTTGGGACACGCGTTTTCGGACCCGTGGCGCGCGAACTTCGCGACCGCCGGTTTATGAAAATCGTCAGTCTCGCGCCGGAAGTGATTTGAGAAGTGAAACGTAAAAAGTAAAAAGGCGCAGGATAAATTCTTAATGATTTGCGCGCCGGCTTTTACTTTGAATTGTCGAGGGATTATGAAAAAGTTGCACGTTAAAAAAAATGATCGTGTGGTAGTGATAACCGGAAAGAGCAAAGGCAAAACCGGACGTGTGATTGAGGTTTTACCTAAGAAGCGCAAAGTGGTTGTCGAAGGCGTCAACATGGTGAAACGTCACATGCGCGCCAATAACCGCACCGGTCAAAAAGGCGGCATCCTGGAACGCGAAGCGCCGATTGATGCTTCAAACGTGATGGTGGTTGACCCGCAATCCGGTCAACCGACCCGCGTTGGCAGACAGGTGCTTGCCGACGGCACGCGGGCGCGCATCGCCAAAGGTTCAGGCGCAGTTATTGAATAATTTTATAACCGGTCATCGACCGGCATTTTGCTGAAGGCAAGCGTCAATCCGGCAAAGCATCAGCGAAAGGAAAAAAAATGGCAGCGAGATTAAAAGACAAATATAAAGCAGACATCGTGCCCGCTTTGGTGAAAGAGTTCAGCTACACCAACATCATGGCGGTGCCGAAAGTTGAAAAAGTCGTTTTGAATATGGGCGTCGGTCGCGAAGCCCAGAACAATCCTAAAGTGTTCGACCAGGCGGTGATGGAACTGACGACCATCGCCGGGCAAAAGCCGGTGATTACCAAAGCTAAAAAATCGATTGCGGCTTTTAAATTGCGAACCGGAATGCCGATTGGCGTCAGCGTTACGCTTCGCGGCGACCGCATGTATGAATTTCTCGACAGATTGATTAATGCGGTGTTGCCGCGGGTTCGCGACTTTCGCGGGGTCAGCGCCCGCGCCTTTGATGGTCGCGGCAATTACACGCTCGGTGTAAAAGACCAGTTAATTTTTCCTGAGATTGATTTCAACAAAGTTGATCGAACTCGCGGAATGAATATTTCAATCGTTACAACGGCAAATACCGACGAAGAGGGACGCGCTCTGCTTCGTCAATTCGGGATGCCGTTTGCAAAATAGTAAGCAGCAGGCAGCAGGCAGCAGGCAGTTAAAAGTTACTGCCTACTGCCTACTGCCTACCGCCTACTGCTTAGAGGGAAGATGGCAAGAGAATCGTCAATGTATAAAGCGAAAGAGCTGAAACGCGCTCTTGATAACGCAAAGGGCCGTGTCAAAGAGAAATACGGCGATGCGAAAAAGAAAACCGTTAAACGCGCCAAAACCGAGGGCATGAACATGAATGTCTTCTCGTCGCGCATTCACAACCGGTGTTTGCGTTGCGGTCGCGGTCGCGGCTATATGCGTAAATTTGCAATTTGCCGTATTTGCTTCAGACAGCTTTCGCTCGAAGGTCAAATACCCGGTGTGACGAAATCGAGTTGGTAAAAATGAGTAATGAGTAATGAGTGATGAGTGATGAGTCTCAAGCTAAAACTCATCACTCATCACTCATCACTCATCACTGTTTAGGAGTTAGGAATGACAGACCCAATTGCTGATATGTTGACGCGGATGCGCAACGCCCTGGCAGCCAAGCACCAGAAAGTAGATGTGCCGGCTTCCAAATTGAAGTTGGAAATCGCCCGCATCCTCAAAGAAGAAGGCTTTATTATTAGTTACAAATTGATTGGCGAAGGTGCGCGTTCAAACATTCGCATCATGTTGAAATATGGGGCGCGAGGCGAACAGATCATCGCAAAGATAGAACGCGTCTCAAAACCCGGATGCCGGGTTTACAAAGGAAGCGATGAACTCGTCAAAGTGCTTGGTGGAATGGGCGTAAACATTCTTTCGACTTCACGCGGGGTGATGACCGATAGACAGGCGCGTCGTGAAAAAGTCGGAGGCGAGGTTTTGTGCCGCGTTTACTAAGGTGATGACGGTTACAGCGTGACAGGTGACGAGACCAGGGGGGATTGCCCAAAGGTCAACCGCGAAATTTTAACCCGCGTTCGTCACCGCGCACGGGTAACGCTTCAAAGATTTTGGAGTTTGTGAAATGTCAAGAATAGGTAAAAAACCGATAGCTTTACCGAAAGGCGTAAAAATTAATATCGCCGACGGCAATATTGAAGTGGCGGGACCGAAAGGCACCTTGTCGACAAAAATTCCTGAAGGCGTAAGCCTGCGGGTTGAAAACGATCAACTGCTTGCCGAACGTAGCGGTGATGACAAAGCCGCATTGCACGGCTTGATCCGCGCCCTGGTTGCCAATGCGGTGACCGGCGTAACCGAAGGGTTTTCCCGGCAGATGGATATCGTCGGCGTCGGTTATAAAGTCGAAATGCAGAAGAATCGAGTGGTTTTCAACCTCGGCTATTCGCATCCGATTGAATTTCCTCTGCCCACAGGCATTGATGTCAAAATTGAGAAGGTCAATAAACAGATTCCGCAGTATCAGACTACCTTGACCATCACCGGCATCGACAAACAGCAGGTCGGGCAGATTGCCGCCGATATGCACAGTTTGCGCAAGCCCGACCCTTACAAGGGTAAAGGCGTGCGTTATGCCGGCAAACAATTGAAACTCAAACCCGGCAAGACCGGAAAATAATTTTAAGAAAGTATGAAGTATGAACGATGAACGATGAACAGAAGAAAGAAATTTCTTACTTCCTCGTTCATCGTTCCGCCTTCATCGTTTTTTAAGTTGCTGAAGTGACGCTCTGGGCGCAATCAGCAAACAGGAAAAGATTATGGCAAACAAAGATAAAAATCAGGTTCGTCGCGCTGTTCATACGCGCATTCGCAAGAAAATTTCCGGCACTTCGGAGCGTCCGCGCCTGGCGATTTTCCGTAGCCTCAATCACATTTATGCGCAGGTGATTGATGACGTGAGCGGCGTAACGCTGGCATCGGCTTCGACCACTGAAAAACAGTTTGGCAATACCGGCGGCAATGTGGCTGCGGCAAAAGAGGTCGGCAAACTGATTGCCGAACGCGCCAAAGAGAAAGGTCTCACGCAGGTGGTTTTCGATAGGGGCGGTTACATCTATCACGGACGGGTAAAAAGTTTGGCAGAAGCCGCTCGCGAAGCGGGACTGGAGTTTTAAGGCATGAAAGAATTAATTGACGCATCAGGATTGGACTTAAAAGATCAGGTGATTTCCATCAACCGCGTGACCAAAGTGGTTAAGGGCGGAAAAAATTTATCGTTTGCCGCTTTAGTGGTTGTCGGCAATGAAAACGGCATTGTCGGTTTCGGTTCAGGCAAAGCGCGAGAAGTTCCGCTGGCGATTAAAAAAGGACTGGAAGCGGCAAAGAAGAATTTGATTCGTGTGTCGCTTTCCGGTAACACCATCCCGCATCAAGTCACCGGCGTATATGGCGCAGGTCGGGTGTTACTCAAACCCGCGCCCGAAGGCAAAGGCGTGATTGCCGGTGGTCCGGTGCGCGCGATTATGCAACTCGTCGGGGTTCGCGATGTGGTGACCAAATCCATCGGCACCTCGAATCCGCACAATGTGGTGCGCGCCACGTTTGAAGGGTTGCGCGACCTCAAAGACCCCAAGAGCGTCACTCGGCTTAGAAAACAAAGCGCCGAAGAGATGTAAAACCAGCGCGTGATTAACGGTCTGTGTGAAGCAGATAAAATCGCGCGATATTTTGAATTGGAGTGAATGTCATGGCAGCAGCCAAAGAGAACAAAATCAGGATTCAATGGTATCGTTCGACCATCGCGACGAATAAAAATCATAAAACCATTGTTCGCAGTCTGGGACTGACGAAATTGAATCAAATCGTTGAACGCCCGGATACCCCGGCAATTCGCGGAATGGTCAACAAGGTTCCGCACTTGCTGAGAATCGTTGAATAGTTAAATACACGGCTGTCGCTAACCGGACAGGTTTGAAGGAAACGGATTTCCGGCAGTTGTTCGCAACCGGCTTGCGACTTTTGGAGTTTTGAAAATGGCACTAGGCATACATAACATCGGTGCTCCCAAGGGAGCCAACAAAAATAAAAAAAGGGTCGGGCGTGGTCCGGGTTCAGGTCATGGCAAAACCTCGGCTCGCGGTAACAAAGGTCAAAAATCGCGTTCAGGTTATTCAAGCCGTCCAGGGTTTGAAGGCGGGCAGATGCCTTTGCAAAGACGGTTGCCGAAACGCGGGTTTACCAACATCTTCAAGACCAAATGGCTTGAAGTCAAACTGTCAGACCTGGAGCGCAAATTTGAAGCGAATGAAAGCATCACCCCGGAATTGATGGCTGAACGCGGGTTGATTAAAAAAGGTCAACTGCGCAATCACGATGGCGTGGTGATTCTCGGCAGCGGCGAGTTGACGAAATCGCTGAATGTCACGGCGCATCGTTTTACCAAAGGCGCAAAAGAAAAAATTGAAGCCGCTGGCGGCAAAACATCCCTGGTTGGGGCGACTTCCTTTGAAGCCTAGTTGCCAACCGGTTGCACTATCGCCCGGTAAATATTGCAAAGCGGTCTTTGACCACGAATAGCAGAGAATGATAAAAGTTATGGCGGTCACCCGACCGCCTATGCGTTTTCAAGGGTTATTAGTGGCGGTGACTAAATTGTGATGGGCGAAGAGTGGTGAGTGACGAAGAAAAAATCGTTGCTTATCGCTTATCACTACCTTAGAGGTTCAATCTCATGCTTGAGAATTTCCTGAATAGTATACGCAATATTTTTATTATTCCTGAGTTGCGTAAACGCCTGTTGTTTACGCTGGCAATGCTTGCGGTTTATCGCATCGGTTCACATGTTCGCACGCCCAACATTGACCCCGTGGCGCTCGAAGACCTGTGGGATAAAGGTGAATTGCAACGCTCTCTGGTCGGCGTTCTCGATTTATTTTCGGGCGGCAATTTTAAAGTGGTCTCGATATTTGCGCTCGGCATCACGCCTTACATCACCGCTTCAATTATTTTGCAATTAATGACCGTGGTGTGGGGGCGTTTGAAAGCTTTGCAGGAAGAAGGCGAACTGGGGCGCAGAAAAATTACTCAGTATACCCGTTATTTAACGGTGGTGCTTTGCGCCGTGCAATCCTTTGGCATTGCTTATTGGTTAAAGAATCAGGTGTCCACGGTTGGTCCCCTGGTTCCCGATGCCGGATGGTCGTTCATCCCGCTCACTATGTTGACGCTGGCAACCGGCACCACATTTATTATGTGGCTTGGTGAACAAATTACCGAACGGGGTATTGGCAACGGTATCAGTTTGATTATTTTTGCCGGTATCGTGTTGCGGTTGCCTTCGGCTTCGCAACAGGTTTATGAAAAAATGGTAAGTGGCAGCACGACACAAGCCTTGGGGGTGATTTTACTGATTCTCGCTATGGTTTTGGTGATTGCGGCAATTGTGTTCGTAGAACGTGGGTTTAGAAAGATAGCCATCAATCATGCGCGAAGAATGGTTGGTCGCCAGGCGATTCCGCAACAGCAAACCCACATGCCTTTGAAAGTCAACATGGCTGGAGTTATCCCGGTGATTTTTGCTTCGTCAATTTTGGCTTTTCCACAGACGATTCTCGGTTTCCTCGGCGGCATGAATCAAGCCATTGAACCGGGGACCCTGAAAGGTTGGTTGTTGACCTTTGTTAGAGATTTAGGGCAAACCAGCCATCCGTTGCATATGTTCATCTATGCAGCAGCGATTATCTTTTTCACCTTCTTTTATGTTTCTATCATCTTCAATACGGATGAAGTAGCCAACAACCTGCGTAAAAGCGGGGCATTCGTTCCGGGTATTCGTCCGGGCAAACATACTTCGGATTATTTCAGCGACATTTTGACGCGATTGACCACCGTTGGCGCGATCTATCTGGCTTTGGTTGCGTTGTTGCCGGGCATCTTGCTGCAAGGCATCCAACTCGGAGCGTTGCCGTTTATCGGCGAATCGCTCGATAGCCTGCTCAGACAAACGCCGTTGACCTCCTGGTTACTGACCGGTGTTGGGCTGCAATTCCTTTTCGGTGGCACCAGTTTGTTAATCGTCATCGGGGTCGCGATGGATACCATGAATCAGATTGAGTCGCAATTGATCATGCGCCATTATGATGGCTTCTTTGGCAAGGGGCGGCGCATTAAAGCGCGCAGAGCCTATTAATTCATATGCCTGAAATAATCATCTTGATGGGACCGCAGGGCGCGGGCAAGGGAACACAAGCGCAGATGTTGGCAGAGCGATTTGCTCTGCCAATTGTCGCTACAGGGGACATTTTACGCGCCGTTGCCAAAACCGATACGCCGCTTGGACGTCAGGTGAAAGAGATGCAGGACGCCGGCAATCTGGTTTCCGATGATATTCTCGCCGAGTTAATCAATGAACGCACCCGTCAGGATGATTGTCTGAATGGTTATTTGCTCGATGGCTTTCCGCGCACCGTGCCGCAGACCGAACTGCTTGAACAACTCGCCCGGCAACAAGGGCATTCGATAACCGTCATCAGCATTGATGTGCCGAGAGATTTACTGTTCAAGCGACTGGCAGGGCGGTTGACCTGCTCCAATCCGAGTTGTGGGCGCATCTATAATATTTATTTCAAGCCGCCTAAAGTTGCAGGCAAATGCGATGTTTGCGGAAGCGACCTGTACAAGCGTGATGATGATACTGAAGAAGCCATTGCCAAACGATTGGCGGAGTACGACAAGAAGACCAAACCCTTACTGGATTATTTTGCGCAAACCGAGAGATTGAAAATCGTCGATGGCACTCTCCCGCCAACCGAAGTGTTTGATGCGATTGCGCAAGCAGTCAATAAGGTTGCCGCGGATGTTGCCTGAGCGTTTGCCGCTGATAGGGGATTGTTATAATTTGATTTTATGATTATTAGAAAATCAAAAGTGGAAATAGACAAGATGCGGGCTTCGGGCAAAATTGTCGCCCAGGTTTTGCAAAAGCTTACGGTGATGGTTGAGCCGGGAATTACCACACTTGATTTAGACCGCGAAGCTGAACGCATGATTCGCGATGCAGGTGGCTATCCAACTTTCAAAGGCTATCATGGTTATCCGGCATCGCTTTGTACTTCAATCAATGAAGAAGTGGTTCACGGTATTCCGAGCGACAAACGCAAATTGCGCGAAGGCGATATTATCGGCATTGATTGCGGTGTGACCTTGCAAGGTTATGTTGGGGACTCCGCCGTAACCGTTCCGGTCGGTAGAATCAGCGATGAGGTGGCGAAATTATTGGAGGCGACCAGACAATCGCTGTTTCAGGCAATTGAACAATGTCGCGTCGGCAACCGGCTCGGCGATGTCGGATTTGCCGTACAAGCGTATGTCGAATCGCGTGGCTATTCGGTGGTGCGCAATTACTGCGGTCACGGCATCGGTCGCGCCATGCACGAAGACCCGCAAGTTCCCAATTATGGCGACCCCGGCAAAGGCACGGTGATTCGCGAAGGGTTGGTGATCGCCATTGAGCCGATGATTAATCTTGGCGGGCATCACGTCAAACAACTCGCGGACGGATGGACGGTGATAACCATTGATGGCAAGCCTTCCGCGCATTTTGAGCATACGATTGCCATCACCCAGGAGGGACCCGAGGTCTTAACCCTTCCTGTAGAAGCGGCTACGGCAAGTCATTAAAATGGTCATAATCGGACTGCAAACTTAGGTTGCGCACATTATATCAGGATGGTATAGTATCCGTTTCTTGCGCGCAGGATTTCTCTGCATGGCGCATAAACACCGGAAGGTATAAAACAATGAAAGTCAGAGCATCAGTTAAAAAAATCTGTGAAAATTGCAAAGTGATTCACCGCCGTGGTGTGGTGCGGGTGATTTGCACGAATCCCAAGCACAAGCAGCGACAAGGATAATCGCGGCTGTTTGATTTAATGATAACGGAGTTTTATGGCACGTATAGCAGGTGTAGATTTACCAGCAAACAAAAGAGCCGAAATCGGCCTCACTTACATTTATGGTATTGGACGCGCTCGCGCCAATAAGATACTTGGCGAAGCCGCGATTGATATTAACAAAAGAATTCGTGAATTGAGCGAAGAGGAAGTCAACCGCATTCGCACCATCATTGACCAGCAAGGACTCGTCGAAGGGGATTTGCGCAAGCAAATTCAAATGGACATCAAACGCTTGATGGACATTGGTTGCTATCGCGGCTTGCGTCATCGCAGAGGACTTCCGGTTCGCGGTCAACGTACACATACCAATGCGCGCACTCGCAAGGGTCCGCGTCGCGCCACGGTTGCTAAGAAGAAAGCTCCGGGCAAGAAGTAAGGACTGAGTGCTGAATGCTGAGGACTGAGGGGAAATACATTCTGCTCAGTCCTCAGCATTCAGTCCTCGTAACTTTTGGAAGGTTATGGCAAAAGCACAAGTAAAAAGCGGTAAAAAGAAAACCTTTAAGAAAAAAGAGAAGAAGATAATTCCGCAGGGGATTGTTCACATTCAAGCAAGCTTTAATAACACGCTGGTGGCAATCACTGACCTCGGAGGCAATTTAATCAGCCAGTCATCGGCTGGGGCGCTCGGCTTTCACGGATCGCGAAAGGGTACGCCATTTGCCGCTCAACAAGCAGCAATGAAAGCCGCTCAGGTTGCCAAAGATATGGGCATGCAATCCTGTGAGGTTCGCGTGAAAGGTCCCGGTTCGGGACGTGAATCGGCAGTCCGCGCGATTCAAACCATGGGCATCGAAGTGCGGGTCATTCGTGATGTGACGCCGATTCCACATAACGGTTGCCGACCGAGCAAACGCCGCAGAGTCTAACGCTTTTCGATATTGTTGTGAGGGCTAAGCGTTTTTCAACGCAGAAAAACGTCTAGCCCTTGCTTTGCATTTTAGTCAAACGCTTAAAAAGCGTTTTAAAGGATGAAGGGCTATAAAAGCCTGTAAACTTTTGATTCCCGGCAAGGGAAAGAAAGACGGAGGAATAAACATTGGCAAGGTATAGAGGTCCGGTGTGCCGTTTGTGCCGCCGCGAAGGAATGAAATTATTTTTGAAGGGGGAGCGCTGCTATAAGCCTTCTTGCCCGATTGAAAAACGAGGCCCACAACCTCCCGGTCAACACGGTCGCAATGCCCGCCGTGGCAAATTAATCGGTTATGGCGAGCAGTTGCGCGAAAAACAAAAAGTCAAACGCATTTACGGAATGCTTGAGCGTCAGTTCAGACTTTATTTTGAGCGTGCGGTTCGTATGAAAGGCGTAACTGGTGAAAATCTTTTAGCCCTGCTCGAACGTCGGCTCGATAACACAGTCTTTCGTCTGGGTTTTGCCACTTCTCGTCCTCAAGCGCGTCAACTCGTCAATCACGGTCATGTTACGGTAAACGGTAAAAAAGTTAATATCCCCAGTTTCCAGGTGAAAGTCGGAGATGAAGTTGCCATCCATGAAGGAAGCCGCTCGAATATTCATATTCAAAGCGCCTTTCAAACGGCATCGGGACGCGGGCGACCGAGTTGGCTCGAAGTCACCTCGGTTGAAGACATGCGTGGGCGTGTTGCCGCACTGCCGCGTCGTGAAGACATCGGTCAAAATATCAACGAGCAACTTATCGTTGAACTCTACTCCAAGTAATTTTTAATTTTTAACTGGCGATGGTTAGCTCTGCTGTAACCGTCGCCCAGACCTGATGAGGGACTGATGGAAAATACAGAAACTCAATTTTTAGTCGGATTTCAAAGACCCAAACGATTGGCTTGTGAAACGGAAACTTTAACGAGCCGATACGGAAAATTTTATGCTCATCCGTTTGAGCGTGGCTTCGGCACGACGATTGGCAATTGCCTGCGTCGCGCCCTGCTTTCATCGATTGAAGGCGCAGCCATCACTGCTGTTAAAATTGAAGGCGTTTTACACGAATTCTCATCGATACCCGGCGTTGTCGAAGACGCCACCGATATTATTCTCAATTTAAAGCGTATCCCGTTTAAATTGCATGGCGCGGGACCGAAAACTCTTCGCCTCACCAGCGAAACTGCCGGTGAAGTCCTGTCCGGCGCGATTGAAGCGGATGCCGATGTCGAAATTCTCGACCCCAATATTCACGTGGCGACGATTTCCGAAGGCGGTTCCATCGATATTGAAATGCGTCTCAAACGTGGACGCGGTTATGTGTCCGCTGAACGCAATTTCGACGAAGACCTGGCGGTTGGCTATATCCCGATTGACTCGGTTCACTCACCGGTAAAAAAAGTCAACTACACGGTTGAATCGGCGCGTCTCGGACAAGATACCGATTATGACAAACTGACCATCGAAGTTTGGACGAACGGTTCGGTTAAACCGGAAAATGCCGTTGGCTTGGCTTCCAAATTGATTAAAGACCATATGCAAATCTTCATCAATTTTGAAGAGGAGCCGGAACTGGTCGAATCGGAACCTGAAGAGGTCAAGAAATTTCCCGGACTCGATTCGCTCGACAAATCGGTCGACGAATTGGAACTTTCGGTGCGCTCATATAATTGTTTGAAGAATGCCGATATTCGTTCGTTGCGCGAATTGGTGCAGAAGACTGAAGCGGAAATGCTCAAGACGAAAAACTTCGGACGTAAATCGCTCAATGAAATCAAAGATATTCTCCATTCGATGGGGCTTGATTTCGGTATGCGATTCGATGAGCAGGGGCGGGTTATTCAAGGTCCGGGTAACGACGGCTTTGGCAAATAATCGCATTTTTTAAGAGGGATTTATCATGCGTCATAAAGTTGCACATAGAAAATTAGGTCGTACATCGGAACATCGCAAATCATTGCTCAGAAATCTTTGCACCTCACTTATCGTCAACGAAGCCGTCGTCACCACGCTTCCCAAGGCGAAAGAATTGCGCCCGTTTGCCGAACGCGCCATCACGCTTGGCAAACGCGCGCTTTCGGCAGAACCTGAACAGGCTGTGCATGCGCGGCGTCTGGCAGCCGGATATTTTCACGCCGGAAATACCAATCGCTTTCCCGATGGCACTTATAAACGCAAACAACCGAAACGCACAGCTGGCGTCTTAGCGGTGGATAAACTTTTCGGGGAATTGGCAGAGCGTTATTCGGAAAGACCGGGCGGCTATACGCGCATTCTCAAACTCGGCATCCGCAAAGGCGATGGCGCTGAGATGGCAATGATTGAACTGGTTGACCGCGCCGGTGAAAGCGAAGCCAGTACAGAACAACCGAAAGAAGCCAAAAAGAAACGCGGGCTTTTCGGGTTCGGCAAAAAATCCGAGTAGCTTGAGTTAAGGTTCAATTCGCTGCCGAAGCGATGAGGCAAATTTTTCTGCTCAGGTGAAAGGTCAAATAGTTTTAGGTGAAACAGATTCACCTGTGTCAGGTATTCAAGCCTCAACCATTGGCGGTTGAGGCTTTCGTTTTCTTGAAGTGCTAATTAAAGCAAAGGGCAGATTATTAAAATTCTAACCAAAGAGGCGAATATGGATTTAAAAGAACTCAAAGAGTTAATCAAACTGGTCACCGAAAAGGGCATCACTGAGTTCGAGATTGAACGCGAAGGCTTTCGTTTGCGCATTTGTCGTCCGAGTGAACTGCAATCGCAAACCGCGCCGGTCATTCTACATTCGCCTGCCGCTGTGCCGCTGCCTCAGCCGATATTACAGGTCGCAACTGCTCAGACGACCGCGCCTGTGCAAAGCGAAACGAAAGCGCCGGAACCGGAAGTTGAACTGCACATCATTAAATCGCCAATCGTCGGGACGTTTTATCGCGCGCCTTCACCGACCTCCGACCCGTTCATTAAAATCGGTGACAATGTCGAGCAGGAAACCGTCGTCTGTATTATCGAAGCGATGAAACTGATGAACGAAATCCATGCGGAAGTCACCGGCGAAATCGTCAAGATTTTTGTGGAAAATGCGCAACCGGTCGAATATGGTCAACCGTTATTCGGCGTCAAGATTTAGCTGGGATGTAGGATTCAAGTAAAGCGTTGTTGAGCACCCAATCCCTGAATCCTGAATCCTGAATCCTGTTTTTTTATGTTCAAAAAAATCCTCATCGCCAATCGAGGCGAAATCGCTACGCGAATCATCTGGGCTTGTAAAGAACTGGGGATTCAAACCGTCGCGGTTCATTCCGAAGCCGACCGTGATTCGCTGCATGTGCGTTTCGCCGACGAAGCCGTTTGCATCGGTCCAGCAGCTTCCGCTAAAAGTTATCTGAACATCCCGGCGATTATTTCTGCTGCTGAAATCACCAATGTTGATGCGATTCATCCGGGCTACGGTTTTTTGGCAGAGAATGCCTATTTTGCTGAAGTCTGCGAAGCTTGCAATATTAAATTCATTGGCCCGACGCCCGAATCCATCCGCACGATGGGCGATAAAGCGCAAGCTCGCGCCACCATGAAAGCCGCCGGTGTGCCGATTACTCCAGGGTTTGATGGCGTCATCGAAGACGAAGAAGAGGCATTGAAAATTGCCGGAGAGATTGGCTACCCGGTCATCATCAAAGCCTCAGCCGGAGGCGGCGGACGCGGTATGCGCATCGTTCGCAATCGCGAAGAGTTGTTGACCGCTTTGCCCGCCGCGCAACAGGAAGCTCAGGTTGCTTTCAACAATCCTGCGGTTTATATCGAAAAATATATTGAAATCGCCCGTCACATCGAAATTCAGGTTTTGGGTGATGCGCACGGAAATGTCGTGCATCTCGGTGAGCGCGAATGCTCTGTGCAACGCCGCCATCAGAAGTTGATTGAAGAATCTCCATCGCCGGCGCTCACGCCCGAACTTCGCCGGGCAATGGGAGAAGTGGCGGTCAAAGCCTGCCGCGAGATTGGCTATGTCAATGCCGGGACGATGGAGTTTTTATTGGATGAACATAAAAACTTCTATTTTATGGAGATGAACACGCGCATACAGGTCGAGCATCCGGTAACCGAATTTGTGACCAATACCGATTTGGTGCGCGAACAGATTTTAATCGCCGCGGGCAAGCCCATGGAATTCACGCAGGACGATATTATTTTTAACGGTCACGCGATTGAATGCCGCATCAATGCTGAATCACCGGAGACCTTTGCGCCATCCCCCGGACTGATTACTGCCTTAAACATTCCCGGTGGACCGGGCGTGCGTGTAGACACTGCTGCGTATCCTGACTGGTTTGTGCCGCCGCATTACGATTCGCTGATTGCCAAATTGATTGTTCATCACCGCACACGGGAGATGGCGATTGCCAGAATGCAGCGGGCGCTCGAAGCCATGATTATCGAAGGCGTCCTGACCACCGTTCCCATGCATCAGAAGATTTTAGCTGACCCGGATTTCATTGCCGGTAATTTATCGACGAAATTCATGGACAGATTTTTAACCGGCAAACCGCAAGGCAGTCGCCCCAGACAACACGAATCGGCAACCTCGAAATAGTCAGGCGGTTCGTTGCGCTCACAGGCTTGCGAGTCTGGTAAATTATCTGAATCCCGGTGGCAATTGTTGGCGATGTGCATCCCTCCATTGACTCACAAGGCTCGCAAGACCCGCTGGACTTTTTAACATGATGCTTCCGAAACTCTATCCCATTACCGATGTCAATCTGAGCCGTCTTTCACATGCTGAGCAAATCGAAATGCTTGCCGCAGGTGGCGCGACCTTGATTCAACTGCGGGAAAAGAAAGCCGCGCCACGCGAGTTTTACGCTGCCGCTGTTGCCGCGATGCGGGTAGCCAGGCGTCTCGGCGTAAAACTCATCATCAATGATCGCGTCGATATTGCCCTGGCGGTTGATGCGGACGGCGTCCATCTGGGGCAGGACGATTTGCCGCCCGAACAGGCGAGAAAACTTTTAGGCGAGCAGCGCATCATCGGCTATTCCACACATGACTTGAAACAGGCTCTGGCAGCCGATTTGATGGCGATTGACTACATCGCCATTGGGCCAGTCTTTCAGACCTCCACTAAAGAAAACCCTGACCCGGTGGTTGGCTTGGAATTGATTTCTCAACTCAAATCACAAATCGCAAAACCGCTGGTTGCCATCGGCGGCATCACCCTTGAAAGCGCCGCCTCGGTTTTATGTGCCGGTGCCGATAGCGTGGCAGTGATTTCCGACTTGTTCGTGACCGCAGACCTGTCCAAACGCGCCGCCGCATATTTAGCCCTTTAATCAACCTTTCAGCCTTTTAAACTCCCACGTTGATAACCCAACTGAGCGTATGGTAGAAGTTTCTATTGAGTCTTTTGACCCAGACCGAAAGTAAATGTGACGGTGAACGAGAAAATTTCGTACTGCACCTCATAGGCGATAGTTGGTGAGACACCTACGCTTTAACAAATCAAATAGGAGAGTTTGATAATGGATAACACTTCTTCCCAGACTGCGGATGTTCAGCCAGTCGAAACCGAAAATGATGTTCCGGTATTAAATCCGCAAAACAAACAACCGATTGAATCTTATTCGATGATGCACCCGAAAATGCGGCGCATCTACGGCGAATTCTACCGCGAAATTTATTACACCGACGGTAAAGTTTTAGATGGCAAAACTCAGGAATTGATTTCAATTGCGGCTTCGCTGGTCGCCAAATGTCAGGGCTGCATTGAAGGGCATATGAAAAAAGCCCTCGAACTGGGCGCGACGCCCGATGAGATCAGCGAAACCATTTCGATTGCCGCCGCCATCAATGCCGCAGCGATTATTGATTTGACCGATGTTGCCGCGAATAAATTGAACGTCAACCATTTCCCCAGCAAGGGACCTCGCTTTATGGTGCAAAATGAAAAGAGCTAATTTCCCTAATGTCGCTTTTGTTACGCTTGTCGCACTCGTGGCGGCAATTGGCGTCGCGGCGTTTTTGCGAATGACCGCAAACGCCGAAAATCAACAACCCTCTCAAAGCGCAACTCAAACAACCCCTGCAACCGATGGCAGCCGCATTGAATACGGGACACTGCAATCAACTGCGCTTGGACGCGACTTGCCGTTTGCCGTGCAACTGCCGCCGTCTTACGACAAAGATGCGAAACGCCGCTACCCGGTGCTTTACTTCCTACATGGCATGAATGGCAATGAGCGCGAGTTTGAAGCCCGCCACGTCGCCGATAAAGTGAATCAACTCAGACAAAGTCATGTGATTGGCGAAATGATTATCATTGCGCCGCAGGGTAAAAACAGTTTTTACCTGAATGCCAAAAACGGCGAACAGTATGAAGACGCGATTATCAAAGATTTGGTTCCTTATGTGGAGAAGACCTATCGCGCGGTTGGCACACGCGATGCGCGAGCCATTCAGGGCATTTCAATGGGCGGCTTCGGCGCGCTGGTCTTGGCATTTAAACACCCGGAAATATTTTCATCGGTGACGGCGCATTGCGCGGCAATTTTTTCGGAATTGCCCGACGTTTCAGGCGCTGACCGTTATTCGCAATTCCGACGGCAACTGGTCGGCAAAATTTTTGGCGACCCGCCCGATGCTGAATTTTTCAAAGCCAATAACCCGACCGATGTGGCGACCAGCAATGCGGCATCAATTAAGAAAACCGGCTTGAAGATTTATTTCGATGTCGGCGAACAAGATCGTTATCAATTCGCCGCGCCGAATAAAACCTTTGATGAACATCTGACCAAACTCGGCATCGCCCACAAATTCAACCTCTTTCAAGGCAATCACGGCTGGGAGTATATGATTTCGGTTGCCGATAATTCTTACGGGTTTTTGTGGGGCAATTTCAAAGTCGGTGGTAAACCGCTTTCGGCGCAAAGTTCAAAATAAGCGCGAAGTTTTATGACGACCAATCTTCCAGCAACATCTCCCGCTCAATTGCCAGCTACGAAATCTGACGAATTCATTTGCAAGTTTGTCAGCTGGCTGATTCGGTGGCGGTGATGATTGAAGGACAAGCGATTGCGCAAAATCCTCGTGCGCGATTTGCTGCCTTAGTTTCTGAAAACTTATCCGATGGTTGGCTGTGTTCGGTTGCCTATGCAAACCGGCGCGGTTCATCATCGGATAAATTTTTGTGCGGGAAAAAATTTCGCTACACTGTAAGCGATGCAGAACTCGTTTAGAGCAAATGCCCGGAATCGCTTTGCTGAAATCGTCTTGCGAAATGAAAGCGACATTCGGCTCGGTGAAGCGGCGCTTTTGATTGCCGCCGAAGAATATCCGCGCCTGGATGTCGCGCTTTATCTGGAAAAACTTGAAAACATCGCCCAGCACACCGCATTTCGCATCGGCAATGCGACACACGTTTTAGACATCATCAATGCCATCAACACCACGCTTTTTGATGAACTCGGTTTTCAAGGCAACCGCGAAAATTATTATGATCCGCGTAACAGTTTTCTGAATGAAGTGATTGACCGACGACAGGGCATTCCCATCACGCTTTCGGTAGTTTACATCGAGGTCGCGCGAATGCTCAGGTTGCCCATTCAAGGCATAGGGCTTCCGGGACATTTCATTGTCGGCTATTTGAAGGAAACGCCGCCGATTTTTATTGATGTGTTCAATAATGGACGATTGCTTGGTGAAAACGCCTGTGCCGATTTAGTCGCAGGGATGAGCGGCGGCAAAATCAAATTCAATCCCAACCAACTTGCGCCGGTGACGAAAAAACAGATGCTCACGCGCATGCTCGCGAATTTGTTGAACGTTTATGCGAGCAGCCAGGATTTGCGCCGCGCCATTTCTGCAATCGAAAGAATTCTTTTGCTCATGCCGGATTCCTTACCGCACATTCGCGATTATGGATTGTTGCTTGCGCAGGTTGAACGAAACAACGAAGCGATTGCCCAACTGGAACGCTACCTGAAACTGGCTGCAAACGCTGACGATGCCGAAACGATTCGCAAACAAATCAAGTTATTGCGCCAGGAACAAGCGCGATTGAATTAGTGTGTGATTCAAAACATCCAATCACCTGCTTATGCGAAAATTTGATATAGAAAAATTCAATCAAGATGGGTTTACAATCATTGATGATTTAATAAGTAAGGACACTATTGAAAGTCTTCTCCAGGAAATTAACAATGCGCCTCAAACAAATGCAGTCAAAAGAAAAAATCAACAGGTTTATGCGATTCGAGATTTGCTGAACGTCATTCCGACTGTCGAAAAACTCGCTGCCTCTTCAGATGTGAAGAAATTGGTGGAGTGGGTCATTGGAAAAGCAGTTGTGACGAGAGGCATCTTGTTTGACAAAATTCCGGTTGCCAATTGGATGGTCGATTGGCATCAGGATTTGATCGTCGCGGTGAAAGAAAGCAAAGCTGTGGAAGGTTTTCAAAATTGGTCGGTGAAATCCGGAATCACTCATGTGATGCCGCCGGTTGCAATTTTAGAGCGAATGCTGACTGTACGGATTCATCTTGATGATGTTGATGAATCGAACGGGGCATTGCTGGTTATTCCAGGCTCTCACAAATTTGGATATTTACGTGATGACAAAACTGAAGCGTTGAAGTCTCAAAAAAAGGTTTTATGTTCCGCGTCGAAGGGCGGCGCATTACTTATGCGACCTTTGCTTTTGCATTCGTCCCATGCAGGAAACCAGCCCTTTCATCGACGAGTGATACACCTTGAATATTCACCGGACATCCTTCCCGGCGGATTAGAGTGGTATGGAGCGTGAAAGCGTAATTGCTTGTGGCAATTTACTCTCCTTGCTACCCATCGAATTGGAATCAACCCTCAAAACGTTGCGCAGTTAATCACTCCGAACGGCAAAACAGGCTGACAGAAGTTTACCTACTTCTTTCGTTTCTTTTGAATTTCGGCAATCAGTTGTTCGGCTTTGCTGTTTTGGAATTCCAGGTTGCCGGTATTTTTCTGCATCGCCGTATTCAATTCTCTCATTGCGCGGTCGAGGTCATTGTTTTTCTTTGAGTTGGAAAAGAAGATGCCGAGATGATAATTCGCAAGACCACTTGTAGAATCCCATTGCACAGCTTTTTCCATATCTTTTATGCCGTCTTTTTCGCCTTTGAGGGCGCGCGCGAGTCCTAATCCTGCCTGTGCCGCTGCATTATTCTTTTCAATATCGAGAGCTTTGCGGAAAGTCTCAATCGCTTCTTTATATTTCAAGCCGATGCGATAGGCATTGCCGAGTCCGATATAAGCCACCGCCCATCGCGGTTCCAGTTTGAGTGTCGTGAGAAAAGCCGATTCCGCGCCGCCAAAATCGCTTTCAAATAATTTGGCAACGCCAAGTTGATACTGCGCGGGCGCAAAGGCTTCATCTTTGGCTATCGCCCCTTCGAGTTCGGTTTTTGCGGCGTTGAGTCCATCGGCATTGCTCCCGGTTTGCCAATCGCGCAAAGCTGTGATGGCGCGCAGATAAGCGGCTTCGACCTGTGTGCGAGTATCGTCGGGTTTGAGTTCAACGGCTTTGGTCGCGGCTTCGGCAGAACGCGCCATTTCATCGCGCCCGACTTTGCGCCAGTTGGTGACACTGGTCATAATGGTCGGCTTTGCCGATTCCACCAACTTTGCAGCAAGTACGCCGCGCATCTGTTCAACCTCCGGGCGATTCGGATATTTGCTTGCCAGTTTCAAAACCAAATCATAAGCATTCGGCGCTTCGGTGCCGATGAGACTTCCGGCGGCAATCAGGGATTCAAACTGTTTGGTCGGTTCTTCGAGGTCAGGTTGCAACTTGAAAACCAGCGTCGGCGATTCGGTTCCCGCATCGAAAATCTGTGACCCTGCCAAATAGCCGTCTTTTTTTACCTCGACCGTATAACGACCAAGCGGCAATTTTTCCAACTGATATTTGCCCTCTTCGTTGGTCGTGCCGCGTTTGTTGCCATTGATAAACACCGTTGAGTCGGGCGGGTCGCTCAAGACCGTGAGAATCACGGTTGGCGCGGGTGGGGTTTTCGGTGGGGTTTTCACAGGCGTTCGATCAGGATTTTTTGCAGGCGTCTTGCTTGGGGTTTTCGGTGGCGTTTTGGTCGGTCTTCCGGTTGGGTCTTGCGCCAGGGCGTCAAGCGAAGTTATTGCCATTACCGAAACTGCCAAAAGCGCGAACAGAATAAAAAGTTTTTGGTTTCGCAACATGATCATCACCTCAGTCGGGTATTATACAAAACCTCAAAACAGCTACAAATAATTTATTTTCGGCGCTTAGGAAAATTGATTGGCGAAAAAATCAGAATTTGCGAATGATTTCGAGCATATCGGCAACCTGCCAGACTTTGACGCGCGGGCGATTTTGCTCTTTGCCGCGCGCCAGTTCATAAGCATCCACTTTTTTCCAGTCGGCATAGGTCACATATTCGACGCCGCGTTTTTTTAACAGGTGTTCGATTTCAACCGGGTTGCGATGTTTATCGGAAACGCCACGAAGCTTCGGCAAATCTTCAATCATTGCGGCAACCGTCGAAAAGGCGTCGGGTCGATTGGTGCCGATGACGCCGCTGGCGCCGCGCTTTGCCCAGCCGACAACATATTCGCCCATGACCGGTTCGCCGCTGGCGTAATAGACGACGCGCCCCGCGACATTGGGAATGCGATAGCCCGCTTCGTCAAACGGCACGCCGCGCAGCGGAACGCTGCGATAACCCACCGAACGCAACACCATTCCGGTTTCGATGGTTTCAAATTGTCCTGAGCCTTTGGCGCGTAAAATTCCGTATGAATCGGAAACCAGTTCGTTCTTTTCAATTTTTACCGAATGAACGATACCATTTTTACCCCGCAATTCGATGGGCGAAACAAAAAAGCGCATACGAATGTTGCGTTTGGCTTTTTGATTTTTGCGCTCCGCGTATTCGCGCAGAACGGTCATATTTTTACTGACCATTTTATGCGGCACCAGTGTGTCCTGCCCGATGCGGTCGGGTTGTAAATCTTCGAGCGAAACAAAAATATTTGCGCCCGTCAGGTCGCTCAGCTCCTTGAGTTCAGGCGTCGTGAAAGCCGCCTGTTCGGGTCCTCGACGACCAAGCATCACGACTTCGCGCACCTTGCTTTTCTTTAACATTTTGAGGGCATAATCAGCGATGTCCGTTTCCGCCAAGCGTTCCGGCGGCGTAACCAGTATGCGCGCCACATCCATTGCCACATTGCCATTGCCGACGACGACCACCCGTTCATGCGATAGATTGAATTGCCAACCGCAATAATCGGGATGCCCGTTGTACCAGTTGACAAAGGCTCTTGCCGAATAGATGCCGACCAAATCTTCGCCGGGGATGTGCAATTGCCTGTCGGCTTGCGCGCCGACTGCGTAAACCATCTGGTCATAATATTGTTTCATCTCTTCGTGCAAAACATCCGAGCCGAAAGTGACGTTGCCGAAATAGCGTACACGTTTGTCGCTGGCGATCTTATCGTAAATGCGGGTGACCGATTTGATGGCTTGATGGTCTGGGGCGACGCCTTCGCGCACTAAACCGAATGGCGGCGGGAAGCGATTGAACAGGTCAATCGTGCAATGTAAATCAGGTTGTTTGAGTAAGGCTTCAATGGTGTAAAAGCCTGCGGGTCCTGCACCGATAACCGCTATGCGAGCAGGTCTTTCAGGTGTGCCGACAGAATTATGCATAAAGATTTCCCGGACGACTGGTATGGATTTACGCAGGAAGACGTTTATTCTGAGGCGAAATACTTTTTCAAACAGGCGAGTCTTTTATCAATTGCAGATGACTCGCCCGATAAATTTGGTAATCAGAATATTCACGACTTGCTGAACGCAGTCAAAGACCGCTTCTTCAACGTCGAAAATCGTTTGGCAAATCAGGTGATTCTTTTAAGCAAATTCCAATTCAACCGGGCTTGGAATAATCCCGGCTTTATAGGCGCGTTCGAGCAACAACTGTACTGCCTGACGTCCGCGTTCGCCGTAATCAATGGTCAAATCATTGACATACATGCCGACAAACGTATCGGTTAAATCTTCAGCCATGCCGCGACCATATTTCATGCTATGACGAACGCCGGCTTCGCGATGCGCGAGTCCGTATTCGATAGACTGGCGTAGCAAATCGGAAATTTTTTGAATGGTTTCCTGCCCCAGCGATTTTTTAATCGCGTTGCCGCCAAGCGGCAACGGCAAGCCGGTCTCTTCCATCCACCATTCGCCGAGGTCGATGATTTTATGAAAGCCCCGCGCTTTGTACGTGAGTTGCCCTTCGTGAATCAATAACCCGGCTTCGACCTCGCCGCTTTCAACTGCATCCATGATTTTATCGAAAGGGATTTCAACGGTTTTCACTGCGCCCAAACACAAGCGCAAAGCGAGCGCCGAGGTGGTCATTTTGCCTGCAACTGCGATGGTTTTGCTTTTCGCTTCATCAACCGTCAGGGGATTTTTTGAAATCAGTAGCGGTCCATAATTATCGCCCATCGAGGCGCCCGAAGTGAGCAGCGCATAATCTTTCAAAACATAGGCGTAAGTGTGTATCGACACGGCTGTGACATCCAATTCAGCTTTCAGGGCGCGGTGATTGAGGGTTTCAATGTCTTCGATAATATGACGAAAAGTTAAATTGCCGGTATCGATTTTATCTGCCGCGAGGGCATAAAACATGAAGGCATCGTCCGGGTCAGGACTATGCCCCAGGGTGATTTCTCTCTTTTCCATTTAATCAATCGCGCCGAAGCGCATCTCCTTAATAATGAGTCGGAGTTTTCAGAGTAACTCCGCGAGTAATTGTAAATTGGCACTATAGCCAGCAGCAGGTAGCTTTCGCAAGGTTGCGGGACTAAGCTATACTTGCAAATTTGATTTTACTCGGTAACCGACACTCAGAGGAGGAATTAATAACTATGACATTAATTGAACGAATCAGCGCCAGAGAGATACTCGATTCACGCGGCAATCCGACCGTTGAAGCAGAAGTTACACTGCAAAGCGGCGTCATCGGTCGCGCAGCAGTGCCTTCGGGCGCATCGACAGGCGAAAACGAAGCCCTCGAATTGCGCGATGGCGATAAGAAAAGATACCTCGGCAAAGGCGTACAAAAAGCCATAAACAACATCAACAACATCATCGCCAAATTGCTCATCGGACAAGATGCACTACTGCAAAGCGAGATTGATGGACTCATGCTTGCCGCCGATGGCACGACAAGTAAGAAAAAACTCGGCGCCAATGCCATCCTTGCCGTATCGCTCGCCAATGCGCGGGCGGCAGCCGATACCATCGGGCTTCCGCTTTACGCCTATCTCGGTGGCGTTGGCGCAAGAACCCTGCCGGTGCCGCAGATGAATATCATCAATGGCGGCGCGCACGCCGATAACAACGTCGATTTTCAGGAATTCATGATCGTTCCCGCAGGCTTTGCGAAATTTTCTGAAGCTCTGCGCGCCGGGGTTGAAGTTTTTCACGCGCTCAAAGGCGTGTTGAAAAAACGCGGTTATTCAACTGCGGTTGGTGACGAAGGCGGATTCGCGCCAAGTTTGCAATCGAATGAAGAGGCTATCGAAGCCATACTCGAAGCCATCACACAGACTGGTTACAAAGTCGGCGAACAGGTAGCCATCGCTTTAGACCCTGCCGCAAGCGAATTTTATAACAAAGGCAAGTACGTCTTTCACAAATCCGACAAATCCGTAAAAAGCCCCGAAGAGATGGTTGCGCTGTGGGCTGATTGGGTTTCGCAATATCCGATTGTGTCAATCGAAGACGGGCTTGCGGAATCGGATTGGACGGGTTGGGCGCTCTTAACCAAAGAACTCGGCGACAAAGTGCAGCTTGTCGGCGATGATCTGTTCGTCACCAATGTGCAATATCTGTCGCGCGGCATTCGCGAAAACGTGGCGAATTCCATTTTAGTCAAGGTCAATCAAATCGGTTCGCTCACTGAAACTCTTGATACGATTGAACTCGCAAAGACCAACAAATACACCTCGGTCATTTCGCATCGTTCGGGTGAAACCGAAGACACCTTCATTGCAGACCTGGCGGTTGCCACCAATGCCGGACAAATCAAAACCGGTTCGGCGAGCCGCACCGACCGCATTGCAAAATATAATCAGTTATTGCGCATTGAAGAAGAACTCGGCGCAGCGGCACGCTTTTCAGGATTTGCGGCTTTTGCCAGCGCCAGTGTTTCCGCGAAACGTAAAAGCGCCGCGAAGAAATGAGGAGGTGAAAAGGTGAAGAGGGGAAATGTGCGATCTCTCCCTTTCTCCTTTTCTCCCTTTCTTCTGTTCAGTGTCTCTGTGGTTAAAATATCTTCATGTTATTTTTGGATTTAAAACTTGCTGAGCGCCTTGAAGACAGCGATTCGCTGATGAACGTGGCGTATGCGAAAGCGGTTGAGCGATTGCAACCGCAACTCAGCCCCGCTTACGCATTCTTTTCCGGCGGCAGTGTGGTCTATGCGGGAAAGAACAACCCTCTGAGCCGCGCCGTCGGGTTTGGACTACGCGGACAAGTTGCGGAAGAGGATTTGGAGTTCATCGAAGATTTTTATCGCAGCCGCGATTCGATGACCCAGATTGACCTTTGTCCATTGGCGCATTCGTCACTGATGCACCTGCTTGGCGAACGCAACTATCAGTTTGGCGAATTCATCAACACCTGGATTCTGGAACTCGCCAGGTTGCAATTGCCGGACAGCCTGCCTGGTGTTGAAGTTCGTGAGGCGCGAGAAAGCGAGGGCCGCATCTGGATGGAGACCGTCAAATATGGCTTTTCAACGGTTGAGGAATCCGCAGCAATTCCGATTGAATTTTTCGAGCCGTTTTTGCAAATGCCTAACACCCATTGTTTCATCGCCTGGATTGATGGACAGGCGGCGGGTGCAGGGACGGTTGCCATCAATGATGGCATCGCTTCGCTTTTTGGCACCAGCACGCTCACCCGGTTTCGCAATCGCGGCGCGCAATCAGCTTTATTGCGAGCGCGGTTGCGACTGGCGCTTGAACTCAACTGTGAATTAGCGATGGTTGGCACCACGCCCGGCAGCGGTTCGCAACGCAATGTCGAACGCGCGGGTTTTCGCCTCGCTTACACCAAAGCGCAAATGGTCAAAGGTTGGGACTCGATTGCCTTTGGCGGCGTCTAAAGATGAAGAGGTGAAAAGGTGTGGAGGTGAAGAGGTGAATAGGCAAATATCAACCTGTCAGCTTTTCACCTCTTCACCCCGTCACCTCTTCATTGTTCAAAGAAGCTATGCCTGATTTACAACACCTCGGTTGGAATGAATTTTTTGTCGACGCCTTTGAGCCGTACAAAGCGCAGGGCTTTACGGTTGGTCGCGTCGCTTTGGAGCATCGCGGTCAGTATCGCATCTTTGCCGAGGAGGGCGAATTTCAGGCGGAAATCATCGGGCGAATTCGTTATGAAGCCTTGAGTCGCGCCGATTTCCCTGCGGTTGGTGACTGGGTAGTAGTGAATCTCCTGCCCGATGAACAGCGCGCTTTTATTCACGCCGTCTTGCCGCGCTTCTCAAAATTTTCACGTCGCGCACCGGGTCGCGATGCCGAAGAACAGATTGTTGCCACCAATGTCGATACGGTTTTTCTGGTGCAGGCATTGAATAGTGATTTTAATTTGCGACGGCTTGAACGCTACCTGGTGGTGGCGCGCGAAAGCGGCGCAAGCCCGGTGATTATTTTGAACAAAGCCGATTTATGCGAAGACCTTGAGAAGACTAAACAGGAGGTTGAGCAGGTGGCAATGGGGGGGGCAGTTCACACCCTGAGCGCCAAATTCAATCAAGGTATCGAACAACTGCGTCCCTATTTGAGCGTCGGACATACGATTGCCTTCTTAGGTTCATCGGGCGTCGGCAAATCGACCTTGATTAACCGACTGATGGGCGTTGAAAAACAGAAAGTCAAAGAAGTTCGCGAAACCGACGATAAAGGGCGTCACACGACGACCCACCGCGAGTTGATTGTCTTGCCCGAAGGCGGATTGTTGATTGATACGCCGGGAATGCGCGAGTTGCAGTTGTGGGATGCAAGCGAAGGCTTGACCGATAACTTTTCCGACATCGAAGCGATTGCCGAAGGGTGTCAGTTCAACGATTGCAAACATGAGCGCGAGCCGAATTGCGCAGTGAAAGAAGCCCTAAGCGACGGCACGCTTGATGCGGCGCGATTTGAAAATTATAAGAAGATGCAAAAAGAGTTGGCGTACCTCGCAACTCAGACCGATAAACGCCTGGAACTTGAACGCAAAGAGAAGTGGAAAAAGATTCATAAAACCATGAATCGCATGAAGCCTAAACGGAGTTAGCAAACATCGCGGGAATTCAAATCGCGACCAAACCGTTGCGTCGCTTCATTATCAATCAGAAATCAATGATAGACCACGACCGCTTATTTAAAGAATTAATCTCGACCTTCTTTTTTGAGTTCATCGACCTCTTTTTGCCTGAGATGCGTCAATACCTCCATCGTGAAGGCATCTCCTTTCTCGATAAAGAGGTTTTTACGGACGTAACGACGGGCGACCGTCACGAAGCGGATTTGGTTGCTAAAGCGCGGTTCAAAAATTCTGAGGTCTTCTTTCTGATTTTAATCGAGCATCAAGGGCGTGCCGAAAGCGAATTCGGACGGCGGTTGTTTCGCTATTTTGCCCGGCTTTATGAAAAGTTCGCGTTGCCGGTTTATCCGATAGTCATTTTTTCTTACGATAAACCCAAGCGCCCGGAGCCGAATGTGCATCGTGTGGCATTTCCCAACAAGGTTGTATTAGAGTTTAACTACGAGGTGATTCAGTTGAACCGTTTGCATTGGCGCGATTATTTGCGGCAGGAAAACCCTGTGGCAAGCGCCCTGATGGCGAAGATGGGAATGCAAGCCGCAGAACGCCCTCGCGTGAAGATGGAATGTTTGCGGTTGTTGGCGACCTTGAAATTAAACCGTGCAAAGATGCAAATGATTTCGGGGTTTATTGATACTTATTTGAAATTGAGCCGCGAAGAAGAAGTGGTTTTTCAAAAAGTGGTAGCAACCATAGGGCAAAAGGAGCAAAAGGAAGTTATGGAAATTGTGACCAGTTGGATGCAACAGGGATTGCAACAGGGATTGCAACAGGGATTGCAACAGGGCAAGTTGGAAGGCAGCGTGACGCTGGTTTTACGGCAGTTGAATCGCCGTGTTGGCGCAATCAGCAAACGCGCGCAACAACGCATCAAGAAACTTCCGATTGCGAAATTGGAAGAACTGGCGGAAGCCTTGCTGGATTTCAATTCGACAAAAGATTTGACGCGCTGGTTGGACAAGCATGCCGGTAAATGAAGTGGTACAGCAAACCATTGCGCCGCGCATTCTCGACATCGGGTGCGGAGCGAATAAAGTCGCGGGCGCGATTGGTATGGATATTAACCCGCGAACGGCAGCCGATGTGATTCATGATTTGGATGAGTTGCCCTATCCGTTTGAAGCTGATTCCTTCGATGAAATCATCGGACGTCATGTCATCGAACACGTCAAAGACCCGCTTGCGGTCATGTGCGAATTGCATCGCATCACCAGAGCCGGCGGGATTGTCAAACTCGTCGCGCCGCATTGGACGAATCCCGATTTTGCGACCGACTTGACGCATCGCAATCATTTGAACAGTTATTCGTTTCGCAATCTGACCGCAGACCGCGCCGTGTTTGAGTTCTATACCGACGCGCGATTCAAACAAAAACTGGTGCGGGTGACGGTGTTGAATCTGTGGCATCTCTTCGGGCTTGAATGGTTCATCAATCTCGATAACCGCTATCCGCAGATGCGCTTCATTCGCAAATTCTGGGAGCAGTATTTGAATGCCGTGATGCGCGGCAAAGAAATTTATTTTGAACTGGAAGTTATCAAGTAAGGGAGAAGGTTTTGAGTAATATTAAAAATGCGCCGGTGGCGCTGATTATTCTTGATGGTTTTGGTTATTCACCGAAACGCGAAGGCAATGCGATTGCTCTCGCCCGCGCGCCGCATTTCGCCGATTGGATGAATAACTATCCGCACACCTTGATTGACGGGTCAGGTCATTCGGTCGGTTTACCTAACGGTCAGATGGGCAATAGCGAAGTCGGACACCTGAATATGGGCGCGGGGCGCATTGTGCGAATGGATATTTCGCGCATCGATTATGCCATTGAAACCGGCGAGTTTTTTAGCAATCCCGCTCTGGTGAACGCCATGAATCACGCGCTTGAAAACCAATCGGCTTTGCATTTGATGGGATTGGTGTCCGAAGGCGGCGTACATTCGTGGCATGAACACCTTTACGCCTTGCTGCGGATGGCAAAGCAAAAAGGCGTCGAGCGCGTCTTTATTCACGCCTTTCTCGATGGACGCGATACCGCGCCGACTTCGGGCGCAGGCTATGTTGCCAATCTCGAAGCCCGGATGCGCGAATATCAAATCGGAAAAATCGCCACGGTCATCGGGCGTTACTATGCGATGGATAGAGACAAACGCTGGGAGCGAACTGAAAAAGCTTATCGTTTGCTGGTTCGCGGCGAAGGTCGCGCAAGAGAGAATGCCGTTGAAGCGATTCGCGAATACTACAACGAAAACATCACAGACGAATTCATGCTGCCGATAGTGCTGACGAATGCCGATGGCTCGCCGGTAGCGACGATTAAAAATAACGACAGCCTTATCTTTTTCAATTTCCGTGCCGACCGCGCGCGGCAAATCACTCGCGCCTTCACCGAAGAAAATTTCGACGGTTTCGATGTGAGCGACCGCCCGCGAGTTTCATACACCTGCATGACGCAATACAATCAGGCGTTCGGTTTGCCCGTAGCCTTTGCGCCCGAATCGCACGAAGAAATCCTCGCCGATGTTTTTGCCGATGCCGGTTTGAAAAACCTGCGCATTGCCGAAACCGAAAAATATGCGCACGTGACGTTCTTTTTTAACGGCGGCGTCGAAAAAGAATTTCCCGGCGAAGAGCGCATTTTGATTCCTTCGCCGAAAGTGGCAACCTACGATTTACAGCCGGAAATGAGCGCCTTTCAACTCACGGATACGCTGGTGAAAGAAATTAACCGCAACAAGTATGATTCGTTCATCATCAATTATGCGAATGCCGATATGGTCGGGCACACGGGCTACCTTGATGCGGCAATCAAGGCGGTGGAAACCCTGGATGATTGCGTGAGTCGTGTCGTCAATGCCATTCGCGCCAAAGGCGGCACGGTAATTATCACCGCAGACCACGGCAATGTTGAGCAGATGATCGACCCTGTGACCGGCGCGCCGCACACCGCACATACGACCAACCTGGTGCCATTTGTCATGGTTGATGAATTTCGCGGCAGACTGCGCGAAGGCGGTTCATTACAGGATGTCGCGCCGACGATTTTGGGACTCTTGGGACTACCGCAACCCAAGCAGATGACCGGGCGTGACCTTCGCATTGCGGATTGAGAATTGCGGGGACAGGCTGAGGACTTTTGCGGATTAAACGTTCCGAATTAAGTGTGTGTTATCATCATTGCAAAAGGAGGCTGAGCGATGGGGAATTTGCCATTAACACCTGAACTGGCGAAACAGATTCTTGCCGAAGCCGCGGCGCGCGGACTCTCAGTCGAAGCCTTGCTTGAATCGGTGATTGAAAAAAATCGTGATGCGCTTGATGAAGATGAAGAAACCCATTTTCAACGTCGGGCGACTTCTGAGGAGTGGATAAAGGCTTTGCGAGAATTTGCACAGAACTTTCCACAAAAGGCTCCTCCTTTGTCCGATTATGCCGTTAGCCGAGAGAGCATTTATGCGGAAAGAGAAGAGCGCCAGTTATGAGTTATGTGCTTGATACGAATGTTCTATTGCGGTTTGTTCAGCTTGGACATCCCATGCAAGAAGATTCCGAAAAGGCTATAGAAACGCTCCGCCAAAATGGTGAAGCCCTTTATCTCTTACCACAAAACCTCATTGAGTTTTGGGCGGTGGCAACGCGCCCGCATGCTTACAATGGTTTGAATTTAACTTTTGATGAAGCCGCACAACAATTAACCAATCTGAAAAGTTTATTCCTACTTCACCTTGATAAACCATCCATTTATGCAGAGTGGGAAAGCCTCATCACACAATATCAAGTTAAGGGAAGACAGGTACACGATGCGCGAATCGTTGCCGCCATGAACGTTCATACGATTGCTAATCTGCTCACCTTTAATACCGATGATTTTAAACGTTATACGGAAATCAACGCGGTTGATCCGCGAGAGATTACCAAACCATAAATTGATTCAGGAGAATTCATGAAAGTTGGACTCGTAGGGTTTGCCGGGTCAGGCAAAACCACCATTTTTAATACGCTCACCGGACTTGAAGCCGAAGTCGGCGGTTACGGCGCAAAAGAAAAAGCCAATGTCGGCGTTATCAAAGTACCCGATGAACGCATTGATAAACTCGCAGAACTGTTTAACCCCAAGAAAAAAACTTACGCGGAAATCAGTTTCGTTGATGTCGCCGGTTCGCAAAGCGATGACCGCTCGGAATCGGGACTGGACGCAAAAATCGTCCAGCACATACGCGAAGTCGAAGCCCTGGTTCATGTGGTTCGCGCCTTTGATAATCCGATGCTGATGCAACCGGCAGACGCGATACGCGACATCAACAGTTTTGATACGGAACTGTTGCTCACAGACCTCGTGCAAATTGAAAACCGCATTGCCCGACTCAAAAAAGAAAAAGACGCAGACCGCGAGCGCGAACTCTTTGAACGCCTGAAAGCGGCGCTCGAAGAGGAAAAATTGTTGCGCGATGTTGAGTTCACACCCGAAGAATTGCAACTGATGGCGGGATTCCGATTTTTGAGTTTGAAGCCCGTGATGTTGCTTTTAAATGTTGATGAATCGCAAGCCGCAAGCGAGCCGCCCGCTGAAGTCAAAGCCTTAGCGGAAGCGAAAAATCTCAAATTGATTCAAATGGCTGGCAAAGCCGAAATGGAAATCGCTCAACTCGACACAGAAGAACAGCAGATGTTTCTCAGCGATTTGGGAATTAAAGAACCGGCGCGTGACCGCTTCATTCATGCGGCGTATGAGCTGTTGGATTTAATCAGCTTCTTAACCGCAGGCGAAGATGAATGCCGCGCCTGGACGATTAAACGGGGACTCAATGCACAGAAAGCCGCCGGGAAAATTCATTCCGATATTGAACGCGGCTTCATTCGCGCAGAGGTCGCGCGCATCGAAGATTTGCTCGAATATAAATCGGAAGCCAAGTGTCGCGAACACGGCAAACTCAAACTCGAAGGCAAAGAGTACATCGTGCAGGACGGCGACGTGATTCATTACCGGTTTAATGTTTAATTGGGGACGCAACAAAAGCTGAATGGCGAAATAAAAGAAGTGACTTTTAGGTTAAGGCTTGTTATTTTGAAAGTCGCTCACCTATCAAAATCTTTCCCCCAGAGATTGAAATAAAACCAGTGGGAAAATCTGTCTTTTCGTAAACCAAAAGCCAGTCGGGCAATGCCTTGACCCCGGCAGTGTGTAACCTATGACCATATTTTCTAATTGGAGTTAAGCAGTAATGAGCAATCGTTTGAAAACCTTCGTTGATTTTTTATTCAATAAACGAGTCCTGAGCGTAGGGGTGATGAGCATCATCGCCATTGCCGCTTTTGCATTCTTCCTTCACCGGGTTCGCGCAGCAGAAACCAATCTTGCGTCCGAAACGATGACCCAGGCGAATCCACAATCGCCCGATAATGTCTGGAATTTTATTGATGAATCAACCATCGTTGTCCGAGGCGCGAGACAACTTATTCCGCAAAACTATCGAACCGTACAGTTGAATGAAACGGCACTGAGGCAGATTCTCACGCAAGCGCCTTTGGAGCGTACAGCAACTGCCGAACGCAGCAGCCTGGCGCTTACTTTGCCGATGCCGGATGGCAGCTATTCGGTTTTTCGCATTGAAGAATCGCCAATTATGGAAGCGCCACTTGCCGCCGCGTTTCCCGAAATTAAAACCTATCGCGGGCAAGGCATTGATGACCCGACCGCGATCACACGTTTTGATTTTACGCCGACAGGTTTTCACGCGCAGATACTTTCCGAACGCGGCACGGTTTACATTGACCCCTACGCAAAAGACGACACGGCAAATTACCTTACCTATTTCAAAGCCGACTATCGCAACGACGCCAAAATTTTGCAGTGCTATTTCACGGGTGATGAAAAAGCGCAACAGAGCGCAGGTTCTGAAGTCGTCCCGAATGTTTCTAGCGGCACAACTTTAAGGACGTATCGTTTGGCGGTCGCCGCCTCAGGTGAATACACCGCTTTTCATGGCGGCACAAAACCTTCAGCATTAGCGGCAATCACTACAACGGTGAATCGTGTGAATGGAATTTATGAGCGTGAACTGGCGGTTCGTCTGGTGTTAGTTGCGGGCGAAACCAACATCATATTTACCAACGCCGCTACAGACCCTTATAGCAACACCAGCAGTGATGCGACGACCAATCAAGGGGTGCTCGATCAAAGTCCGCCAAGCGGAATTGGTTCGGCTAATTACGATATTGGACACATTTTTAATACCGGTGGCGGAGGTCTGGCTTATTTCGGTGTCTGCAATGCGAGCTTTAAAGCAAGAGGCGTCACCGGCTCTCCTTCGCCGGTTGGCGACGCATTCGATGTTGATTATGTGGCTCACGAAATGGGACACCAGTTTCATGCAAATCACACCTTCAACGGTACAACCTCGAATTGTGGCGGCGGCAATCGTTCGGCATCGGCGGCGTATGAGCCGGGCAGCGGGTCAACGATTATGGCTTACGCGGGAATCTGCGGGTCACAAAATTTACAACCCAACAGCGATGATTATTTTCATGTGAAAAGTTTGCAGGAAATCGTCAGTTTCATCAGCACGACCTCCTGCGATGTTGAAACCGCAACCGGCAATACCATCCCGACCGTAGGTGTAGGCGCGACCGTCACGATTCCCCAAAGCACGCCATTTACGTTGACCGCATCAGCGAGCGACCCCAACGGCGATTCGTTGACCTATTGCTGGGAAGAATTTGATTTGGGTTCGCCGTCGCCGCCGGATTCCGATAGCGATGGCAGCGAGCGACCGATTTTCAGAACCTTTAATCCAACCTCGAATCCTTCGCGCACCTTTCCGAAACTCGCAAACATTTTGAATAACACGACAACCATCGGTGAAGCCTTGCCGACGATTTCGCGCACCATGAATTTTCAAGTAACGGTTCGCGACAATCGCGTGGGCGGTGGCGGCATCAACACCGCCATACAGCAGGTGGTTGTTTCATCTGCCGCGGGACCTTTTCTGGTGACGCAACCCAATACGGCTGTGACCTGGCAAGGCGGAACCCTACAGACCATCACCTGGGATGTGGCGAATACCAATGCGGCTCCGGTGAATGCGGCGAATGTCAAAATTTCATTGTCAACCGATGGCGGCAATACATTTCCTATTGTGATTTTGGCAAGCACCCCCAATGACGGCAGTGAATTGATTACCGTTCCTAATAATCCAACCTCGACGGCGCGCCTCAAAATCGAGGCTGTCGGCAATGTGTTTTTCGATTTATCGAATCAAAATTTCACCATCACGGCGGGCAGCAGTTGCAGTTATTCGATTAACCCGACCAGTCAAAATTATCCGGCAACCGGCGGTAGCGGCAGCATCACGTTGACCACGCAAAGCGGATGCGCGTGGACGGCGGTGAGCAATGACGGGTTCATTACGATTACTTCTGCGGGAAGCGGTAGCGGCAGCGCGACGGTGAATTACACGGTTGCGGCGAATGCCACGACCAATCAACGCACGGGAACCCTGACGATTGCTGGGCAGACTTTTACCGTGACGCAGGACGCGGCAAGCGGCGGTGGTTGCACTTATACGATTACGCCGACGACCGCATTGTTTGGCGCAGGCAGCGGCAGCGGCAGTGTGAATGTCGTCACTACGGCTTCGTGTGGCTGGACAGCAACGAGTAACACTTCCTGGCTCACGATTACCACAGGCGCAAGTGGCACGGGCAATGGCACGGTGAATTATTCGGTTTCGACAAATCCCGGTTCAACGCAACGCATCGGGACTTTGACGATTGCCGGGCAGACCTTCACGGTAACGCAAATCGGTGCGGGTTGCGTCACCGCGCTTACTCCCATCAGTGCTAACTACACGACGGCTGGTGGTTCTTTACAACTTAGAATTGATGCGGGAAGCGCCTGTTCGTGGACGATTACCAACGTTCCCGCGTGGGTGTCATTTGCCAGCACGAGCGGAACCGGAACCCGAAAAATCAGTTACAGCGTATCGGCAAATAGCGGCGCAGCGCGTCACGCCGACATCATCATCAGCGGACGCATTCATGCCATTAATCAAGCGGGTACGAGCGGCGGCAGTTGTACTTATTCAATCAACCCCACCAGCCAGAGTTTTACCGCAACTGGTGGCGGTGGCAGCGCGACGGTGACGACACAAGCAGGTTGTAACTGGATAGCGACAAGTAACGACAGTTGGATTCAAATTACTTCGGGCGCGAGCGGCAGCGGAACCGGGGTTGTGAATTTCACGGTGGCGAATAATCCCGGCACCAGTTCGCGAATCGGCACGTTGACCATCGCCGGTCAAACTTTCACCGTATCGCAATCGGGAAGCACGCCGTCTTGTAGTTACACTATCAATCCGACCAGTCAAAGTTTTACCGCAAGCGGCGGCGGCAGCAGCGTGAATGTGACCACGCAATCGGGATGTAACTGGACCGCCGTGAGCAATGACGGATGGCTCAGCATCACCTCAGGCGCGGGCGGTACGGGCAGTGGCATCGTGAATTTTTCAGTGAGCGCCAATAGCAGCACGAGTTCGCGCACCGGAACCCTGACGATTGCCGGGCAGACGTTTACAGTCACGCAATCGGGCGCAACCCCATCTTGCAGTTATGCAATTTCACCGACCAGCAAGAATGTCAGTTATGGTCAGGTATCCAGCGCCGTTTCGGTGACAGCAACCGCCGGTTGCAGTTGGACAGCCGCGAGTAATGTGAGTTGGATAACCGTCAACTTCGGTGCGAGCGGTACGGGTAACGGCAGCGTCGGTTACACCGTCCTGGCAAATCCGAATCGCGTGTCGCGCAGCGGCACCGTAACGATTGCCGGAAAAACTTTCACTATCAATCAAGCGGCTCGTCCGTAATCAAGAGTGAATTAAAAGACGAAGCAATGATTCACGAATTGCTTCGTCTTTTAATTTGCGCCGTGCTCGACGCTAATTCCAAAACCCGCTTTGCGATTCGCCCAAATGCTCAGGCAGAATGTTCTTTCAGCGAAAGAATCATTTACCGACTTATGAAAGAAGACAATCCGCATCACCTTTCAACATTGATTCCGCATCATTCAACCTCGGCAAATTCATTACCGCGTGTGCTGTTATTCGATATTGACGGCACGTTGATTCGCGCCGCCCGCCGTCCTGAGTATCGCGGATTGATACACGGCATGCTCACAGATATTTTCGGAACCTGCGGGCGCATCGCCGAAGTCGATTTCGCGGGGCGCACAGACCTTTCGATTTATCGCGAGGCGTTGGAATGCGAAGGCATCACGATGCAGGTGATACGTGAACGCTTGCCGTTGATTGAAAAGCGCATGGTTGAAATTCTCCATAGTCTGTCTGAAACCGGCACCGTCTTTTATCTCTGTCGAGGGGTGCGCGAATTGCTCGACGCCATTCAAAACGAAGCGGAAAAATTTCTTCCCAGTCTGCTCACCGGCAATGTTGAAAGCCTCGCCGAAGCCAAACTCCGGCACGTTGACATCTGGCACTATTTTAAAGGGCGTGGCGCGTTTGGCAGTGATGATGAAAACCGCGACCACCTGCCGGCAATCGCCGCTGAGCGTCTCAGCGAACATAGCGGATTAGCGATAGCACCCGAACAATTCATTATCATCGGCGATACGCCGCGCGACATTGCTTGCGCCAGACATTTCGGCGCAAAGGTGCTTGCGGTCGCCACCGGTGTTCACAGCGTCGAACAACTGAGCGCCTGCGCGCCCGATGCGGTGCTGAAAGATTTAAACGATACGGAGCAGGTATTGAATTTGCTCAACGAAATTTGAGCCTTGAGACATTATCCCGGTTGAAGATAGAAACAGGCGAGCGTATGATGTGGCTATCGTAAATCGGACTGCACGCAGATGGGATAACACGGATATTTTCGCTTTACCGGTGAACTGATGAAAAAAGGTCTCGCCCCATCTCTCCTGTCTATCTTGATTGCCTTGAACTTGCCGATATGCAGTTTTCCTTTTCAGCAACAGCCGCCTTCAGATGACCGTTCGCAAAAATCAACAAAGCCTGCCGACGCGCAAAAACCGGACGATAAAGTCCGCTTGCAGGCAAACCTCGTGAGCCTCATTGTGACGGTGACTGACCCGTATGGTCGGTTTGTCACAGGATTGGATAAAGAACATTTTGAGATTTATGACAACAATGTAAAACAGGACATTGCCATGTTTTCCGATGAAGATGCGCCGATTACGCTGGGCATTATTTATGATGTGTCGGGTTCGATGGGCAATTTAACCACCCGCTCATTTGAAGTTCTGAAAAAATTCTTTTATACCTCGCACGATGATGACGAATATTTCGTCGTAGCTTTTAATAACAAGCCACAACTGGTTCAGGACTTCACCATGATGCCCGAAGAAATTTTGAGCCGCACCATCTTTGTTAAAGCCAAAGGTAGCACGGCGCTATATGATGCGGTCTATCTGGCGGCGGAAAAAGCCAAACAGGGACGCCATCCGAAAAAAGCTCTCCTGTTGCTGTCTGATGGCTTGGAAAACAACAGCCGCTATTCACTCAAAGAGTTGAAAAATATGTTGAAGGAAGCCGATGTGCAGATTTATTGTGTCGGTTTCAGTTCGATGATTGAAGGCTCATACACTTTGAAATATCTCGCTGAACTCACCGGCGGACGCGCTTTCTTTCCGGCTGATGATAATGAAGTGGGCGACCTTTATACACGCATGGCAATTATGTTGCGGCGGCAGTATGCTATTGGCTTTTATCCCTCGGATACATCGAGCGGCAATAAATGGCATGATGTGAAAATCAAAATCAACGCCCCGAAAGGATTGGGGCGCATTTCGCTCTACTATAAAAAAGGCTACCAGGCTTTCGCGCCGTAAATTTAGGTTGAACATCGTCAGGTTCGTACCACCTGAGCGGGCGGCACTGACAAAATGGATTTCCGATGATTCGGAATAAACCCGCAAGCTTTCGCCATTTTAGTTTGTGAAGCAGCGTCCGGGTGTTCATTAGATGAAGTAAACTTGCCTGCACATGGAGGCTTTGATGAAATTACGTTCGTTACTATCTGTTGCTCTTTCGCTGCTGTTTTTGATTTCGACCTTCGCCAAACCGCAAACCGAAAAACCTAAAGATAATCCTCCACCGTCGCAGAGTGAAAAGACCCCGGTTCAAACTCATCCGGCTGAACAGGAAGATGTTGTCAAACTCGGCGTCACGCTGGTGCAGGTAGACGCCGTGGTGACCGACAAAAATGGTAAATATATCAATGACCTCAAACCCGAAGATTTTGAAATTTATGAAGACGGTCGTAAACAACAGATAACCAATTTTTCTTATGTTGCAATCGCTACCAAAGCCCCCGCAAAAATTGAAAGCAATAAAACGGACAATAAAAATGCAGCGATTATTCCGCCTACACGATTACGCCCCGAACAGGTGGGACGCACGATTGCGCTGGTGGTTGATGATTTGAGCCTGTCCTTTGAAAGCACCCATCATGTGCGCCAGACGTTGAAAAAATTCGTTGACCAGCAGATGCAACCGGGCGATCTGGTCGCCATCATTCGCACGGGCGCGGGTATGGGCGCTTTGCAACAATTCACTTCCGATAAACGCCAACTCTATGCGGCAATCGAGCGCGTCCGCTGGAATATGAACGGGGCGGGCGGCATTTCGGCTTTTGCGCCGATTGAACAGACGCCTGAAGAGCAAGCCCAGCAGACCTTGAATCGTGAAAGAGAAGCGCGCGGAACGCGGTCTGCAAATGACGAGCAACGCGAACGCCGCAGCGGTGATATTGACCAGTTTCGCGAAGAGATTTTTTCGGTCGGAACGCTTGGCGCATTGAATTTCATTGTGCGCGGTTTGCGCGATTTGCCCGGACGTAAATCGGTGATTCTGTTTTCGGATGGCATCAGTTTGTTTACCAGAGGCGAAAATAATATTCGCGTCGTCGAAGCCATGCGCCGTTTGACCGATTTAGCCAATCGCGCGGCGGTGGTCGTTTACACCATTGATGCGCGCGGTCTGGTGGTGACGGGTCCGACCGCCGCGGACAATTTCAATGGACTCTCGCAACAGGAAGTCAGCAATCGTTTACAGGAACGCGACGATAAACTTTTTGAATCCCAGCAAGGTTTAAATTATCTGGCTTACCAAACGGGCGGCTTTTTTCTGCGTAACTCAAATGATTTAACCAAAGGTGTCACGCGCGCGCTCGAAGACCAGCAAGGTTATTACTTGCTGGGCTACATTCCCCAGGATTCGACCTTTAAACCGGTCGCCGGTCGCAGGGCTTTTCATAAACTGACTATCAAAGTGAAACGCCCGGATTTATCGGTGCGCTATCGCACGGGGTTTTACGGCATTCCTGACGTTGAAGCAAAGCCGGCGAGTCGCACACCCGAACAACGAATTGTTTCGGCATTGATTTCACCATTTGCTTCGGGAGATGTGCCACTCAGGCTGACTTCGCTTTTCGGGTATGACGAAAAAATCGGGCACTTTATGCGGTCGTTGTTGCATATAGACACCCGCGCATTGAAATACACCGAGGAAGCCAATGGCAATAAAAAAGCGGTGGTAGACATTGCCGCAGTGACCTTCAAAGATGATGGCAAGCCCATTGACCAATTCCTGCGCAGCTATGCCATCGGAGTAACGCAGTTGAATTTCGAGCGCTTCACCAAACAGGGGTTGATTTACTCAATCATTCTGCCGGTGAAAAAGCCTGGCGCATATCAACTGCGCGTCGCTGTACGCGACGAAAATTCCGGGCTGCTGGGTTCCGCCAATCAATTCATCGAAGTGCCGGATGTCAAGAAAGGGCGACTGACAGTTTCAGGAATAACCGCGCAAGGGTACAGCGCCGCAAATGCCAGGGCTGCGGCTGCAAACACCGACCCGGCATTGCTTGCGAAAGAAAGCGCGCAGGTTTTAACCGAAGACCATCCGCAATGGGGTCCGGCTTTGCGCCGCTTTGAAAACAGCATGGAATTGTCATACTCGTTTTTAATTTACAATGCCAGGTTGGATGATAAAACGCGCCAGCCACAAATCGAAGCGCAAGTCATTTTGTGGAAAGACGGCACGGCGATTTACAGAGGGCATCCCGCTATGCTCGATATTGACCCGAGCCAGGATTTGAAGCGGATATTGACCGGCGGACGTTTGAATTTTACGAAGCTTGATGTCGGTGAGTATGTTTTGCAGGTGCTGGTTACCGATAAACTCGCCAAAGAGAAGTATCGCACCGCTACGCAATGGGTTGATTTTGAAATCGTGAAATAGCCTTGAATGACAAATGAGCGGTGACTGAGCGCCTGGCAGGTCGTTATAATCTAGGTGATGGCAAATGACCCGCGAGCAATTTTAGTTGTCGATGTCGTGCCTTTCGGCAAATCGCTTTTGATGTTACCGGCGATTCGGGCGCTGAGAGCCAGATACCCGCAGGCATTGATTTCGGTGGCGTCAAATAGCGGCATCAGTGATTTACTCGGTGAAACTCAGATGGTTGATGAAACCATCGACCTCGGAATTATCAAACCGAACGAGCAAAGTTATGGCGGGGCAATGAAACGGCTGATTCGCCTGATGACCAAAACCCGTCGTCAATTTGATTGGGCGATAGATTTTTCACCGAGACTGGAAACCCAAATCGCTTCCAGACTCAGTTGGCGCACCCGCCATATTACCCCTGCGCGACTTTCCAACGTGCTGGATTTATTTATCAAACGCGAAAGTTCAACGACGGCTGATCATCTTGATGAATGTGCCAGCGCACTCAAAAAAATCGGCATCAAACAAATCGATACGAAATTTTCGCTGCCGGTTTCCAATGAAGAGAGTTTGCGATTTGAAGATTCGGTGTTTCGCAAAGAGACCCGGCACGGCGAACCGATTGTGGTGTGCTATACCTCGCTTGCGGGCGGCGCGGATGCCTGGGATTTTGAAAAATTCACCGAAACCGCGCATCGCCTTTATCATAACTTCAAAGCGCGAATGGTTATTTTGGATGAACCTTTTACCAATGATTTTACGAAAGAGATGAAAAGCGTTTTGCCGCCGAAAGCCGTTTCTTTGAATTCACCGACCGCGATGCAATTTGCGGCAGTCATCGCGCGTTCAAGTTTGGTGATTACCGATGATCGTGGGGTAGCCAAACTGGCGGCGGATTTTGATGCGCCGGTTATTGAAATTGCCGATTCGCCTTCGGCATATGCCGAAGATTCGGATTATCGTGTATTGGTTTCGTCGTCGCCTTCGCGGGTCACCACCGAGGCGGTTTTTGAATCGGCAAGTGAGTTGATTCAATCGGGGCGCACGGCATCTTTGCTGAGGCGTTAAAGAAAAATCGAGAATTGTCAAAGCGCAGAATCAGGCTTACACTAATTTTGTGAGTTGAGTTATAATCGCCTCGCAGTCAGTTTCAGGAGCCGCATTTAAAAATGCGGAAGTTTTTGGCTTGTTTCTTTGTTAACCGAATAAGGAGGGAGCCATGAAAAATGTGCTTATGTTAGTTGGACTGATTTCGCTGCTTGTTGGTGGCTATTTCCTGTATCAGTACATGTACACCGCAGGCGAAGGCTACGGCAGGCTTTACACTGCTCTGGGTATTTTCCTGGTTTCTCTGGTTTGCTGGGGAATTTACTTCTTCCAGAAGTTTAAGGAAGAAGGCGAACAGGACATCAGTATTACAAAATTCTGAACGCGTTTTAACTTAGCAAACTGTCGGGAAACAAATATCCAAACCGACCAGCATTGATGCCCCTGCTGGTAACGCGGTCTAATTTTTGTTTAAAGGACGGCGTTACAGCAGGGGTTCAATACCCCCGATTTTTTTATCCCCCGTGAGAGCATTTATTGGACAAGCAATCGTCTATCTTCCAAAACTCAAGCTTATTATTACGAAACAGGAGACCTTGAAATCATCATGAAAAAGTTGTTGCTATTTTTCATTCTTGTAAGTTTATTTATACCTGTGATGCCGGCATTCTCCGACACTTCCTTAGTGCAAAAATCGAAAGACGAAAAGGCTGCGGATAAAAAAGATAAAGAGAAAAAGAAAGACAAGGATGAGCCGTCATCGACTGCAAAAACCCATGTGATGTGGGAAAAACCTGCCGACATCACAGCGCGGGATTTATATTACGGACCGGGCGGTAAAGAGGGCGCGCCGGAACTGGCGACCACTTTTAAATTCATTCAACGCCGCACCACCGGCACCTCGGAAAAGATGGATGTCGAAGATAACCTGGGTCGCAAATGGGTCGTCAAATTTGGTCCCGAAGTGCGCGCCGAAGTCGCCGCCTCACGCATTATATGGGCAATCGGCTATCACGCAGACCAGGACTATTTCGTTAAACGGGCGCACATCGAAGGGCGCGGCGGGTTTGATATTGGCGATGTCCGTTTTGAACGCGATGATGATGGGTTTAAATCCGAAGGTCGCTGGGCGTGGGACGCTAATCCTTTTTTAGGCAAACGCGAATTTGAAGGATTGAAAGTGGTCACCGCGCTTATCAAAAACTGGGACTTGAAAGATTTGAATAACAAAATTGTGCGTCCAAGTAAAAAAACAGGCGACCCGAATAAAATGATTTATTATGTTTCAGACGTTGGCGCATCGCTTGGCAACACCGGTTCGGGGTTTAATGACATTGGCTTGTTTAAAGATTTTCCCGCCGACCGCGCCATTAATTATGAAAATGCCAAAGGCCACCCCGTGGCTTTTGCCGCTGAACCGTTCATCACCGGAACCCAAAACGGCGAGGTGATGCTTTACAGCAAACGCAAACGCTGTCAGGAAATTTTCAAAGGCGTGAAGGTTGAAAGCGCCCGCTGGGTCGGCAACTTGCTTGCGCAACTCACGGATGAGCAGTGGCGTGATGCGTTTCGCTCGGCGAATTTCACTGAACAGGAAATCGCGCTCTATGTGAAGACTTTTAAAGAACGGGTGCGCCAGCTTCAGGAATTGCGTTAATTTGATTCATCGGTTTTCAGTTTTGAGTTTTCAGTTTTGAGTTGAAAGATTTTTATCAATCAACTGAAAACTCAAAACTAACTCTTTCCCAATCCCAGGCTGATCTCTTCTTCCTCTTGTTCAATCACTTCGGCTCGGTTGTGGGCAATCGTGCCGCTACGCACCAGATAAATACCTGCAAAAACCACCCCCGCGCCAATCACCTGTCCCCAGTTCGGAATTTCGCCAATCATCGGATAGGCGGCAAGCATGGCAAACACCGGCTGAATGTTTGAATAAATTGCCGAGCGGGTCGCGCCGATTTTTTTTACGCAATGATTCCACAAGATAAAACAGAGGGCGATGGAAAGCACGCCGCTTGCAATCAAGCCAACCCAGGAAATCATTCTGACGGCTGCCCAGTTCTGCCTGGCAAGCATCGGCGCGCTCACTAACCAGAGCGCAGGGGTGCCGAGCAACATCATAATGGTTGCGGTTTTCAGAGAGCCATAGATGTGCGCGAAATGGCTGGTGCCGATGGTGTAAGTCGCCCAGAATGCCGCTGCCAAAAGTAGCATCAAATCGCCTCGCAGACTTCCGGCAAAATGAATGGCTTTGCCTCCTGCCAGAATAATTAATGCCAAACCTGTGAAAGCAACGCCCAAGCCGATGACCGCGCGCGAAGTGAAATGTTCGTGTTTTCTAAACCGGCTGATAACCGCTGTGAAAATCGGCGAAGTGCCGAGTATCAACGCTGCGTTCCCTGCATTGGTGTAAGTCATGCCGATGGTGACCAGCGATTGATTGATGGCTGCTGATGACAGCCCGAAAAGAAACATCGGAAAGAGGTGGCGCGGCTGGACTTTAAATCCTTGCTTGGAGAACGCGAGCGCCGCCGCCATACAAAGCGAGGCGACCAGAAAACGCGGCGCGCTGAAGGCAAGCGGCAAAAAATCTTCGAGCGCGAATTTAATCAGCGGATAATTGACGCCCCAGATGAGCGCCGTGAGCAGCAACAGCAAATCGGTTACGCCGAAAGGCGGAGATGAGGGTTGAGACGACTGATTATTTTTCAAGGATGTAGTTTGGAAAATTAAGCGCGATAGCAATCCCTAAAGTCGCATTGCTATCGCATAAAAATAATTATGGTCCTTCAAGTAGCGAAGGCTTGGAATCAAATCCTATAGCCTGTTCCAGGTTATGCGCGGCTCTTAGTAGTCGCGCTTCATGGAAATGATTGCCGATGAGTTGAACGCCGATTGGCAAGCCTTGCGATGAAAGTCCCGATGGCAAAACGATTGCCGGAACGCCTGCCAGGTTCACCGTGATGGTGTAAATGTCCGACAAGTACATCGCCAGCGGGTCATCGGTTTTTTCGCCTAATTTAAACGGCGGCGTCGGCGCGGTCGGTGTGGCAATCACATCGCATTTTGCAAAAGCATCGCGGAAATTTTGCGCAAGCAATGAGCGAACCTTTTGCGCTTTGCCATAGTAAGCGTCGTAATATCCGGCTGAAAGCGCATAGGTGCCAAGCATGATGCGCCGCTTTACTTCTGCGCCGAATCCTTCGTCGCGTGTGCGGTTGTACATCTCTTTGAGCGTGTGCGTTTCTTCGGCGCGAAAGCCATAGCGCACGCCATCAAAACGCGCCAGGTTTGAACTGGCTTCGGCGGTCGCAATCAAATAATAAACCGGCACGGCGTACTCGGAATTCGGCAAAGAGATTTCAACAATCTCTGCGCCGAGTTCGGCAAATTTTTGAATCGCCGCTTCGACGCTGGTTTTCACTTCGCTGTCCAACCCTTCGCCGTAATATTCGCGGGGAACGCCGACGCGCAACCCTTTCACGTCGCCTTCAAGCGCCGCAAGGTAATCATCAACTGTAGCGGCGCTTGAGGTCGCGTCTTTGGCATCGTGCCCTGCCATCACCTGTAAAACCTGCGCGGCATCTTCGACGGAATTGGCGAAGGGGCCAATCTGGTCAAGCGATGAGCCGAAAGCAATCAGTCCATAACGCGACACCCGCCCGTAAGTGGTTTTGAGTCCGACGACGCCGCAAAAACTCGCAGGCTGGCGAATCGAGCCGCCGGTATCGGAACCAAGCGACGCCATCGTTATCTCTGCGGCGACCGCCACTGCCGACCCGCCCGATGAGCCGCCGGGAACGTATTCGGTATTCCAGGGATTTTTCACCGCGCCATAAGCTGAATTCTCATTCGATGACCCCATCGCGAATTCATCGCAGTTGGTTTTGCCAATGATAATCGCTCCGGCTTGTTCCAATCGTTCAATCGCAGTTGCTGTGTAAGGCGGGATGTAGTTGTGCAAAATTTTTGAACCCGCAGTAGTGCGAATGCCGCGCATCACCATATTGTCTTTGACGGCGAGAATGGTTCCGGCAAGCGCGGGCAGGTCGTCGCCTTGCCGGGCGGCGCGATCAATTTGCGCGGCGCGTTCCAGCGCATAGTCGGGCGTTGTGGTAATGAAGGCGTTGAGGTTTGCAAGTTTTTCCTGTCGCTCAATTGCGACTTTGCATAGCTCGGTCGCCGTGATTGCTTGATTCGCGAGACGCTCCCGCGTCGCTTTAATTGATTGGTCTTTTAATGACAAAATCTTCTCCATGAAAAATGTGCTTGGTGCTTGGTACTTTGTGCTTGGCTCTCGGTTTCAAGGCGTTAGGCAATATCCATTTATTGACAGCACCAACGACAAAACACGAAGCACAAAGTACCAAGCACCAAGCACAAAACACACATTGGCATTAAATTACTTTCGGCACTTTAAAATATCCATCTTCGGCGTCGGGCGCATTCGCAGTAGCGATTTGCTGACCGAGACTCGGACGAACGAGGTCATTGCGCAGCGCCGCATTGCTGTCGCCACTCATCACATTATGGGACATTGGTTCAATGTCTGTGGTGTCCAGTTCATTGAGCTTGTCTATGTGTTCGAGAATCGAACCGAGTTGAACGGTAAAGGCTTCGACTTCATCGTTAGTCAGTTCCAGGCGGCTCAGTTCGGCAATCTTTAAAACATCTTCTCTGGTTATCGGCATGACATTCTCCAAAACAACAAAAAGGCATTATAGAGAAGCGAAAACCGATATGGCAAAGAAGCAGATAGAATGGTTCGGTTTTCCTGTTACACTTGCAAAAAGTTTTGTCGCATAAAAAGCCTTTGATAAAATGGCAATTGTCAACTACCCGGAGTGCGGGGGCACTTTTCAATTGAGCGAACAGCAAGAAACACAACTCACACCGACTGAGGTCGGACGACGCAGAAGCAAACGCGCCAATAAAATTATTGTGTTGGCGTGTGTATTATTGCTGTTGATGTTGTCGCTCGTGGCGCAGGGCGGGTTTAATCTCTCCCCGTTTTTTGCGCCGGAAACCGCTGGCGAAACGCTTCTGCTTTACGCGCTTTCAACGCTCAATTTCATTGCTTTCATCACGCTGCTCTTTATCCTGCTGAGAAACATCATCAAACTCGAACGCGAACGTCGCGCCGGAGTTGTTGGTTCGCGATTCAAAGCTCGGTTGGTCTTCTATTCCATTGCGCTTTCATTGTTGCCCGTGGTGTTGATGTTTTTCTTTGCTTATGGACTTTTGAATCGCAGCGTTGACCGCTGGTTTGGCGACCCGGCGCGACAGATGGTTGATGATGCGAAATTTCTTCAGGAAGCCTATTACCAGAAAGAAGAACTGGATTTAACCAACGATTTGCGAATGATGATTCGTTCGCTGTCGCTTGCCGCGCGCAATGACTTTTCCGATGCCGAGTTTGAAAATCAGCTCAAACAGGAGTTGCTGATTTATAATGTCGCGTTAATCCGACTGATTACTCCTGAACAGAAAATCACCGTTTTCGGTGATGACAGCGAAGTGCAAATCAAAGTTGCGCGCAGCCTCAATAAAGCTGAACACCGGCTGGTTACTAAAACCGATAACCTGACCGACCGCGAAGAGATTTCGGAATCGGGCGAAGTGTTTTTCGTAGCCGGGATGCGCCTCGATGAAACAGACAACCGGCGAATGTTAATCGTTGCGCGAAAATTTCCTTCGGAGATTGCCCGGCGCACCCTGAGCATTTCCGAACATAATCGCGATTTTTCGGCGCTGAAAGAAAAAGTCCGGCGCATCAAAGCCAACTACACGCTATTGCTCGCGGCGGTTGCCTTGCTTCTGGTGTTTTCGGCAAGTTGGCTGGCGCTCTATTTTGCGCGCAGTTTGACCGTGCCGATTCAGGCGCTCGCGGAAGCGACAGAGCGCGTGGCGCACGGCGATTTTGCCCGTCCTGTGGAAACCGTTGCCGAAGATGAACTCGCGGCGCTCGTCAGTTCATTCAATCAGATGTCGCGCATGCTTGCCGAAAATCGCCAGCAACTCGAATGCGCTGCCCAGGAGTTGCAACGCACCAATCAGACGCTCGAAGACCGCCGCCGTTACATTGAAACCGTGCTCGAATCTTTATCAACCGGCGTCATTTCAACCGACGCCAAAACCGGCATTGCAACGGTTAATGAAACGGCGATGCGGATGTTGGCGCTCGATAAAAAACCGGAAATCGGCATCCCGATTTCGCAAATTAGCGAACAGGGCGAAGAACTCGCAAAACTCTGTCGCCGCGCCTGGCGCAGTGAAATCGCCCAAACCGAAATTGAATTTAAACGCCGTGATGGCAGCGCGCTTTACACGGCAACCACTGCCATCGCGCTTAGGCAAACCAAAGGCGCAATCGAAGGCTGGGTCATCGTCATCGAAGACCTGACGAATCTGATTCAAGCCGAACGCGCCGCCGCCTGGAGCGAAGTTGCCCGGCGTATGGCTCACGAAATTAAAAATCCGCTCACTCCGATTCAGCTTTCCGCCGAACGCATCATGCGAAATTATCAACGCCACATTGGCACAGTGAGCGAACCGCGATTTGATGAAGTGGTGCGCGAAGGCACTTCGACGATTGTGCGTGAAGTCGAAGCCTTGCAGCGCATGGTTGATGAATTCTCGCGCTTTGCGCGCTTACCGGAAGCCAAGCCCGTCGAGGCGTCGTTGAATGCGGTGATTAACGATGCGGTGAGTTTGTACGCCGAACGCTTGCAGGATATTCGTATTGAATGCGACCTGGCTCAGGATTTGCCGACGCTCAGAATTGACCCCGAACAAATCAAACGGGTGATGGTGAATTTGATTGATAATGCCATCGAGGCGATTGATTCAGGTGATGAGAAAACCAACGGCGCAAAACGAAACGGGCATTTTGAAAAACTCATCAAGATTGAAACGCGCCTGGACAAAGAAAGAGAAATCGCCCAACTGGTGGTTTCCGACACCGGGCATGGCATTCGTTCAACAGATAGAGATAAATTGTTTCTGCCGAAATTTTCGACGCGCACACGCGGCACGGGATTGGGCTTGGCAATCGTCAGTCATATCATCACCGACCATAAAGGTCGCATTCGCGCCGAAGACAACGAGCCGCGTGGCGCGCGGTTCGTGATTGAATTGCCGGTCAGTTAAGTGATTTGTCCGACCTTTGCACGCGCGGCATTTTATCTACAACAAAAAATCCAGTGGAATGTAAAATCTGTTCGATTAATCGTTAATCAGGTTTACTCAGCTTTTATCAAAGAGCCATTGATGAGCAAACAACCAATCTATGATGCAATCGTTGTTGGCAGCGGCGCAGCCGGCGGCATCGCTGCCTATGTTTTAGTCAACCGGGGACTCAATGTCTTATTGCTGGAAATCGGCGACAAATGGGATGTCACAAAAATTTATTCCACATCGCACAAATTCCCTTACGAGATGCCCTATCGCGGCATGGGAAAACCCGGACAGTATGCGGGGCTTTGGAAAATCAATGCCTACACCGAACATCTTTACGTCAATCCGCGCATTGACCGCTATGCCACAGCCGAGGGCACGGACTTTCACTGGACGCGCATACACGCGGTCGGCGGGCGCACCAATACCTGGGGGCGCGTGAGCCTGCGACTTAGCGAAGCCGATTTCAAACCGCAATCACAGCAGGACGGTTACGGCAAAGACTGGCCTATTTCATACAGCGACCTTGCGCCTTACTACACACGCGCCGAAAAGTTGATGGGCGTTTATGGGTCACGCGAAAATCTGGCGGTGCTTCCCGATGGCGAATATATGACGCCACCACCAATGCGTTGCGGTGAAGTGTTACTCAAAAAAGGCGGCGAGAAAATCGGCATTCCGGTTATTGGGATGCGCGCGGCGGTGCTCACGAAAAATTACGAGGGTCGGGCAGCTTGTCATTACTGCGCGGGGTGTGACAGAGGGTGCGAAACTTCATCAAGGTTCTGCACGCTCGATGCGATTATTCCCAGGCTTCTCGGCAAAAAGAATTTCAAATTGCAGACTCACGCCGCCGCCTTCCGTGTGCTCGTTGACCCGAAAACCAACAAAGCAAGAGGCGTCGCTTACATCAACACCAAAAATAAACAGGAGTACGAAGTCTATGCCAAAACCGTTGTGCTTGGCGCAGGGGCGATGGAATCGACGCGCATCCTGTTGAACTCAAAAACTGCTGAACAGCCACAGGGACTGGCGAACAGTTCAGGCGCGCTTGGTCATTATTTGATGGACAACATCAAATCAGGTTTTGTCAGCGGATGGTTGCCGCAACTCAAACGTAAAGCGGTGACCAATGATGATGGCGCGGGCGGCGGGCATTGTTATATTCCGCGTTTTGCCAATATCAAAGGCGGCAGGAAAATGCCTGTGCTGCGCGGCTGGCATTATCAACCGTCGAGCGGGTCGTCGATGTTTCCCGGATATGCGCGTCGTTTTGCAGGGTTTGGCGCGGGGTTAAAAGAGCAGGTGCGCGATATTTATCCTGCGATTGTCGGCGTCGCCGGATTTGGCGAATGTCTGGCGGATTTCAATAATTATTGCGAGATTGACTCGAATGGTTTGCAAGACCGTTATGGGATTCCGCAACTCCGGTTTCACGCCAGGTGGGGCGACAATGATTTGAAGATGGCAGATTTGATGTACGATGCCGCCGAAGAAATTTTACGCGCCGCCGGAGCCGAAGTTTTTCCGTACAGAAAAAACCCGCCCCCGCCGCCCGGCGATGCGACGCACGAGGTCGGCACTGCGCGGATGGGCGATGATAAAGGCGATTCGGTGTTGAATCGCTTTTGTCAGACGCACGATGTAAAAAATCTTTTCGTCGTTGATGGCAGTTCATTCGTTTCATTGCCGGAAAAAAATGTGACGCTGACGATTATCGCGCTCGCCTGGCGCGCTTGTGATTATCTCGCGGATGAATTTCGCAAAGGGAATTTGTAAACGCCAAGCGATAATTATTATCTCTCGGCTAATCTATGACGATTGAACTGTAAGTCAAGCGTTGGAGGACAAAGTGAGTTGCTTAGGTGTTCATTTTTCCATCGATGAACCAACAGTCAAAACGATCAAATCTATTAAACGTGAATCACCACGATTGGACTTTATCCGCGAAGTATTAGAAGAAAAGTATTTCAATGAATATCCTCATTGGCTAATAGAAACCGATAAAGCTTGGGATGCAATTCATCGAACACTTACTGATGGTGACCTGACTTGGGAGAACGGACAATATCCGTTCAATCACCTGATACTTGGCGGAGAAAGGCTTTACACGAAGCCTGACTATTTAATGATTTTGAAAACGCCACCTCAAGTTCAAGATGTGGCGAAGGCAATAAGTAAAATCAGCAAACAGCAATTTCGTAAATCGTATTTCAAAATTGACCCTGAAAAATATGGTGCGTTGGTTGATGAACAAGATTTTGAATATAGCTGGAGTTATTTTGAAAATCTGAGAATCTTTTGGGAAACGGCGTCCAGTGAAGGACGATACATTCTTTTTACCGCCGATCAATAGCCTCAATTTAATAATCAATAACAAGAAAAATACTTGAAACCGTTCATCCATAAACCACAATTGATACAATTGGAATGGAGAGATTTATGGATGGAAGATGGTCGTATTTGAAAGAGATTATTTTTATCGTTTTAGGTTTACAGATTTTTCAAATGTTGACGCTGGCGCAAACTGCCGGTCAATCAAAGGTCGAAACCCTCGAAACTACAGCGCCGCCGATTGTCAGCGTGCAGGAAAAAATTGATATTTATCCGAAACTGCAAAATGCTGCGGAGATGCCGCTTGGGTTTATTAATAGCGATGACGCGGCATTGGTAATCGTCGACGCCAAAGTGAAAGCCACGCCACGCGATGCCACACAGGTAATGGCAAGCGATGTGGCAGCAGTTTTCGCTACCGATTACGTGATGCAGTTTGCGCTATCGCTTCGCAATCAAAGCGATAAGAAAATCACCGGCTGCGGTTTGCAATTTACGGACAGCGTCAGCCAACAGGTGTTTTTCGTTTATCCGAATACGCTGGCAATCGAAGCGAAAAGCGAACAGCTATTTCAAATCAAGTTCATGGCAACGAGCGGCAGCCCCGTGAATTTTAAGGTGTCGGTCGTTGGAGTTCGCTTCGCCGATGGCACGAACTGGAAAAATTATCCTTTGCCACCGGCAAACATTTCACCAAAACCCACGGGGATTGCCAATCCACAGGTTGAATCAAAGCCCAGACCGTTAAATTCGCTGCGCCCGCGATACTCTGAACTGGCACGCAGCAATCGCGTCAACGGAGTTGTTCGTTTGCAAGTGATGGTCGGCGCAGATGGCGCAGTAAAGGATGTGAAAGTAATGAATGCCTTGCCCGATGGTTTAACCGAAGAAGCGATTCACGTCGTCAAGGTTTTACAATTCAAACCGGCAATGAGTAAAGGTGTGCCGGTGGATTACATCATCAATTTGGAAGTTGCATTCGTGCTCAGTTAAAGCTCGCCGTTTAAAACGATGTTATCAATCAGGCGGGTTGAGCCGATAAAGATTGCCCCCGATACCAGTGTCGGGCTGATGTGGGGAATGGTTGCCAGCGGTTCCAGATGATTGATGTCGGTAATGGCGACGTAATCGAGACGCGCCAACGGTTCCGCTTCGATGATGGCTTTCATTGCCGACGCCAGCCGTCCGCAATCTCTTTCGCCGCTATTGTACATCTGTCGGCATTTTTCCATCGCGCGACGCAATACGGTTGCGGCTTTGCGCTCTTCGCTCGACAGATAGACATTGCGCGACGAAAGCGCGAGACCATCTTCTTCGCGTACCGTCACGCCGACGACGATTTCGACATTCATCGCCAAATCTCTCACCATGCGTTTCAAAACGATGACCTGTTGCGCGTCTTTGCGCCCGAAAAAAGCGAAATGCGGTTGCACGATGTTGAAGAGTTTATTGACCACCGTAGCGACGCCGCGAAAATGACCGGGACGCGATGCGCCTTCGAGTTTTTCGCTCAACCTTTCGACTGTCACATAGGTTGCGAAGCCGTTCGGGTACATCTCTTCAGGGGTTGGCGCAAAGATGAAATCAACGCCTTTGGTAAAAGCCAATTCCGCATCACGCGCCAGATCACGCGGGTAACGCGACAAATCTTCTTTGGGTCCGAATTGTGTGGGATTGACGAAAACCGAAGCGATTAACACATCCGACATCTCGCGGGCTTTTGCCATCAGTGACAAATGACCTTCGTGCAGTGCGCCCATTGTCGGCACAAGCCCGATAATTTTTCCTTGCGCGCGAAGGTCACGCGCCACGGATGACATTCTGTTTACGCGGTTGATGATTTCCATAAGTTAGTAGTCGGTAGTCGGTAGTCAGTAGTCCGTAGCAACGATATTTTGATTGCTACGGGCTACCGAATACAGACTACCGACAAAATCAATTAATGGGTCCAAGCGGTGGCATGGATTCCGTGTGTTCTTCTTCGATGACATTGACCTGCGCGCCTTCGGGAAGGTGATAGCTTTCGGCGTCGGCAGGGAAACGTCTGGCGGTCACATCGTCGGCGTATTGTTTCAATGCCTCGCCAATGACGCTTTTGACATCGGCGTACTGCCGCACGAATTTTGCCGTGTGCCCGAAAGTCAATCCGATGACATCCGTAAAGACCAGAATCTGTCCATCGCAATCGACGCCCGCGCCGATGCCGATGGTGGGGATGTGCAGGCGGTCTGTGATGATGCGGGAAATCTCTTTGGGAATGCCTTCAAGGACAATGGCGAATGCGCCCGCGCGTTCCAGCGCGAGGGCATCTTCAATCAATTCGCGGGCGGCATCCAGAGTTTTGCCCTGCACTTTATACCCGCCCATTCTAAGCAAAGATTGCGGCGTCAGCCCGATGTGACCCATCACCGGAATTTCGGCATCGACGATGGCTTTGACGAGGTGGGCGCGACGGGTGCCGCCTTCGATTTTAACCGCTTCTGCGCCGCCTTCTTTGACAAAGCGAATCGCCGATTCGACGGCGCGTTTTTCACTGTCCTGATAGTAACCGAAAGGCATATCGCCAACGATGAGAGCGCGGCGCGTACCGCGTTTGACAGCGCGTGATGCGGCAATCATTTCATCAAGGGTGACCGGCAACGTCGAATCATAACCGAGTACGGTTTGCGCCAGGCTGTCGCCGACGAGAATAAAATCGCAACCCGCTTCATCGACGAGTCGCGCCGACGGGTAATCATAAGCGGTGATGGCGACAATCGGCGTGCCGCCTTTGCGCGAACGAATATGCGGCGCGGTGATTTTTTTTACATTGCTCTCTGAAATATGACTCATTGAAGACTCCGAAAATTATTGAAGCCGTTTTAGAACGGCGATTTGATTATATTGAATGGTGAAATCGTTGTCAGGCGCAAAGCGTTAAATTCAGCAATTGCCTGATCATTTGGATGGCGTGAAATTTTTTTTCATTAATTTTATCTGAAAAAATCTGACTGATGTGGGTTTGTTCTTGACGCTTTTTCTCTCACTTCGTAAACTTGCAAAGCTCTCCAGGAAAAGTTGCAGGCATAAATGACCTTTATGGGGTTTTCAAAATACCTGAAAAAATTTAAATGAATTGATGATCAGGGTCCTATCCCAAAGTAATCCGTTCCTTTTTTACTTCATGCGCCACAGACTTTTTATCCACCTTTGAGAAAGCAAAATCAACAAAACGATTTGCGATACCAACCTACCCGATAAATTTATGAAGGAGATACTAAGATGAAACCGAAGATGTTACGAAAACTTTGTATTGCACTGACAATCAGTCTATTTTTAGGAACTTCAATTTGGTCGCCTCGCACATGGGCAATAACCGAAATTTTTTCGGCGAATGGCAATGTGTGGGATGTTCACGATAACACGGATGATCCTTGCCCGGACAACGGGGCTGTTGAAGACGGCAGCGATGATGCTTTTGACGGCTATGGTTCATTGCGGGTTCGCGTACAAGACCTCAGTGATAATATTCTGGTTGATGACGAAGAACTTTGTGATTTTAATCTGCAATGGGATGAGGGACGCCGCTGGTCAACCTTGAGTCCGGCGTTGGTTGGCACCGGCGGTTGCGATTGTGTCACAGAAGAACGCGGGGCTTTAACCAAGGGCAAGCCGTTGCGTCAATATACTCGTTTGTCAACCGTAGCTGCGCCGGCGGGCGGGGTTTATGTTTCGGTCAGTCGCGCCATTTACGCGCCGACGGGAACCGATTACATCCGCTATATTGATACTTTTACCAACATCACCGGCTCACCGCAGAAAGTATCTGTGGCTTGGGGAGGCGACCTGGGTTCGGATGAGGAGACCACGATAGCCGGTTCTTCATCGGGTGATTTGAATATCACGACCGACGATACCTGGGGGGTGACGATTGAAAATCCAAGCCTCGATCCTCTGGGGCTGGCAATCGATCCGCCTGTCGGACATATTTTCCGCGCTGCCGATGATACAGCATTTATCAGCGTGGGCAATTATTTTAATAATCCGTTCACCAACGGCTGGGGAGGGAATGAGGATGACTCGCCGGCGTTTGTTTTTCAATTCACCCTCGCCCCTGATGAATCCAAGAGCCTGGCGTATTTCATTTATCGCGGACTGTCGGAAGAAGGTCAAACCCGTCCCACACCGGCAGCCGTAAGCGGCGGCGCGTCTCCCGAAGTGCAACTGGCATTGTTGACTTCGGCAGATTTGCAAGCCAACCCTGATTTCACCGACCTGTCGCCAACTCAACGCGCGCTTATCGTCAACTGGCCTGCGGGCGCTATCGTTTACGATGTCTGTTTGCAGGATGATTCGGTGTCGGGCAATGTCCTGTTGATCAACTCGACCACCGGCGAGTATCAATACTGCTGCAACGGCGCGACCTTTACGGGAACCGGAACCATCAAGAAACGCGGTCAGCTTATCTCTTTGAATCACAATCCGGGCGACCGCAAAGTAGTGGCGACGGTAGATAAGGCGACGCATCGCGGCACCGCTTCTTTGCAATTGCCGCACGCCACAACGCCCTGCACGATCACCGACCGCAACACGCTTAACAATACCTGCCAATGTAACGGCGGGGGCGAAGTCGAGCAAAAGCGTTAGCCTGAGCCTGCTTAAATGACGGTTAAGTGGAACCGTTCGGTGCGCCTGAAAAGTTAGGCGTACTGAACGGTTTTTGTTTTCATGGAAGTGCGATTAAAAGCGCGACTCGGATTTCGCCATGACCGAGTTATTGACGCCCTGTTCGCGCCGTGAAGCAAGCCGCCTGATTTGGAGTGCGGCGACTGGTCGCGGTTTTTAGTTTGCTGCAAACGGATTGAATGATTCGATGCCCTTTAGATCAATGGCATGAAGTTAAGAAAAACTGTAGCGCAGACTGTCGAGTCTGCGCCGATTTAGAAAAATCCGTCCTCGAAATTTCAAAGGGTCTTCGACCAAGACTGCCTTAGACAACCGGCGCTATATCCGCGCCGCTTAACTTCATTGCCCCTTTAGGGTTTTGTTGCTAACGCCAAAGCGATAACCGTAAAGTTACCGCACGCCAAAGCCCGCCCCACTTTTAATTGCACCCTTTTTCACCCTTGAGTAGCTGGCGCTTGTCAATGGATAGCTCATCGCCGTATCATTGCTGCAACTTCAAAGCGTTCTCATCACGCCACTCAGTTGCTTTAGGGGAAAGACTGAGATTCACGTTCGGTATGGTTTTATCAGGCAAGCCATACATTGTTGGAGAGCGCAAAGTTTGCGAAGCCGCCAAGAGACGGCTTCTTCCGCCAAGAGACGGCTTCTTCCGCCAAGAGACGGTGAAAGATGTTGAATAAAGTTGCATTCACGATAAACAACTGCTTTCGGGGTGTAAGCGAAAATGGGAGATAAAACGTGCTGCTAAATCAACGTGAAGGAGAAAAGTGTCCGCTGTGCAAAAAAGAAATAAACCTGTTCAAAATCAATGAAGCCGCAGATTTTCTGCGGGTCAGTAAGAAAACTATTTATGGGTGGATTGAAGAAGGCAAAATTTACGCCATTAAAACGCCGGGCAACCTCTACCGCGTCTGTCGTGGCTGTTTAATCAAGCCTTGCGACAGGTAGGCGAAAAAAAAGTGTATCAAGCGAGAATAAATTCCGACGCCGTTACCTTTGGTATTGAAGTGCGAAAGGCGGAGGCATATGCTGAGCGCATCCTTACGCACAACCTTTCGATTTCTAAAATGCAGGAGGAGAACATGAGCAATCTCAAAATCAAACGGGTTAGCGAGAAATTTGTATTGGTAGCAGTTTGCCTTGGAGCGTCTTTACTCGGATTTTTTTTAGGGAGCTATAAAACGGTTACGCAAGCCTCCCCGTCTCTATCCTTGCAACAATCTGATGAGAAGGTGATTGAAAAATATAAATATTCAAAGGAACCGTTTGAAGTAAGTAATCTCCGTGTTAAAAACACTGAGCTTATTTTACATCAGAAGTTTAGTGCTAATGCGCTAACTGAAAAAGGGGGCGGACAAATAGAGGATTGGCTGGAAAGCTTGGAATTTAAAATAACGAATAAATCAGATAAACGAATTGTTTATCTTGCGCTTTCTCTGGATTTTCCTGAAACGCTGGCTGATGGTCCTGAAATGGCATACACGATAAGCAGAGGTATACATCCCAAAGCAACGGGTGAGATATTAAAAAATAGTGTGTCATTCATTCTGGAAGCTAAGGAAGAATTTACCTTGACGCTGACAACCCAACAGTTGAAATCAATGAAAGATTTTCTTGCGCGTAGAAATTTTAAACTCGTTGAACTCAGTAAAATGGTTATTAGAATAACCTCTATTGCATTTGAAGATGGAACAACCTGGGCACAAGGCGACTTCTATAAACCCAACCCCCATGCTCCACTGGGTTATGAGAAGATCAATCAGCTTAATCAATAAGCTATCTCAATAATTCAAATCCGAATAACTGGAAAAAACTTAGTAGAATATTTGGTAGGCATTTATGAAAATCTTCCTTTTTCAAGCGCCTTGTGAAGGGGATACTGATTCACGATGCGCTTTTTGAATATTAAGTAATGATATTTGGAAATGAATTTGCCCTTGCGTGACGTCACACCCGCTGGAATTTTTCAATCAACCATTTATCACCGCAAAAACTTTCCCTGAGCAAAAGCTAATCCGCAATAATGTATTCAAAGACCGATTTGCTTTATGGTATTCTAGGTTCTCTTTATGACGAACCTCACGGGGAAAAATTTATGTCCGAATTGCGGCGCGAACGAAAACCAGTCCGACCTTCGCTATTGCGAAAACTGCGGTGTCAAACTGGGTTCCGCGCTCATCCTGCATCCCGCGCCGCCTGTGCCGCGTCCGAATGAAACGCTGATTGCCGATAAATTCCGCGTCGAATCATTGCTGTGGACATCGCCGATTTATAATGTCTATGCCGCAACCTTGAACGATTCGCCCGATGAACACTTCACCATTTTTGAACAGGTCGAAGAGTTGGAAGAATCTCAGGAGAGCAGTTCATCCGTACAGAATGCCAATAAACTGCTCGGCAGAATTTCCGGCAGCCTGGAAGGCGCGGCTCCGGCGTTTGAAAAATTCGGCTTCTTTCGTCCCGTCGAACAAATCATCGAAGGCAGCAGCATCTTCACTGTCTTTGAACAGATCGAAGGGCAGATCGTCGCGCACCTCGATCAACGCGATGAAAAAGAGGTGCGCGCCATCGGTTTGCAACTCTGCATGCTGGCGGAACGCTTTCACAATCACGGCTGGTCTTATAACGGCTTTGAACCCTACGGCGTGGTCATTGACCTCGACGGACATGTGCGGCTCCTCAGTTTCGATAGGGCGAGACAAATCGGACTGCCGGTTGCCGATGCGCCGATTTATCCGAGTCGCGGTTACACGGCGTTGGAATTATTTGAACCCGAGGCGCGTTTCGATGAACGCAATGATGTCTATGCGATAGGCGCTTTGTTGCAATCCTTACTTGCAGGTGAATCTTTGGGTGAAAGCGCCAGCATCTATCCGGTCGCCACGGTCTTTCCGAATTTTGAAAGGCTCTTGGCGCAGGCGCTTGCCGAAGACCCCAAAGAACGCTTTCAAACGGTCAGGGAATTGAGCGATGCGCTGGCGGATTTGAATCTGCCGGTGGTTTTACAGGCAGGGCAGTTTACGGACGTTGGCTTGCTTCGTGAACTCAACGAAGATTCGATTCTGGCGCTCACCTTGACGCAATATTACGAATCGGTGCAAACGCAAATCGGTCTGTACATCGTATCGGATGGCATGGGCGGAGAAGCCGCAGGCGAAGTCGCTTCGCGTGTGACGGTGCGCGCGGTTGCCGAATGGGTTACTGAGAAATTGATTTCCGCATCCTTGAAATCCACCAAAGAAGAACGCATCGCTGCGCCAACCATGACCGGCGGGTTGCGATTATCGGTGGTCGAAGGCAATGAAATGGCGACTACGGAAATGCTCAGAAAAGCCGTTGCCTATGCCAATCAGGAAGTGATGAATTATGCCAAGCGTCACCCGGATGAAAGCGGATTGGGCGCGACCTGCACGGTGGCGATGCTGGTTGGCGATGTATTGACCATTGCGCATGTCGGCGACAGTCGTTGTTATCTATTATCGGGTGATAATCTCGAACAGATTACCGAAGACCATTCGGTGGTTCAGAAAATGATTAACACCGGCAATCTGACGCGCATAGAGGCGCGCGTGCATCCTTATCGCAATGTGATTTATAGGTCAATCGGCGCGGATGAAATGGTCGAAGTGGACATCATTCGTCGCAAACTGAAAATCGGCGATACCTTGTTGCTGTGCAGCGACGGTTTGAATGGCATGCTCAGTGACGACCAGATTCGCGATGTGTTAATGATTAACCCTGACCCGAACATTGCGGCTAAAGAACTGGTGGTTGCGGCAAATGCCGGGGGCGGCGAAGACAATACTTCGGTCATTGTGGTGCGTATTTCCTGAGCCATTGTGTCAGTTTGGCAGGTAATTTGTGGTATTTATGTCAGCTAAAACTGACTGGGCAAACGCTTAATCATTTTTCTTTCGATTAATTTGTCTCCTTAACCTTCCTGAAACAGGTAAGTGACGAGAATTGTTATCCGTGTGATTCCATAATCTGTTACCCGCACAGGTAGTGTCGATTGATTTCGTTGCATTTTAACGGTTTAGGGTTCCCCGAAGTAGGCAAAGCGGCTGGCACGGGTGTTGCAAAACGGAAGGCTGAGCTTCGAGAGCAGTAAAAGCCAATGAGGTTACGGGGGCAACGTTGTTGGCAGTTAAGCAGTAAGGAAGCTCAAGCATCAAGGCTGTGTCAGCGGAGATAACGGGGGCTATGTCAGCTTTCACAGCCTTTTCATAAAACAGGCTCTTCCTTCCCCGAAAATTTAGCAATTATTTTAGAAAGAAAACTCTTTAATGGGGGATAACTATGCTTAAAAAGTGGGATTTGAACAAAGAAGCCGGTTCGTTGGAGATGTTAATCACCGCTATATCAACCGACCTCGTCAAAGAAAAAAATGTTACCGCACAAGGCACAAGCCGCGAAAAGGTTGTGAGAGAAATGGAAGAAGCTTTGTGTGAATTGCGTCAAGCACGCGGCATGACCAAATTTTTGTTGTATACCCTGGAACATCATCGTCTGAGCAGAAGAATAAACAAACGTACCAGTCACTAGAAAGAACCAACAGTCTCCTCATCCCGGAGAACTGTTTTGAATGAAACGCAGTATCTCACCCCAATCATAAAATAAAAAAGCTGCGTTTGATTCACCACCTCATACAAAAATAGGAGAACAGGAAATGACCAGCTTGAGTGAAAATTATGCAGTTGAACTTGAATCTTTTATCCCCACAGACAAAAAGATTATCGAAAACTTTGAAACCCCTTTCGGGTCCACTACTACCGCCAGCGAATTGGAAAGCTTATCCCTTGATGAAAGCGAAGAATTGTTAGCCGTCGCCGGCGGCATTGAAGACACTTTTGAAAACGAGGTTGATGCCGAAATCGTTGCCGAAGAAAAAGACCGCACAGATGACCCTGTGCGCATCTACCTTTGCGAAATGGCGACCGTCGCCTTGTTTTCCCGCGAAGAAGAAATATCCGTCGCCCGTCGCATCGAACGCGGAAAAATCCGCGCCATCAAAGCGGTTTTTCGTTCGCCGATTTGTATCGAAGAAGTGATTGCGCTCGGCGACCGGCTGCGCAACTATGAAGTGCATATTCGTGAAGTCATCAACATTAATGAACAGGAAGGTCTCACCGAAGAGATTTATGCAGAGTTTCTCAACACCACCGTCGAACAGATTGCCGAGATCAAAAAAGCCTATACGAAAACCCTGAAACTCCGCAGGACGCTTCTAGAGCAACCCAAACGCTCACCGAAAGCCGCCAGGTTGCGCCTTAAACTCGCCCGTGCTCGCGTAGATGTGAGTTGGCAACTGAGAGCCATTGATTTCACCAATGAACATCGTAACCGTCTCGTCGAAGTGATGCGTCAGGCTATCGAACAGGCGAGGCTCGCGAAATCCGCCATCGCCAAAGCCGAACGCGCCATCGAACGCAAATATAAAAATAGCGATGAACGCCAACTCAAACGTAATTTGCGCGAAGCCAAAAACCGTTTGCTCGAACTCGAAGAGAACTGGCATATCGATGTCGCCGAATTGCAACACCTCTACCTGTCACTGGTTCGCGGCGAAGACGAAGCCAATCAAGCCAAACGCGAAATGATTGAAGCCAACCTGCGACTGGTGGTTTCGATTGCCAAAAAATATGTGAATCGCGGATTGCAACTTCTCGATTTGATTCAGGAAGGCAACATCGGATTGATTAAAGCGGTCGATAAATTTGAATGGCGACAGGGCTTCAAATTTTCAACCTATGCGACGTGGTGGATTCGTCAAGCCATCACCCGCGCGATTGCCGATCAGGCGCGCACCATTCGCATCCCGGTTCATATGTTCGATACCATCAGCCGACTGACGCGCCTTACACGCGAAATGACTCAGGAACTCGGACGCGAACCAAGCCACGAAGAACTCGCTGACCGCATGGAAATGCCGATTGCGAAAGTTCGTCAGATTCTCAAAATCGCCCAACAACCCGTATCACTTGAAACGCCCGTTGATGAAGAAGAGGGTTCACACCTTGCCGATTTCATTCAGGACAAATCCACCATTCACCCGGCGGATTCACTCATCGGCGAAAGTTTGAAAGAGGTCACCAACGATGTTTTACGCACACTCACACCGCGCGAAGAAAAAGTTTTGAAGATGCGTTTCGGACTTTGCGCCAACGGCAATGAACACACACTCGAAGAGGTCGGTCATTACTTTGATGTGACCCGCGAGCGGGTTCGTCAAATCGAAGCCAAAGCCTTGAACAAATTGCGGCAGGCAGCGCGCTCGAAGAAATTGATGCCGTTTGTCGAAAGCGCGATTTATTGCGGATTTTAAATTTTTTTTACTCTGAGCTGGAAAAGGGCGGATGAAAGTCCGCCCTTATTTTTTAGCCTGTAAAAAAAGCAGGCGCGAATAACGCTCGAATTGATCGCGGTTGTCGCTTGAAATGGTCGAAAGCGAAACCCGCTTAAACATCGAACTGCGTTTCACGCCGCGCGCCTGAGTATGTGAACGTGGCGGCCAGGCTCTTGCAAGCAGGGATTGGATTTCACCAAACTCCGAATCAATGATGGCATGTGGAACTAGCGCTTTTAATCTGTTGATGACCTCTTTGAAATTCAACTCGGTTCTGAAATAGAGCGGCATCACCAGCGCCGAATAATCGAACGCCTCGGCGCGTATGCGAAAACTGTCATCGAGACTCGCCGCGTAAACATCCAGCAATAATTCATCCGAACGAAACTCTGCGGTATCGACCACCCCGCCGGATTTTTTGCCAAGCCCTTTGGGATTTTCCGCGAAATCGGTTTTGATATTTCTGATGCCGCCCACCACCATTAAACGAATCCCGGCAATCGGAACCTCGAATTCGCCGTTGAAATGTTGAACCTGTAAAGCCTCGCCCATAATCGAAACCCTGCGCGCGCGCGTGAGTTCCCGTTCGATTTGCAGTTCATCATCAGCAACCACATAGGCTGTGAGGCCAAATGAGCGCACCAGTTCGGCAATTAATTCGGCTTCCTGCCTGGTCTGGCATCGTGAAATCGGCACCGGGCGAGTTGCCGCCAGGAAAGGTTGCGCTTCGGCAAGTTCGACCTGCATGGCTTCGGCAAGTTGCAAAGCGGTATCGCTGGTCAGTCGCGATTTATAAGGCTCAATGATGGTGTTAAAGGCGTGCTCGAAACTTTCGAGAATGCGTTGTGTGGGAATCGCGGCAATTTTGGTGACTGGCAACGCTGCGCCACAATACAGGCAAACGGCGCGGGCTGCCGGTGTGCGCCTATCGCAAACAGAACAATTGATCACATCTTGGCTCAAAGGATTCTCGCTTTCCCAATGAGAAATCTTGGAGGGCTTGCGGGCATTATAACAGCAGTCGATAGTAAGCGGTAAAAAAAAGTAGGCAGTCGGCAGTCGGCAGTCGGCAGTAAAAATTCGTTTACAACGAATTGGACATCATGAATTTAAACTTGGAAAGTGTAAACGATTATCCTTAGATTCTCAGGCAGCAAAAAGACTGCCTGCCGCCTACTGCTTACTGCCTGCTCTCTATGTTAGGATTTCATTGCATGGACTTTCGCAAATTTTTAACTGGGAAAAATCTATTAATCTCGATTGTCTTAGTCGCCTTGGTTTTTTCAACCGCCGGGTATTTTCTGTTTCGCAAACCGCCGCGTGTGCCAATGGAACCCTATGTTCCTGCTTCGGCGCTTGCCTACCTTGAAATCAACAGTCTTACGGATTTAATGGACGGACTCACAGACACCAAAGCCTGGCAGGAGATCGCCCCTGTGCTTGGTCTGTCAAGTCAACTCAAACAACTGGGTTCGGGTATCGATTTGATGAGCCGCACGGGAATTGGTCCCGATGAAATCGTCACCCTTGGACGCGCGCAATATGCCATCGTGGTGACCGGCATCGAAGCTAAAGCGACATCGACGGAAGAAGGGGCGGCGCTCAATATCAAACCGCAGTTCGCGCTGATTGCTGAAACCCACGCCAGCCCCGAAACCGCCGCAAAACTGGTCAGTGACCGCGCCGCAATACTGGCGAAAAGAATTTTCGGCGAAGCCACCAGAGAAGAAACCGCAGATTACCAGGGCACCAGTGTTTTAATTTTTCGCGGCGAACCGGAAGGCCGCCAACTGGTCGCTACTTCATCGGGAAGCGTCGTTATCCTTGCCAATCACGAAGCGGCTGCAAAAGTTTGTCTCGATGCGATAGCCCGTCGCACAGCTACGCTTGCCGAAGATGAATTGTTGAAACAACGTAGAAGCGAAGTCGACGCCGATGCCGGAATTTTCGCTTACGTGACCAATGCCGGAATCGAGAAATTGACCCAAGTCGGTCCGGCATTGTTTGCTACGCGATTCACCAATGACCCGGATAAATTGAGCATGGTGGCAAACCTTTTCGGAAATATGTCGAAACAGACTGCCGAAGCGTTTTTTTATAGCTTAACCTTTAATGATAAAGAAGGCGTGACGGAAAAATATTTCACTCTGTTGCGCCCGCAACTTGCCAGGGGGCTTGCGGAAACCATGCGCCCTGCAAACAACGGTAATGATTTCGCGGTTCTCGCGCTGATTCCGCAAAATGCTCAGGAATGCACGGTTTTGAAAGTCGAGTCCGCCGGGGCGCTGCCTGAAAATTTACTTAAAGGATTATCGCCGGGACTCGATATTGTCGCGGGGCTTGCGCTCAGAGAATTTGTCATTGGCTTTCGTAAAGAACTCGGTTTAGAGCCGGGTGAAACCCTCAATAACTCGATTGGCAGCGAAGTCGCCATTGTCAAAACCCAGGAAGATGAACCGGTGGCATTGGTGTTTCGCGTGAAAGACCGCAACGCGCTCTCTGCGGCAGTCAATAAATATCTCACTCAGGACAAGGCAACGATTACAAAAGAGAACTACAACGGTGTAGAGATTCAAATTTCTTCCAAAGCCGACGGCAGCAGCGCAGCATTCGTCGGTGAGTATCTGATTTTAGCCACGAGAAATCAGATTGCCGGAATGATTGACGCGCAAGCAAACGGGCGTTCAATTGAAAAAGATGAGCAGGTGAAATCGGCGTTTGCGAATGCGCCGCGCTTTGCTTCGGTTTTATCTTTTGAGGATGATTCGCTGAAGACCGCAAAAATGTTGCTGGCAATTTCCAAACTCACGCGGGTTACCGATGGTGCGCCTGAAATACTCGAACGCGGCGAGGTGCGAGCATCCCTGGAACGTTTACCGAAATTGCAAAGTTACACGGTCTTTCGCGATGCGGGCGTTTATGCTGAAACCCGTTCGGCAATCGGGGTGTTTAAACGTTTGGGCGAGTGGCTGGAGTAGGATACAGGATTCAGGATTCAGGATATAGGAGTCAGGGTTTAAGCTGAATAGGAAACTCGAACTTTCCATAATCAACTATTTGACTGGGCATTTACTTCGTTGCTCATCTTTTGCGTCAACCTGAATCCTGAATCCTGAATCCTGATTCAGTAGCATCCGTCGAGACTAACCGTAGTAGCCACATTGTCAGTTTAAGTAAACATGAAGAAGATAGTCGCGAAAGGCAGAAAGCAGCTTTAGCTTTATGGATGCTTTTGAAATAGGGGATAAAGCCTGTACTCGAAATTAGCTTTCTGCCTTCATACTTCCGTTTTCGTCTTTCACTTTTAAACGGGTTTGAATGCGGTTTCTCAGGCGCAAACGCCAGGTCGCGGCATTCAACCGACGTTGACGACGACGCAGAAGGCGAAGCTTGCGACGTTCGCGCACCTGTATGCGGTCACGAATCTTGCCGTAAAACTTCACAAAGTAGTCATACATTGACCACAAAGCGAAGACCACGACAATCCACAACATTGCGCGACCCGCGCCGAAACTGAGCACCCGCAAATCATCGAAGGTAATCGCTCTGGCGCGCACCATCGTCACCAGCGTATTACCCATTTCAACGAATGAGGAAAAAGCGATTTCGGGATGAACATTGGGCGGCGGTTGCAAACCATAAGCGCCACCGGGTCGGCTGCCGAGAATGAGTAAGGTGATGGCGACAACCTGCGACAGCATTTTGAATTTGCCTTTTTTCGAGGCAGCTATTGCCAAGCCTTCGGAAGCCGCAATCGAACGCAGTCCCGACACCGCGAATTCGCGACCGATGATAATTACGATTGCCCAGGCGGGCGCGAGATGGTTTTCGACCAGGGAGACGAGCGCCGCTGAAATTAATAATTTATCGGCAATCGGGTCAAGCAGGGTGCCAAGCGTGGTAATTTGCGCGTTTTTTCTGGCGAGATAACCGTCAAGCCAGTCGGTTATCGATGCGCCGATAAATAAGGTCAGACCCAAAGCGACCTGTGAGATACCTATCCAATCGCTCGCAATGTTGGTCAGCAAAACGACAACCAGCAATGGAACCAGAAAAATTCTCAACAGTGTTAAAGCGTTCGGTAGATTCAAGTCGCTTATCCTAAGTTAGAGTTGTGGGCACGGTTCAAAAATTATTTGGGAGATACATCCTTTTTCGTTGTGTAACTCGGAACTTTCAATATATTTTGTGCCTTCACTCAAAGTCAAGGAAAGCTTTTTGAGTGGCTGAAGGGGAATAAGGATAGCCTAAGAGACAACTTGCGCATTCTCTACGCTTCGATGTTTCCTCAGAATCCTTTTTTAGTTTTTTGCATCTAAGGGCGCGCAATTTCAAATGCAAATTTGAAATCTGACATTTATAGTACCCAGTCGAGGTTTTTCGTAGATGACCAAGTTGATTCAAAGCCTCAAAGCCAACAAGCGGCTCGCCCTGATTTCGGTTAGCGTCATTGCTGTCCTGCTGATTTCACTGCTCACCTTTTTCATCATTCGATTTAATAATCGCATCAAGGCTGAACGCGACCACGCCGCCGAAGCCGTGCGCGTCGAAGTACAGGAAAGCCAACTGCGCGCCCCTGCGACCGATGGACTCACGGCGTTTTTGAATTCATCGGAAGTTCGCGCAACCGCTGCGTTCAACGGCACACGCTACTTTGCGACATCAGGCGGACTGCTGGCTGTGGATGAAAATGGCAACCTCAAACGTCGTTACACTACGATGGACGGGCTGACGGATAACGACTTGACGACGCTTGCCATCTTTCGCGGGCGACTATTTATCGGCACCGCGGCAAACGGCATGATGGCATTTGATGGCAATGGGTTTACGGGCTTTCGGTTCAACAAACCGAAAGCCACGCGAGTCAGCACCTTGCTTGCAACCGACACCGAACTTTTAATCGGCACGCTCGATGGCGGACTCTTCGAGTATGACGGAGAAAAATTCACCCGTCGGCTGAATTGGGCTACAGGAGCCGATTTCGAGCGCATCACCGCTTTGCTGGCGAATCAATCGCGCATCTACATCGGCACTCAGGACAAAGGCTTGTACCTGTGGCGCGAGGCGCAATTTCAACGATTCAGCGAAGCCGAAGGGTTGCCTTCGCCGCGTGTGACGGCGATTGCTTTGATGCCAACGGGCGACGCTATCGCCATCGCTACCGATTTCGGCATCGTGACCTTAAATGATGCCAACGAAATCAAAGCGTTATCCACACAACCGAACATCACATCATTGGTTTCAAGCAAAGGAAAATTATTCGCAGGCTTATTTACCGACGGCATCACGCAAATTGGTGATTCAACAAAAAGAGAAGGCGCAACGCAAATTATTGACACCGGACATCGGACACCAGATACCAGACCTTTGCCATCCGACTCCCGACTCCCAACTCCAGACTCCCGACTCTTCGTCGATGACGGAAGATTGTGGATGCTCACCGCCGCAGGCGCTTTTGCGCGTGATGAATCCTCAAGCAGTCCCACGTTTGAACCTATCCCTGCAACGATTGCCAAAGACGCTATCGTATCTGCCGCGCACATCACCACGCTGGCGCTCGATAATCAAAATCGCTTGTGGATTGGATATTTTGACCGTGGCGCGGATGTGTTATCGCTGGAAACCAACACGCGCCTGACGCATATCGAAGATGACCGGATTCGTGAAGTCAATTTCATCGCTTTTGACAAGGCGAGTAATCGCGCGTTGATTGCCACTTCGCGTGGCTTGGTGGCGATGGGCGCGGACGGCAAACAAACCCTCACAACTAAAGAGCAGGGCTTGATTGATAACGCGATTGCCCACCTTTCTTTTGTTGAAGATGACGCAAGCGCACGCGGCAATCGCCTGATACTGGCAACCGCCGGGGGACTGACGGAAATTTCGCCAGGTCGGGCGCGTTCGCTCACCGCTTTTCATGGATTATCGAGCAATCACCTCTACACCTCCGCGATTGTCGGTTCACGCGCTTTTGTCGGAAGCCTTGCGGGTCTTGTGGAACTTGAAGGGTTGCGGGTCACGCGGGTTTTCAAAAAATCGAATTCCAAACTATCGGAAGATTGGGTGACGGCGCTCGCTGAGGCAAATGGCACGTTGTATGTCGGCACGATTGGCGGCATAGATGCGTTGCTGCCGACCGGCGAATGGGTAAACTTCGCCGATGAATTGGGCAAAATCGAAGTCAATCAAAACGCCATGTATTTTGACGGCGAACGATTGTTCGTCGGCACTAGCGATAGCGGATTATTGGCGTATAATGTGCGCGAACGTCGTTGGTCAAGTATTCGGGCAGGACTCACCTCAGCAAATGTCACCGCGATTACCAGCGATGACCGCTATGTTTACGTCGGCACCTTAAACGGAATGACGCGCATCGAAAAGCGCGTACTGAATTAGGAAGATTTTTAGACATCGGGCAATTTTGATTCGGTTGGATGTTGGGCAGTTTGAATCACTTCAATTTGTTAATCCGTGAGTGAATTTTATGAATATTGAACGCCGGAAATTTTATTCGTTGGTTTGCAAGAGCGCCGTTTTACTCTTGTTATTGATGGCTGCTGAGAGCGCGCGGGCGCAATCAGGGGTGTTGATTCCTTCGAGCGCCGATAAGCCTGACCCGAAGATTCTCACCCTGGATGAAATGTCCGTGCATATCGTCATTGATAATCAATTCGCCCGGGTGCGCGTGGTGCAGATTTTTGGCAATCATACAGACCGCGCCGAAGAGGGCAAATATGTTTTTCTCATCCCGACGACTGCCGCGATTGCCGATTTCGCCATCTGGGACGGCGATGTGCGTATCCCTGGCGTCATTATGGAAAAACGTCGCGCCGAGGAAATCTACAAAGACCTCGCGCTGCAAGCCATCGACCCCGGACTCGTGCAACAAGCCGATGAAGATGAAGGCGCAACCGCTTTCACCGTCAAAGTCGCGCCGATTCCCGCTTACGGTACGAAACGTCTGGAGATGGAATATACTGAACTTCTGCGCGTTGAAAATCTCGAATCCTACTTTTCGTTTCCCTTCAAACCCAGCCAGTACGGCACGCAAACCGTCGGACGGTTGGATGTGCGTTTGCAGGTGCTTTCAAAATTTCCGCTCACCGATTTGAAATTCAAAGGCAATGCGTTCCCGCTGAACTGGATTGATAACACCGCGACCTACAAATCGGCTTCGTTTGCAGCGTCGAATAAAGAACTCACCGAGGATTTCGCTTTCAGTTATGGCTTGAACGTGCCGCGCACGACGCTCGAATTTTTAGCCTATCGCGCCCCCGAACGCATCAGCGCAGACGATTTGCGCGACCCCAGACTGGCGCAGGAAAACCCCGACGGCTATTTTGAAGCTGCCGCTTTATTTAACGAAGCGGGACGCGCGCCCGGCGATGCAACGCCGCCGCCGCCGCGCTCGGTGCTGGTCATGCTCGACACCTCGCTTTCGATGAATTGGGAAAAATTGGATAAATCTTATGAAGCGGTGGAAAGCGTTCTCAAATCACTCTTGCCGCAGGATTCTTTCAATTTAATTTTATTCAATGACGATATTCTCGCATTCAGCGACAAAGCGGTAGATGCGCGACCCGAAGCCATCGAACGCGCTTTGCAATTTATTAAATCAAGCTTTCTTTCGGGCGGCACCGATTTCAATGCGGCGCTTGCCCGCACGACGCAGTTAATCAAAACGATGCCGGCAAAGAGCGAAAGCGCCGTGGTGTTGATTTCCGATGGCAATCCGACGATGACCACTACAAAAACCAGTTCGGTGATTGAAAACTTTAAAAAAGCCAATGAATCGGTAAAAACCCGGCTCTATGTTTTCGGCATCGGTTCGGATAGCGATGTGTTTTTATTGCAGGAACTGGCGCGGGCTTCGCGTGGCTATTTCGACTGGTCGCGCGAAACCGACGACCTCGAATTCAAATTAAAATCCTTCGTCAGCAAAGTCGGGCGCAATCCGATTGATTCACTGGCATTGCAAAATTCCGATAGCGCCAATTTTTATCAGGTCTATCCCGATTATGCAGTGACCGCATACGATGGCACACGTTTATCATTTGTCGGGCGTTACCGGCGACCGGGTGCAACGCAACTTGTGCTTACGGGAAATTCTAACGGCAAAGCGGTGCGGCTTACCGAGCAGGTGCAACTTCCCGAACGCAACGATGAGCATCCGCACATTGCGAGGTTGTGGGCGCGGGCGCGCGTCGATGCGTTGCTCCGGCAAATTGCGCTCACGGGCGAAACTCAGGAAGCGATTAACGAAATCATCGCGCTCTCGAAAAAATATAAATTCGTCACGCCATACACCTCGTTTTTAGCCGCGCCGCGTTCACTGCTTCGCCCGCGTGTAATCAGACCAGGCGACCCTGTGCTGAGAGTGCGCACAGACGAAGCAATTAAAGAAGTCACCGCCGTTTTTCCATTCGGACTGACGAAACGATTGATGTACCTTAAAGGCGAAGATGTCTGGGAAACCCGCTTCATTGCGCCGAAAGAAATGAAAGACGGCGCGTACACCTGCCGGTTGATTTTACTTGATAAACAAGGGCGCGCTTATCAGGAATCCAAGAGCTTCATCATTGACAGCCGCCCGCCTTCGGTTAAAGCCACAGTTGATAAAGCGGTAGTGAACGCCGGCGATGAACTGACAATTACGGCGCGCGCCGATAGCGATACGCGCCGCATTGCTGCGCGCATATACGGAGCCTTGCCGGTGGCAATTGTCTGGGACGGGAAAGCCAAAGCCAGCATCGGACGTTTGCAAATTCCCGAAGGCTTGCCGTCGGGGACTTACACGATTGAAATCACCGCCGAAGATTTCGCCCACAATTCAAGCGTCACGGAAGTGACCATCGAAGTGATGAGCGGCGGTTGAAGAAGAAAGGGAGACCGGGAGTGAGGGAGAAGGGGAAAAGAAGCAGCACAATTAGAAGCGTTCGTTGCGCTTCTGGCGTGAAGGAAAACAGCGGAGCAAGTCGCCGACGCAAGCGCACTGTGCAGTTGCGCCGGAGACGCCAGGAAATTAGCCTGCGGTGAGCCACAGGTATTTTAGGCGGAAAATCGAATCATCGCGCCGCAGATGCGGAGGATATTAGCCTGTGGTGAAGCCACAGGTATTTTAAGCGAAGAATTGAATCATCGCGCCGGAGGCGCGAAGGATATTAGCCTGTGGTGAAGCCACAGGTATTTGGGTTGCAAAATTCCATTGCGCTCTGAAAGAGCGCAGGAGAAACCGATGCCGTCAACGCATTTGAGTTTGCATTACCATTTAATTTTCAGCACCAAAGACCGCTATCCGTTTATCGCAAAAGAATGGCGCAATCGATTACATTCATTTTTAGGTGGAGAAGTGCGAAAGCTTAAAGGCGTTCCTGAAAGTATTGGCGGCACCAATGACCACGTTCATCTATTGATAGGACTTCGCGCCACGCACCGTTTATGCGATGTTTTGGAAGACATCAAATCAGGTTCTTCAAAATGGGTTCACGAAGAGTTAGGTTTAGATGAATTTGCCTGGCAGGTAGGATATGGCGCGTTCACCGTGAGCGCGTCGAAAATCGAAGCAGTTAAAAAATATATTGAGAATCAGGAAGCGCATCATCACGTGAAGACTTTTCAGGAAGAGTATCGGAAATTTTTAGAAGAAAGCGGCGTTGAGTTTGATGAGAAATATTTGTGGTGATTTTGGATGTCGAATAATTTAACAATGCAAAAATCATATTTTGCGCCGGAGACGCCAGGAAATTAGCCTGCGGTGAGCCACAGGTATTTTAGGCGGAAAATCGAATCATCGCGCCGCAGGCGTGGAGGCGTGTAGTTATAAACAATAATCCTGCGCCCCTTCAGGGCGCGAACAGTTGGAAGATTGTCGTTACCCTGTGGCTTCACCACAGGCTAATCTCCAAAGCCCCTTCGGGGCAAACAGACAGGCTTGGGACTTGATTGGGCTGCGGAAGAAATCAGATTAGCCAAAAGAGAGGCTAATAAACGATAGGTTGAAAACTATGCGAAGACGAATCTATTTAGCGGCGATATTGTTGATTGCGGTGACGTCCGTTGCGGTGGCGACACTGGTGGCGGTGCAAAAAGCTAAACCGAAATCAACCGGAACTTCTTCAACGGCGGCGCAGAAAAATGCTGCGCAGAAAGGCGCAACTCCGGCGAAAGGCGCTGCCACAGCGCAAGCGCCGATTCGACCTGCTGACCCGAATCGCGCGCCGCAAGCGCAAGTCGATGAGGCGCTTTTCACCAATGAAGACTTCTTCGGCGTGAACGCATCGGTTGCGCGTCCTTATGCGGTTGCCCTTGAACGTGTCGGAACACTTGCAACCCAATATCCCAAAGATGCGCGGCTCAGATTATATTCGGCGCGACTCGCTGAACGCCTCGGTCAATTCGATAAAGCCACCACTGAAATGAATCAGTATGCCGAACTCAAAGGTCGCTCGCCCGACGCACTCAGAAGACTGGTTCAGTTTTATCACAACCGCGCCCTTCACACCGACGAAGTAAAAACCCTTCGCAGTCTCGCACAGGCAATGCCGGTCAGCGAACGCGCGCCGATTTATAAACAAGCCGCCACCCTGGTTCGCACCTACGCGCTCAAAGAATTCAAACCCGCAGATTTTTTTGCCGAACTGGTCGCCGCCGATTCGTCAAATGTTCAACCCGTCAAAGATTATGTTGAAGAGTTGAGACTGGCCAAACAGAACCGCGAGGCCTTAGCGGTTCTTGCCGAATTTCAAGCGAAATTTTCAAGCGACCTCGCCTACTTTTTGAAAACCCGCGCCGCAATTTACGAAGAACAGAATGACCGCCGCGCCGCCGAAGCGGTTTATGCGGATTCATTCGACCCCAACTGGTCGCGCAAAATCAGTGGCGATTACTATGAACTGCTCCGACGATTCGGGCGTTATCGCGTGGCGCGTCGCGGCTTGCAGGAGCGTGTGAAAGCGGGGGCGACCGATTTACCAACTACGGCGCGGCTTTTCAGTTTTCTTTCATACGAAGGTAACTACGCGCAGGCTTCACAGGTCTTGCGCGATCTGGAAGCGCGTCGCGCCGGTCGTAACCTTGCTTCAACGACCAATACCAATCAACCGCAACCGGTGCGCGCCGCATCCTGGACGGGGCAGGAACTCGAACAGACCGCCGCGATGTTTGCCTCCATCGGTCATTTCGATCAAGCCTCGCGTTATCTTTACACCCTTTATTTACTGGGCAAATTGCAACCCGCGACAGTCTCGCGCGAAGCCGCGCTTTTTCGTCTGTTTAAAGTCATGATTGATGCCGAAGGCACGCCCACGCGAGTCGGCGCTGGCGACCTGTCGTTTTACAAAGACATTGCCGAAGTTGACCGTCATCCCGGTTTTATGAACGGCGTGCTATCGTTGATTCTGGCGAATACCGAACCGGCGATGGAATTTGCTACCGAAGAGAAAGCCGCCGCAGGCTATTTCAATCGCGCCTTCGCTTACCGAATTTTCAATGCCTTCAAACTTGAATTTCCACAATCGAAAAATTTGGGTGAAATGTATCTCGGCATCGTCAACGTCTTTGCGACGATGGGCGAACACAAACTGGCGATTGCCACAGGTCGCGAATTCCTCACGAAATTCCCCGATTCATCAAGCTACATTGAGGTGTCGCTCAAAATCGCCGATTCATACGTGGCGCTTGATGACCGCGTAAACGAACGCGCAACGATTTTGCCATTGCTCGACCGGTTGGCGAAAAATCGCCCGCGCGGCACCCCACTTATTCCTTCGTCGGCGAAGCGTTGGGCTTACACCATCTCACCGGGCTTCGATGCAATGTTCGATAAAATCAAATACACGCTTGAAGCCTATAGCGACACTTACGAGCCGTCGAGTGACAAATCCGATTCGGGCGGTGATGAAGAGTACGACGAAGAAGAGGGCAGTTATTCCAATGCCTCAACGCCGAAACCGGGCGTCAGTTATAGCCAGGTGCTTGAGCGTTATGTTTCGTCGCTTGCCACCGATGATAAACAAAAAGAGACCGTCGCCTTTTTCTGGGCGGAAATTAAAAAGCATCCGAAAGATGAAGGCTTATACGAACGCTTTCTCAGTTGGCTTGGACAGGCGCAACTCATCAATGAACAGCTCAAGGCTTACAATCAGGCGATTCGCGAATTCAATTCCAATACCTGGTATCACCGACTGGCGCGTTGGTACGTGCGGCAAAAACGCGGCAGAGAGTTGCAGCAATATGCCAAACAGTTAATCGGCGTTTTCGATGAAGAAGAGATTTCCGATTATCTCTATCGCTTCGCCGGATACGGCGGCACCGCCGAAGGCGATTCGCTCAACTGGGATCAAAAACTCGCTTTCGATTTGTACGATTACGCCCACAAACGTTTTCCGCGCAATCTCTTTTTTGTGCGCGGCATGCTCACCTATCTCTGGAACAACCGGAATACGGCGGAATGGGAAAAACTCTCGCAACAATATTATTTCGCCGACCGTTCGATTCGCGAACCGTATCTGGCATGGCTCTCGAAACAGAATCAACTGCGCGATAAGTACCAGCAATCAAGAAATCAGAAGTCAGAAGCCACAGGTCAAAATAATTCGACCAATATCCCGAAGAATTTCGCTTATCAAACATTCGCTGCCGATGCGGCGTTGTGGCTCTCACATCACGATGAATCGTTGGATGTCTATCGTCAATTGAACGCGCTCTATCCCGGCGAAACCCAATATGCCGACCGTCTGGCGGATTTGACGCGCTCGTTTGGACAGACCTCCGACAAACTGTTTGAAGAATCGGCGAAGACCTTTGAACAAATGGCGGCGGTCTATCCGGCAAATCATGACTATCGCATCAAAGCCGGTGAAGTGTACGCCCAACTTGGCGATTTCAAACGCGCAGGCGAACAGTGGGATAAACTGATTCAAATCGAACCCGGCGACCGCGAAACCTATCTGGAAGTCGCAACGGTGTACTGGGATTACTATCAATTCGAGCAAGCCTTGCGGGTCTTTGGCGATTTGCGCCAAACGACCGGCGACCCGAATATTTATGCCTACAGAATGGGCGCGGTCTATGAAGGCAAAGGCGATATGGACTTGGCGATTGCCGAATATGTCAAAGTCTTGAATGAAGCGGGCGCTGGGCGCGACACGGTTTCAACCAGGCTTGCGCAACTGGCGCGACGCAAAGGACTCGAAGAAAAAATTGTCGCGACTTATAACCGCGCGCATTCAGCGAATCCTAATGACTGGCAACTGGTGATTGGTTATGCGAGTTATTTAGCCGAACGCGAACGCACCGCCGATGCTTTAGCATTGATTCGCCGCGAGATTGATAAATCCGCCGACATCGCCTTTTTAGAGACCACACGCGACCTGTTCCGTTCGATTCTTCGCCCCGAAGATGAACTGCAAGTGATTGCGCGACTCGCGAAAGCGGCGCGCGATGAACGCGAAGCGATGATGTATAGATTGCAGAACGCCGCATTTCTGGAACGGCGCGGCAAGGTTGATGAAGCCATCGCTATCGTTGATAAGTTGGTCGCCGAATATCCGACCAATGTCGGCGTTGTTGAAGAGTCCGCGAAATTTTATTGGCGCGCCGGACTCATCGACCGTTCGCTCGATTTATACAAGAACACGCTGGCGAAAGCGCAAGGCGAAAACCTGCGCACCGTCACCTTGCAACTGGCGCGGCGTCAGGCTGAAGCGAGTCGTTTGGATGATGCGGAAAAAACTTTGCGGACGTTTTATGAAACTCACCGCACCGATACCGAAGCGTTTGCGAAACTCGCGGAAGTGCTCGGCACTGCTAACAAACTTGATGCGCTCACAGAACTGTACAAAGCGGGCTTGAAAGATATGCGCGAAGTCGGCGGCGATGAGGCGAGAGATAAAATCGCGGAACTGCGCGCCGGGATGATTCAAACCTACGACAAACTCGGCAAGTACACAGATGCCATTGACCAGCACATCGAAATCATCAATCAATTTCCCGAAGACGAAGCGAAACTCGCGGCGGCATTCGATTATGCGGAAAAGCGTCAGCAAGTTGACCGCTTGATTGGTTACTATCAAAAACTCAGCAAGGATGCGTTCAAAAATTATCGCTGGCAACTGGTTTTGGCGCGAATGTACGAACGCACAGGCAACGTCGCGGGCGCTTCCGAACAATATAAAAATGCGGTGGCGAATGAACCCTCACGCGCCGAGTTCCGTTTCTCGCTGGCTTCGACACTCGCTAGACAACGGCGATTCGATGAAGCGATTGCCGTGTTGCGCGATGGGTGGACAATTTCGGGACGTGACCCGCAGTGGTTGGTTGAAGTCGCGCGTTTGCAGGTTTCGCAAGGCAAACGCACAGACGCCGTCGCCACCATTCGTCAGGCGCTTGCGGCAAAGAAAAATCCCAAAGCCGAAGATGAACTCGCGATGGCAGGAAAACTTTCTTCGTGGGGACTCAATGCGGAAGCCACAAGGTTTTACGAAGAGATTTTTGCGCGACTGCCGAAAGTGTTAAAAGACGAATACGTTTCCGCTGATACGAGTGTTAAAGGTTATGTCTTTTCGTTGATTCGCACTGACGCGATGCCCACGGTTTATCAAAAACTGCAACGCATGCGCGAACAGTACAAAGCCATCAGCGATAACTCGAAAGAGACCGATGCCTACAAAGCAAGAAATTTCGTCAATGCCCTGGATTCGGCTCTGAGAGCCGATTTCGGGCAAGGGGTGCTGGATTTTGCGAGCGCCCAGGATGCCGTGGCGATTGCCTCGGCAATTCAAACTGCGACGCAAAAATATCAGCTTTACACCGATAAAGATGAATTGTTGCGTTATATCGGAATTGCGCATGGCGCAGGGCTTGTGGAAACCGAAGAGAGCTTGCTTGCGCGCATCAAAGACCTGGCATTCAAAGCCCGCGCCAAACCCGAAGACACCAAATGTTACGCGGAACTGCGCGCCTTGATGAGTTTTTACAATCGCCGCGCGCAATACGCCCGCGCGGCTGAAGTGTTAAAGAATGAATTTGCAAACGATAGATATAAAGAGCGTTTCGACTATCAAAATCAAATCGCTAATGAATACGCCTTGGCGGGCGATAAAGCGAAAGAGACGGATGCCTTGCGCATTGCCTATACCAACGCAAGCGGCGCGTTAATCAATGCCGGTGAAGTGGATTGGGTCAAACGTTACTACACGTTGTTGTACGAAACCGGCAATCGCGATGAACTGCAAAAACTGGCTTCGGCTTATAATCCATACCAATTGCAACTGGCGAACTTTTTTATTGAAAAGAACGAAAAAGATTTGGCGCGCATAGCGATTGCTCATGCCAATCAATCAGCCGCGTGGGTCGCATCAAGAAGCGCCGAAGTCGGTCTTTTCCTGAAAGACAATTCGTCGCAAACCGAAAACTTTTTCAAGACCGCGTTGGACATTCGCCCCATCGGGCAGATGCTCGGACGCAAAGTTGATCAAAATGCCACCTTGCTGGGTGATGACTGGTTTTACGCGGCGCGCAATTACGGATACTGGCTTGGCAACAACGGGCGTGATGTTGAAGGTCGCAAACTGACGCCTGCGGAAATCGAAGGCAATCCGTCGGATGAGGCGGCGCAACTGGAACTCGCGGCTTATTACCTCGACCGCAAAGATACCAAACGGGCGTTAAGTCATGTCGCGCTTGCCGCCGAACTTGCGCCCAATGAAAATCAGGTGGCATTGATGCGCGGGGCGGTGTTGCTTGCGGAAGGCAATAAACAGGGGGCATTTGAGGCGTGGGGGGCGATGATGAACGGGCGCGTCAGTGTTGATGATGCCGAGAGTTATTTGAAGGTCATGGCAGATAACGGATTTTTGAAAGAGTCATTGCCACTACTGGAAAACTTCATCATCGCTTATGTCAATCGCCCTGTAAAAAACAGTCAATACGAAACCCGCATGGAAGCCCTTGAGCCGTTGATTCGCGAAATCGTCAATCGCGCAAGCGCCGGTACGCTTGGCGCGGTGGCGGCGTCTTTGGACAAAGTGATGAGCCAGACGCCCAACGATATGAGCATCGGGCGTTTGATTGTTGAAGAACGTTTGTTACCTGAAAATCAACTGCTCGGTATCTATCGCACGATTCATCAGAAATTCGCTGATGCGGCGACGGCAACTTTCGGCACGCCGGAATACGAAGACGGAACTTATGTTGGCGGCGTGTTTGTGTACCCTGCGAGAGATTTGAGCGAATGGCGGAGAATGTTTCTCGACCATCTGATTCGCGCCAAATTGCTCGATGAAGCGAAACTGCTGGTGACGACCATCAAACAGGAACAGGCTGATATTGATTTGGCACTGGAAGAAGCCGATGAAGAAGCCACCGATTATTATGAATGGTTGCCGCTGGCTTCGGCGCTGGTTGAACTTCGTCGCGGGCAAAACGCGCAGGCAGCGATTGCCGAGTTGCGCGATTATTGCGGACTGAGCAGCGAAAATCAGGAAGCCGATGAAGGATATGAATCATCCGACCAGGCGACCTTGCACGAGCATTGCTTGAAAGCTTATGCGTTGCTGGTTCAGGAAAAACGTGAAACCGAGGCGGAGAGTTTGTTGTATGACGCTTATCGCAAAGCGGCGCGTAATCGTTATGCCAGTGACGCAAGCCTCGCGGGACTGGCGGAAATCGAAGCGCGTCGCGGGCAAACGAGCGAAGTCTCAAGACTCCTGAAACTCATTGTTGAGCGTTCAACCGATAATTTGCGGGCATTGAAACTTGCAGCCGAAACCGCCGCCAGACTCGGACGCTTTGCCGATGCCATTGACTTTCGCGAACAGATTGCCATCTCTACTCCCGATGATGCGACCAACAAAACTGAATTGGTGCGCCTGATAGCGGCTGCCGGTCGCAACGCCGAAGCGGTTGACCGCGCCATTGCCTTGTTAAATGAACGGACGACCCCGAACAGCGCGCGCGCGCAGATTGCCGAAGTGATTGGCGAAATCGCTAAAGTTGACCGCGCAGCGGGTGAGCGGGTGATGCGAATGTCTCAACAGGAAGCCGGAGCCATGCTTGCACGCGCGGCGTATGAAGAAAGCACCGGCAATCTCGACGGCGCACGGACAATACTTGAACGCATTAAAGGACCGCTTGAAGCAGTCGCGCAACTCAAACTCGGCGTGATGATGCGAAACAGCAATCGTGATGCCGAGGCGGTTAAAAATCTGGAACGCGCATTGTACCTTGATGCCGATGGTTTGTTGACTTCGGCAATTCAATATCGCGCATCAACGACGCGGGCGCATTTGATTATGGCTTACAGTCGTTTGCAACGTGACACGGCGGCAATCCGTTTGACCGAAGGTGAAACCAGCGGCTCAGTGTTGAGCGCAGCGGCGCGGCAGATTTTAAATGCCGCAAACAGTAGCGACGAGGATGAGCAACAAACGATTGAAGGCATGGTGTTTGAACCGGCGCTTGCGGTGGTTTCCGGCAAAGTGCAGGGCTTGCCGACGCTGGCAGACCTCAATCAAACGGTGTCTGTGAAATTGCAAAGCGAACTGCTTGCGGCGCTTGCCGATTCATCCGCGCGACTCGGAAGACTTGACCGCGCCCTCGCGCTGGAACGTCTGCGTGTGGCAGATGAAAAACAACCGCAGGAAAAAACGGCGATAGAAAAACGCATTGAAACGTTTCTGGCTGCACTTCGCCAACGCGAACAGGCGAATACGGCGCTGCTGCGTGTGAATACCGCAAACGCCACAACCGCGATTTATTCAGCGCGTGTATTGGGGAATTAAGGAGAGCCATTTATGAGAATATCGAAAATTTTATTACTGATTGCCATTGCCGTGTTGGCGCTGTCGCACAAGTCTGATGGACAACAGGCGCGACCGGTCAGTGAACAACTCAGGCTGGCTGCGGTGATGCCGCGCGGCGCGATGGTCTATTTGCAGGCGCGTGATTTGAGTTTGCTCATGAAGACGTGGCTCGCTTCGCCTGTACATAATAATTTTTACGAAAGCGCCAGTTTTAAAAATTTCGAGAAGTCGAATGTGGCGCTCAAATTTCAATCGCGCAAAGAGGAGTTTGAAAAGGCGCTCGGTTTCAGCGTCGATGAAGCGCGACTGGCGAACTTGGCGGGCGGCGCTTCGGCGGTAGCGATTTATGACATCGGCAAACTCGAACTGGTGTTCGTTACCGAGGTCACACGCGAAAAGGCGCTCCTTAATACGCTGTTTCAGAATCTGCCGCAATTTCAGGAACGCCCGGCAAAAGATGGCTCTTATTATGTTCGCGAAGTCACAACCGATGCCGGACGCTTAACGCAACAATTCTGCTTTGCCCATGTTGACGGCAAACTGATTGTCACGACCACCGAAGGCTTGATGATTCGCGCGCTGGCAAATGCCAAAGCCGCAGGTGAAGACGCCTTGCTTTCGGATGTCCTGGCAATCACCAATCAGGCGCGGAGTTTCAATGCGCAGGATGTGACGCTCTGGTTAGACCAGACAAAACTCAATCGCAATCAACTTTTCAGAAGCTACTGGATTTACGGCAATATCAAAGCGCAATCGGCGGATTCGCTTGCAAAAATCGAAAGCGGCCTGATCAATTTGAAATTTGAAACCACGGGCATCACCGAGCAACGTTGGTTTAAACTCGCAGGCAGCGAGCGCGTCGGGCATTTGAACAGCGAGCAATCAACGGCGTTTTTGAAATTCGCGCCCCGCGATGCCCAACTGGTCGAAATGCATGCAAGCAGCGGCGCGGCATTAAATGAAATCGCTTCGCAGACCCTGTTTGGCAAAGCCTTCGATGAAAAGGCAGTGGTTCCTGAAAACCAGGATAACGAAGATTCCGATTCGGATGAAAGCGAAAGCCGCAGCGCCAGACGCGCCGAACGTTATGCCAATCTCGATGCGCGATTCGATAAAGATGTCGATGACGCCCAGGCAAAATCAAAAAATAAAAATCCGCAATCCGCCGAAGGCTTGAGCCTCTCCCGCAATCCGCAAGTGACTAATCCGCTTGAGCCGATTCTCAACCCCGCCGTTTCTTATGCAGAGATGGCGCGTTCCAAAGATGAAGTCGGCAAACCGTTTGTCCATTTTGAACGCGCGGTGGTCATCGAGATGAACGGAACGATTGATAAAGCCGCGCTTGAACGAACGATTGCCGCAGAGATGCGCGAACGATTTGTAGTCGCAGGCATTGACCCGCAACTTGTCTGGCAGGATGAAGGCAGCGTGCGGTTCCTTGCCCAATCCCTGTTGGAACAGGGCGCGGCTTATGCGATTTCCGGCAAATATCTGGTCTTGTCTTCAAGCAAGGAATTCGCGCGTGACATTTTGCAGGCTGCGCAAACCGCCGATGCCAGAAACCGCTTGGATGGCGACCTGGAATTTTATGCCATTGTCAGGCTCGCCGCCGCCAAGCCGGTGTTTGATAAACTGATGAGAAAGCTTGATGGCAAAGTTGACAAACCGGTCGCCAAGAAAACTGATGATGAAGAAGCGGGCGACGAAGAGATTAAATTTTTCAGCGATAATCTCTCAAGTTTTGTATCGGCTTCGGCGATTCGCGAAATGCGCGTTCGTCGTAACAGCGCCGCAGGCATTCTTGCCGAGCGTGTGGTTTATACCTATTGAGATTGTTGCGCGTTAAGCTGACAGGCTGGTATTTTCTTTGTTTCATAAAATCAGCTTTTTATTAACGAGGGTTACATGTATCGAGTAATGATTCTGTTTATTGGTCTGGCAATTTTGCCGGCCTGTTCATTAAAACCGCGCCAAGCCCCCAATGATGATGTGGACAAAGCCGCCATTCTGTTTTTTCAACGACTGGAAAGCGAACAATACGACAAAATTTATAATGATGCCGCAGAGTCTTACAAAAAGACTTATGCGAAAAGTGATGCGATAGAGGCTTTCAAACAGATTGCCGCAATGGGCAAGACCACTCAACCCAATCGCGTGGAAATGCGTTTGGAAACCGAAGATGGCAAACGTGTGGCATTCCCGAAATTCGCGATTCAGTACGGACAGGTTCCCGGTTCGATTATTTTCAAATTTGTGGATGAAGGCGGCGAATGGAAGTTGGGCGGCTTTGATGTCAGACAAAAAGGACTCAGCTAAGCGCGCGAGTCGTTCACCTGAAAATCATCACATCTTATGATCAAACCCAAAATCGGCATCTTAATTTCAGGGCGCGGCTCGAACCTGGTGGCTTTGCTTGAAGCTTGTCGTGACGGAAGACTGTCAGCCGAATGCGCGCTGGTGATTAGCAATATCGAATCGGCTGCGGGGCTTGGGAAAGCTCGCGAATTTGGCGTTGAAACGCTGTTTATCAGTCATAAAGGTCGGGGACGCGAAGACCACGATGGCGAGATAGTCGGGGAGTTGAAAAAACGCGGCGTGTCACTTGTTTGTCTTGCGGGTTATATGCGGCTCGTCAGCCCGTATTTCGTGCGCGAATTTCCCAATCGGATTTTAAATATTCACCCGTCCTTGCTTCCGGCTTTTCCGGGACTCGATGCGCAGAAGCAGGCGCTCGAATACGGCGTAAAACTCACCGGCTGCACCGTGCATATCGTGGATGAAGAGCTAGACCACGGGGCAATCGTTTTACAGCGCGCCGTTGAGGTTCTGGATACAGATACGGTAGAGAGCTTGTCTCAACGTATCTTGGAACAGGAGCATCAAATTTACCCGGAAGCGGTGGCGCGCGTTTTGAGTGAAGGATTTCAGGTCGCCGGTCGCCGGACGTTTTTCAATTCAGCGGAACAAAATTGAGTTCATTTAGCTGTATAGACTGATTCATCATTGACGCGGTCAGAGACCGCTTATTCAACGGAAATAACTGTTTTGAAACTCTCGAAGAGAGCGCGGCTCAATTCTATGATGTCGTAGTTGAGAAAAAATCTTTGACCGCATCATTCATTGGTCGGAACCCGACGCTAAATCGATTGCGGTTAATATGTCACGATGCAGGTTGATTGAGTCTATAAAAAGATTAAGGCAGCGACCCAAGTGTCGGACTGCCTCGAATGAATGATTCTACCAGCGTTAATTTTTAAGTGGGTCGCTGCTCGTTTGATTAGAGCTTTTGAATCAGCAAATCCGTTGCCTGCGCCAATAAAAATTTCTATTCCTTTTTATTCTTGGAGTACGGTTGGGGCAAACGGAGTTAATTTAATCATTTGCCAACGCGCCATCGCTCGGAAATTCCTCGAATATATTTCGGCGAAAGAATAGCAAAAGCGGATGACCCATCTAAAGCAGATGGCAATTGTTTGTCTGAAAATCAAGGCGAAGCGTTTGAGAGTGCGGCGACTGGTCGCAGCTTTTCGTTTGCCGCAAAGCGGTCAGGTTCTCGCCAGGCTGAGTGATTCTTTTGCCAATGAAAAGCGGTAATCGTAGCGTATCACTCAACGGTTGCCGCACTCCAAAGCAGATGCATACCTATACGCAATTGATTGTACGGTCATTTGATTTTATACAGAATATAACCCATTTGATCCGTATAAATGGGTTCGAGAAAGTTCCGGCTATAGATGTCGAAGGTCGTCCAGTTTCGCAGTTGCACCCGATAATCCGGCATCGACGTTGACCGCTTTCCGGAGACATTCGGGTAATTATCGCGCCCCATCAGCGCCACCCATTTGAACAGACTGTCGGTGAAGAGAATATGGGTCACGCCTTGTCGTTTCAAATCTTCGCTCACCTCGTTGAAGGATTGATTACGAATCAGCAAACGCCGCCATTCGGTTGAATCCCAGTTCACTTCCGCCAGATAGTCGCGTTGCAGACCGTAAGACATCTGCGCGCCAAGCATGAGAATGCGGGCATTCGTTGGCAGTTGATGGTTGATGAAATCGAGCGGCGGGAAGTAGAACTGTGATTTCATAAATGCGCGCCTGGAAATTTTACCGCCGATGAAATCCACAGCGCGCGCTTTTTGCATCTGCTTAAAATTCAAGTAACCGCTATAGCCAACCGCTGTGCCAACGATTGCGCCAATCAACAAAGTCGTGATCGGAACCAGAATTTTTCGCCACTTGAATTTTTCACTCCACTCGATGGGTTTACTCAAAAGATAGGCAACAATGACGGTGAGCGGCGGATAAACCGGCAACAGAATACGCCCGACCCATGAAGTCGAAGTCACCGATAGAAAAAACGCGACGCTGAAAAACGCCAGCCATAGTAACCGGCGGCGTTTGAAAAACAGCAATGCCAGCGGGGTGATAACGAATAGATAATTGGGATAATGAAACTCCTCTGCCATGTTATACACATCCGGCTTGGTGAAATACTCCCACACTCTCAACGGATGCCGTTTGATCCTGAGCATGGCTTCCCGCGCCAGTTGTTGTTGTCTGAGGCTTGCAAGTCCCATATCCTCGGCGCGCGCATCTTGATAAAACTCCTCCAGTTTTTTTTCGTCTTCGGCATTAAAATAGCGAACCTCTGACGCCTTCATCTCGGCGACTTCACCGGTGACGAATGGATAGACGGGATTGTGAAACCAGAAGGCGTTTTTAATAAACCACGGCGAAGCGACCGCTGCCGCGATTGCCGCATAAACCAAGCCGCGTTTGATAATGGTCAGAAAACCGGTTGACCGCCGGATGAAACTTTCGACCAAATACATCACCGCAAGCAAGAGTAGCCAAATTCCTGCGGTGTATTTCACCCCCAGGCTCAGACCGGATAGGGCTGCCGAAATGTACAGCCAGGCTGATTTTTGCGACTCGAAATAAACCATCATGGCGTAAGTGGCAAGGAAAACTCCCAAGGCAAGGGTTACATCTACGCGGGCGGTTACCGCGACTTCGACGACCATCCCCGCGCCAAAGAAAGCCAACATCGCAATGACGCCTACACGATGCCCGAAAAACCGTTTGCCAAACGCATAGAGCGCCAGCAAGCCAAGCACAGCTAAAATCAAACTGAATAGCTTGCTGGCAATATCGGCTTTCGCCAGCAGGCAAACCGCATAAATCATCTGAATCAGAAAGGGACCATTGCCTGCCCAGTTATCCAGAACCGGATAGACGCGACCCTGGTCAACGAATTTCTGAGCGACGGACAGGTGATAAATCGCTTCATCGAACGAATGAATGGGAGTTGCCGCGCGCAACAACAGATTGATGATTAAAGCAGCCAATAAAAGTGCAAGCCCGATGCGCCATCTGGTTTTGATGGCGGCAAAAAACAGGCGCTCAAGGGTGTTGAATAATTCGGGGATTTCGCGAAATGCCACGGCGAGTAAAAGCGCCAGTAAAATGATGACGGGTGCGAGGCGAAGTAAGCCCATCAAGCCGAGAAACAACACGCCAAGCCCGATGACCCCGATGCCTGATAGGGATGAAAAAGCCAGCTCTTCTGCGGGGCTGTCAAAGACGATACCCAATAGACGAAAAATCCGGCGACCAACACAAAAGCCAATAGCGGTAAGCAATAATGCCAGCGATAAATCAAAGACCCGGTCAAGCGTTAATAGCGCGCCAACATAATCTTCGTTCAGCTTGATGACTTGCAGGTGCACAGTCAACGCGGCAATAAAAACCAAACCTGGCGGCAGGGTGAAAATTAAACGGCGAGTCAGGCGCAAGCGTTTATCGGATTGATCAGCTTCGTTGGTATTCGCAGCAACCATTTCATTCATAGTAGTGGCTCTGATTTCTTACCGGTTGTTACCTTCCGGTTGAGATGCGGCATTCTACACCGATTCATAAATCCTATACAAAGTGGCATCCGCTTTTTTGAATCATCATTAACATCAATTAACACATCTGAGCCAGACAGGGATGATGGAGTTGGTTGATAAAATTAACCCGCGTAAATTTTTTTGCAAAATCTGTTACTTTTTTGCAGAATATCTTCCGCGATTGTTGTCCTATAAAATCAGCGGGGAATACTTTCGAGTATCGGGTGACTATTTTTTGTTACCGGTTGGGTAAACCATAGCCATTCTCACATTCACTAAAATTTATTATAGACCCGTATTTCAAAGGTTTTAGAGCGCCATAGGTTTCTCGCCCATCGGTAGCGTAGAGCATTTTTGGCTCCACCTCACCGTGCACAGGTTAGACCGTTGATTTTTGATTTTGTGGAGGCAGATTTAATGACGGACCTTCTCCCAGCCGGTCTGGATGCTTTGATCATTGAAGCTTTTGAAGCAGGACGCAAGTTTTACCCCCAACTGGAACTTGAGCTTCCAGTCTATGGTTCGCGGATTGTTAAGGTGTTGCAGGAACGTGACGAGGTGACGGACGAGGCGTTTTCCGCCCTGTCCCGTTTCGCGCACTTGCACACCAATGATTTGTTTCTGGCGCAAGCCTGCGCCCAAGGCAACAATGAAGCCTGGCGCATCTTTAATCGGCAATATGCCAAACTGATTTTTAATACCGCTTTTTATCTCTGTAATCAACGCCAGTTGGCTGAGGAGATTGCGCAAAGCGCCATTGGTCATCTATTCCTCACGGATGATTCGGGGTTGCCGCGCATTCACTCTTATGACGGGCGCGGGTTGTTGAGCAGTTGGGTGAGAGCCGTAGTCGCCCATCGCGTGTATAACGAAGTGCTCCTGAAGCACCGGCAGTTCCTAAGCCTTGAGGCGCTCAGACAAACCCCGGATAGCGATGGCATCCGACGATTGGAAACCGGCATTCGCGCCAGTCGTTACGAAGCGATGATTCGCGAGACGCTGGCGACGATTGGCGAAGGGCTGAGCGATAAAGAACGCTGGTTTCTGATTCTCTATTATGTTGAAGCGTTTACCGAGCACGAGATAGCCGGACTTTATAACAGCAGCCGTGCAAAAGTGAACTATCAACTGAGTCAGGCGCGTAAAAAACTGCGCCAGGAAATCACCGGCAAACTCCAGCATGCCTTTCAACTCAGCGAAGCGGCTTTACAGGAATGTATCATCGAGTTGTGCGAGAATCCGACGTATGCCTTGCAATTCCTGTCAGGGGCAACCGGTGACCAAGTAACCATCTAATCTGATCAGCGACCCCTAACCTTGGGGTCGCCGATTTCATCATGCAAACCTTCTTGGGGTGAGCCATTTTGACGAGCCGCAGGGTCGAGAAGAAAACCTCCATACCGGAGTGGGGGCGATTATGATAAAGTTGCAGACCTTGAAGCTCAGAGTGGCAGCGCGACTGGAAGATGTTTTCCTCAGACGATGGCTGCGGTGGCGCGGTCGCTCAATCAAAGGAGAGCGCGTGAAAGAGGAGTGTGCCAGCCTGGAAGCTATCGCCGCCTTTGTTGACCATGCCTTACCCCCCAGGGAACAAGCTCAACTTGAAACTCACATGATTTATTGCGCGCGTTGTCGTCAGATTTTAGTGATGGTGTTTCGCAGCAAACAGGCAGTGCCTGACCCCGATCCGTTTGAAGCCGAATCCCGATAAAATCTTTTGCGGTTGATACCCAACGTTTCGCTTCCAAAAATATTTGCCAAAAAAGTAAATAAAATCGCAGCAAAAACCCAAGTCATCTGTCTATATCCATGAAGGGCAAAATTGAAATTCCAGTATGGCGAGCTTAGGAGTAGTGTGTGTGCAATCAACTGCCCTTCCATAAATTCGGATTCAACCGCTTAGGTTGAATCGGCTATTCAACTTTTAAATTTCTGGTCGTGTGGTCAATCGCTGAAGTCAGGGCGAGTCAGTCGAGGTGTGTCTGTAGGAGAAAATTTATGTCAAAGAGAACGCGTCGTAGCGCCAGTTTGCTGATTAAGAAACCGGTCACCCGAAAACAACAATTGCTGTTAATCGGTTTGCTCATCAGCTTGGTGGCAGCCGGAGGGGTATTTGCGAAATTCGGATGGGGTTTGCAAAAAGATGGCGCGCAGAATGCGACGGTATCGCCACAGAGTTTGACTTCGCCGGATCGCGAATATGTCTATGCGGGCGGGCGGTTGGTTGCAACCGAAGAACCCTCAACCGGAGGCGGTGGTTGCACCTATGGTATCAACCCGACGAGCCAGAATTTTGCCAGCGCCGGCGGCAGCGGCAGTGTGACGGTGACGACGCAAGCCGGGTGTACGTGGGCAGCCACCAGTAATGACGGCTGGATAACCATCACTTCGGGTTCAAGCGGCAGCGGGAGCGGCAGCGCCGGGTTTTCAGTTGCTGCAAACAGCGGCGCGCAACGCACCGGCACCATGACCATCGCTGGTCAGACATTTACGGTCACGCAGGATGCCGGTGGCTCCTGCACTTATTCAATCAATCCCACAACACAGAACTTTGTTGCAGCGGGCGGATCAAGCAGTGTGACGGTAACGACGCAAGCCGGGTGCAATTGGACGGCGACCAGCAATGCCGCATGGATCACTATCACTTCCGGCAGCAGTGGCACAGGAAGCGGCACAGTGAATTATTCGGTGACAGCTAATTCGGGAGCGCAACGTAGCGGCACCATGACGATTGCCGGACAGACTTTCACGGTTACACAAGATGCGGCGGCAAGTTGCACCTATTCCATCAGTCCCACGAGCGCGTCTTATGGCTCAAGTGGCGGCAGCGGCAGTGTGACGGTGACGACGCAAGCCGGGTGTACGTGGGCAGCCACCAGTAATGACGGCTGGATAACCATCACTTCGGGTTCAAGCGGCAGCGGGAGCGGCACGGTGAACTATTCGGTGGCGACCAATAGCGGGGCAGCCAGAAACGGCACGATGACGATTGCCGGACAAACCTTTAGTGTTTCGCAAAGCGCCGGTGGCGGCGGCGGCGGAAATTGTACCAGCGCCGGCTTCACGCCTACGAGTAGAAACAATATTCCCCATGCGGGAGGCACATTTACTGCCACTGTTGGCGCAACTCCGTCAGGTTGCAATTGGACAGCCACCAGCAATGCCAGTTGGATCACCATTGTCTCAGGAGGAAGTGGCACAGGCGGCACCAATGTCACTCTTACGTATAGCATCCCGGTAAATAACACGGGGGGATATCGAACTGGAACCATCACCATTCCCACTGCCAATGGGACAGTGACTCATCTAGTAAAACAGCTTCCTTAGAAGTCAATAGGAAAGACCTTTCAAGCGGGTTTGAATAGAAGTGCGAAAACAAAGCAAGTTAAAGGTTATTGAGGACGTTATGAATAAGAAAAGAATTTGGTTGATTGCGGGATTATCACTGTTGGTTGTTGCCGGATTTACTACACGGGCTTGGCTGGCGTCGGCAACCCAACCGGCAATGCCACCAGCGACCTCTTCGGGCATTGAATATGTGCCGCAGGCGTTGCCGCGACAGGATCGCAATATCCTGGGACTGCTGCAAAGAGGCGCGCTGCCCTCTCGATTACACACGGCGCTTGACGCGCTGGGAGACCGACTCGAACGCCGTGGCAGAGAACGCGCCTTAATCGCCGGACGCTTGCAATATGGCGATGGCACGCCGGAAATCAACTTCACCGCGATTCTGCAACTGCCAAGGCTTTTGCGGCTCACTGAGTCTGTCGGCAGCGTTACGCGCACGATTGTCTTTGATGGCAAAACCGTCGCTTCTTCGGAAGGCAAGTTAGCGGCTCGCGATAGCGACCTCTTGGAGACCTTGCTTTACGATACCGCCGAGCATCTGCTGTTAGAGCAAGTCGGCGGAACGTTGGCGATGCGCTTTCTCGGCGAACGCTTCCACACCAGCGAAGCGTTGGATAGTCCGGCATACGATATTTTCGAGGTCACCGATACAGTGATGCGCGATACCATCCAGCAACCGCGCACCAAGAATTTTTACTTTAACTCGGCGTCGCACCTGCTTGAGCGCATCGCTTATGGGGCAGAGGAACAGGGCGCGCCGCTCATTGAAGTGCGTTTGAGCGATTGGCGCACAGTGGACGGTCAGCGCGCGCCGTTCCGCTTTGAGCGATTGGAAAACAACGTTGTGACGTTGCGTTTGCAGTTCACTTCGATGGCTTATGTTGGGGCAGTCGAGGATGGCGCGTTCTCCGTCAATCGCTAAAGACCACATCAACCAGGCGTCACTCCTGGAACTTTGTATGGGAGTGATGGTGTGAGTGAGTTACCGAACCAGACTGGCTGGCATCAGCCGCAGAGTTGAGTGCCAATGTTATTCGAGAGGAATCCGGTTATGTCAATGAAGAGAATCTCTTTGTTTCGTCGTTCGCTAGTGAGACTGATGATCTTTGGCGCGCTCTTTAGCCTTGGGGCGTTTGCAATCCGGGCTGCCGATAAAAATAAAGCCCCTGAGCGGGGCTTTCATCCGGGAGGCTCGTATGCGTTATCGGAGATCGAAACCATCAGTCGCAGCAGTGGTGAGCTCTCGATTAATCTGCCGCTTGGCAGCCTGCCGTCGGGTCGCGGCGGATTGAGCGCCGGACTCAATCTGCTCTACAGCAGCAAAGTCTGGGATACGGCTGAAATGATTGATTATACCGCTCAGGGGCTTCCTTATGACGCCTCACGATTAATCCTCAGTGAAGAGGGTGGCTGGCGTTATGGTTTTCAATATCGCTTGAAAATCGACTATCTCAAACTCGGCGAACTGCAAGGGTATTGCGATGCCTCCTATGATTATCCCTATAAACTTGTGCTGATCACCCCGGATGGTGGCAAGCATCCTCTGTGGCTCGACAATCATACCAACAGTGATGGGTATATGGACGTGTGGCCTGATGGCCGCCCGGCCTGCGGCGGTAACGGCACTGGCGGCGGGGTGCTAACCTATTACACCTATGATGGCACCTACATGCGCTTGGATTTCGTGACCGATGGAGACGATAATTGGATGAATAACTCCTGGACGCTTTCTCTGCCCAATGGTATGCGCGTTTTGGGTGGACCGATTGCCGGCACTACGGCTATTCAACGCATCATTGATCGCAACGATAACTACCTTGATATTTTTGATATCGCCAGCGACAGCAATTATAATTTTCATCCCACCATCACCCTCAAAGATCAATTGAATCGTTCAATCGTTCTTGAATACAACTACGCGACAAACCAGGATGCCATTCATGTTAAAGGAATAAATGCAGTTGAGATGCTGGTCATCGTGCAATGGAAAACGATCACGGTTCATAAGGTCTATAATTCCAGCAATGTTTATCCGAACTTCTCTTTAAATACCAATATTCGCGTCGTTGATAAAGTTTATCTGCCGAGTCAGGCAGGAAATCTCTTTTATACCTTTGACTACAATGCTGACGCGGTGAGCAATCCTTCGGTGGGCTGGGGAGAATTGAGTTCCGTCACTCTGCCGTCGGGAGCGGGCGCGACTTACAATTATGAGCAGGACAATGCCAGTGGCAGTACGATTTATACCTATCATGTATTAAGAAATCGTCCAACTCAGAAGACCCTCGGTTATAACGCCGAATATGACGGCACTTCAACGCCGGTAACCGAGACCTGGACTTATGGGACAACCTATGCAACACCGGGCGATAGCGCAGTCATCGAAACCACCATCACTGGGCCGGATAATGGCATCTCAAAGGAGTATCCCAATAAAGGCGCAAACGGCGCAGCCATACCCACTGAAACCGGCAAGACCATAAATCTTGATGGCACGGTCATCGAACGGGTCTATGCCAATAACTTCCCATCCGGGATGGCGGTTTTCTCAAATCTATTGGTGAATCGGTTCGTCAAATATGAGTTCACCTCGATCAAGAACGCCGCCGGGACGCTGACGAAGACCGCGATTAAAGAGTACAAATACGATAAAAACGGCAATGTCACTCAGGTTAAGGAGTATGACTGGGCAAGCTATGGCAATGTGCCGCGCGATACATACGGGCAACCGACTGGCTTACCGGCAGGCGCAACTCCACTGCGAGTCACTATTAATGATTATTACAATCAAACGCCGGATTCGGCAGTCACCACAGTTTCGCCTTATGCCTACAGTCAACCGGCTTCGCCGCGTCTGCGCACCGCTATCAAATCAAGTGAAGTTCAGGACGGCGGCGAAACTGCCTTCACACGTTCGGAATCGTTTTATGACAATGCCTCAACCACCGGCAATCTGACCACCGCCAAAAGTTGGGATTCGACTAAAGGTAGCATCACCCGACCGTTGACCGCAGGCAATTCGATTTCCGTCACCAATACCTACAGCGCTTCCGGTAATGTGCTGACCTCAACCGATGGGCGCAACATTCAAACCCAGTTTACCTACGGCAACATCAATGGCTTTACCGACCTCTATCCGACGCAAGTTGTGGCGGCATTCGGCAGTGCGGTTGCTCGAACCACCACCACTGAATACGACTTCACCACTGGCTTGGCAACCCGGGTCACGGACGCCGATAACAACGTCGCGACTGCCACGACTTATGATGTTTTCGGCAGACCGACTTTGGTAAAAGCTGCGGAAGGTAAAGCGGAAGAGACGCGCACGACGATGGAGTATTCCGATACCAACCGGCGGGTTATTTCAAGGTCGGATTTAACCACGCTCGGCGATGGCAAACTGGTATCCATCAAGCACTATGACCAACTGGGGCGGTTGCGACTGTCGCGGCAGTTGGAAGATGCCGCAACCCAATCAGCGACCGATGAGATGCAAGGCATCAAGGTGCAGACGCGCTATGCGTTCAGTGGGGCAAACTCCTATGCGCTGTCCTCGAATCCCTATCGCGCGAATACCAGCGGTCAGGCGACCACCGAAGAGACGATGGGCTGGTCGCGCAGCAAGAGCGATAATGGCGGAAGGCTCATTGAAGCCGAAACCTTCAGCGGCACGGCATTGCCCGCGCCCTGGGGCAGCAGCGCCGCCTCAACCGGCAAAGTGGTGACCGGGTATGATGCCAACGTCACCACCGTAACCGATCAGGCATCGAAGAAACGCCGCAGCACGATTGACGGGTTGGGCAGGCTCACCCAGGTTGAAGAGTTATACGAAAACGGCACGTTGTATGCGACGACCAGTTACCTCTACGACACCCTCGATAATCTGGCGAAGGTCACTCAGGGCACCGCGCCCAACACGCAAATCCGCTATTTCATGTACGATTCGTTGAAGCGTTTAAGACGCGCCAAAAACCCGGAGACCGATGTCAACAGCGGTTTGAATTTGTTCGACCTGGTGACTGGCAATAGCTCCTGGTCAGCGGGTTACAGCTATGACAATGATTCAAATTTAACCGGCAAAGTTGACCCGCGCGGCATCACCACAACTTACAGTTACGATTCGTTGAATCGGGTTGTGAGTCGCAGCTACACCAGCGACCCGCAATTCACGCCGACTGTGACTTATACCTATGATGATGTCAATGTCGCCTATGCCAAAGGCAGATTGACGCGGGTGAGCAGCAGTGTGAGCGCCTATGATTATCTCGAATACGATGCGCTCGGACGGGTGAAGCAGAGCAAGCAGACGACGGCTGGCAATGAGTACCCGATGTTGTATCAATACAACAAAGCCGGGGCGATGACTTCGGAGACCTATCCATCGGGGAGAGTCATCACCACGAGCTATGACGCGGCGGGGCGGTTGTCGAACCTTAGCGGCGCGAAAACGGGCGAATCGGCGAAGACCTACGCTTCACAGTTGAACTACACCTCACATGGGGCGGTGGCATCGATGAAGATTGGCAATCATCCAACCAACCCGCGCTATGAGCACACCAGTTTCAATTCGCGATTGCAACCGACGCAGATTGGCTTGGGGACGACCGCCAGCGATGCCAGTTTGCTGAGGCTGGATTACACCTACGGCACGACGACCAATAACGGCAACGTGCTCAGCCAGCGCATCGTGTTGAGCGGCTTGGATGTGACCCAGACCTACAGCTACGACCAAGTCAACCGCTTGCTCACTGCCGAGGAGAAGACCACCAGCGGACAGGTGCAGCAGTGGAAGCAAGCCTTCACCTACGACCAATTCGGCAATCGCAATTTCGATGTCGCCAACACGACTTTGCTCGAAGCCAACCCCTCGATTAGCTCATCAACTAATCGTATCAATGCTGCTAATTATCTGTACGACAACGCGGGCAATGTCACCCAGGAGCCGAGCGCGCCGACTCATAAGGCGTATGTCTATGACGCCGAGAATCATCAGAAAGAGTACAGCTACAACTCACAGACCTGGCGCTATGAATATGACGGCGACGGCAGGCGGGTGAAGAAGATTAAGCCCGATAACTCCTCTCTGGTGTGTGTCTATGATGCGGGCGGACGGTTGGTTGCCGAGTACGATTCGGGGACGAGCGCGCCATCAGCCTACCAGACGAATTTCCTGACCCAAGACCATCTGGGTTCGACTCGTGCGGTGAGTGATGCGACGGGGGCGGTGACTTCAAGGTTGGATTACCTGCCGTTTGGTACGGAAATCAGCGCCGGGATTGGCGGTCGAACGACGGCGATGATGTACTCGGCTTCGACGACCTTGCGGCAGAAGTTCACCGGACACGAGAGGGATGAGGAGAGCAAGCTGGATTTCGCTCAGGCAAGGTATTGCTCAAGCGTGACAGGCAGGTTTATGAGCGCGGATGATTTTCTAAATGATACCCATGTTTCTGACCCGCAAAGTTGGAATCTTTATGTATATGTGAGAAATAATCCCCTTCGATTTGTTGACTCTGCGGGCGAAGAAATAGAAAAGAAAGATGGAAAAGTTAAATTTGACTCCAGTGGGAAAACCGTTACTGCCACCTTTGAAACTGGAACAAGGGAGGTCGTTATTAATGGCAAAAAAGAAACGCGCACTGTAACTATCAAAGGGAAATTTGTAGAAGGCACAGTTTATTCAACAAACAATGGCAAAACAACAGAAATACAAGCATATCAGTCCAAAGGTCCTTTACAAGTTGTCGAAACAAATGAAAAAGGCGAAACGACTTTTTCTGGCACTGTTGACGAGTACGAACAATATTCAAATATTACCCATTTTCGAGGTTGGAATAATACCTCAAATTGCCACGGAACAACTTTTGCCAATGGAGAGGTTTGGATACAAGATAATCAAGTTAAAAAATTGATGACTGCAGAAGGTTACGATATTAATAATCCTAGCTCAATACCAACGAAGGACGCAGTGGGGATTTTTTCGACCGATGGAGGGCTTGCTGACCCTCGACATAGTGTTAAAGTCTTAGACCTGAACCCAACTATGGTAGAAAGCAAAGGAGGAGTTTATCCAAAAGAAATAACAACGCCAGCTAAATCGTGGACAGACACTGATCCTTCCCGAAAAAATCACAAATTATTATACTATACAAAGAAGGTGACGAAGTAAAAATATGAAATTAAATATTAAAAGAAAAATTAGCTTCTTTTTGATTTGTTTAAGTCTTTACATTTTTGTATGTATTGACTCATTTGCGCAAAGTAAAAATCCAAAATGTGATGCTTGGCACAATAGGATTGCTCCACAAACACACTTGAATTTAAGCGGCGTAAGCAACATGACTCAGGAGGAAATTTTTGACGGGATAGCGTGTTTAATGAAGTTGAAGGGGAAAAAAAATAGTTCTAATGTAATGGGTGCAAGTCGAGGTGATGTCTCCAACTTTTTTGGCGCAACAAGCGTAGAAGTTGCAGCATTGTATTACATTTCATTTCTTTTTTATCAAAAATGGGATCATGCGGATGCTCCATTTCTTGTTGATAAGAGCAGGAAATTAAATTCTATTAAAGCTGTATCCAAAGCCTATAAAAGCTATGAGAAATGGTTTAAAAGAGTGAAAACATTGGGACTGGATAAAGCAAGAAAGCAGAAACTAGATCCATTGGACGGATCAGGTGTTAGTTGGTATTGAGAGTTAGAAGGTGTCAGAGTAATTGTGTAAACGAGTTCTGGATGGCGTAAAAGATTTTGATGGTATGAAGCAGGCAATCTCCAGCCAGAAGTTCGATAAATTACCGACGAGCATAAAGCTAAAAAAATCCCAGCAACCCGCGCTATGAGCACACCAATTTCAACAATCGCTTGCAACCGACGCAGATTGGCCTCGGCACGTCATCAAGTGATTCGTCGCTGCTTAGGCTTGATTACACCTACGGCACGAGCGACAATAACGGCAATGTGGTGAGTCAGCGCATTGTATTGACGGGCTTGGATGTCACGCAGAGCTACACCTACGATCAGGTCAATCGCTTGCTCAGCGCCGAAGAGAAGACGACCTCGACACAAGCGCAGCAGTGGAAGCAAGCCTTCACCTACGACCAATTCGGCAATCGCAATTTCGATGTCGCCAACACGACTTTGCTCGAAGCCAACCCCTCGATTAGCTCATCAACCAATCGTATCAATGCTGCTAATTATCTGTACGACGCGGCGGGCAATGTGACCCAAGAGCCGTCGTCACCAGCCAACAAGACCTACATCTACGACGGCGAGAATCACCAAATCAAATTCACGGTCAGTTCACAGACGACGAGCTACGAGTACGACGGCGACGGCAGACGAGTGCGCAAGGTCAACCCCAACGCTTCGTATCTGATATTCGTCTATGATGCGGGCGGACGGTTGGTTGCCGAGTACGATTCGGGGACGAGCGCGCCATCAGCCTACCAGACGAATTTCCTGACCCAAGACCATCTGGGTTCGACTCGTGCGGTGAGTGATGCGACGGGGGCGGTGACTTCAAGGTTGGATTACCTGCCGTTTGGTACGGAAATCAGCGCCGGGATTGGTGGTCGGACGACGGCGATGATGTACTCGGCAAGTTCGACCTTGAGGCAGAAATTCACCGGATACGAGCGCGATGAGGAGAGCAAGCTGGATTTTGCCCAGGCGCGGTATTGTTCGAGTGTCACGGGTAGGTTTATGAGCGTTGACCCAGCTTTGGAAAGTGTGACAGTAAATAATGCTCAATCATGGAACCGTTACGCCTATGTATTTAATAACCCTTTAAGATTTATCGACCCACTAGGGTTATGGACTATTGAGACCTATGGTGTTTTCAGGGTAACCGAAGTAGAGGAAAATGGGAAGAAGGTTCAAAAGAAAGAAAGAATCGGAACTAAAATAGTTGTGACTAGGTCAAAAGGTGATGACGGAGAGAGCTTATTAAAGCAGTTGGGTATAAGCAAAAATAGTGAGCAAGGGAAAGCCATATTGGAGTCAGTTGGAAATGCAAATGAGGTACAGCTTTCAACCTTAGGAGGGTATGTTGGAGAATTCTTTTCAGCAGTAGAAAATTTCTTGACCAAACAGGCACAAGGGCCGTTGACAGATAAAGGCGGACCTAAAGTTCAGGGCTATTTCAATTGCGCTGAAACCTGTGCGAGGCTTGCTTTTCCAGGACAAACCTTGGGTGGTGATCTTTACTCCGGCCCTGATTATATAGATAGTCTCCTAAAGAAACAGAAGAATATCAGTGCTGATGAAGCAGGGGTAGGTGATCCCATCAGATATGCTGATAAGAATAATTTGGGGCAACACTATGCTTCTTTTGCTTTCAGAGAAGAAAATGGCAATATAAAAGTGTTTAGTCGAAGCGGGCAAAATGGGCCATTTGAGTTTGTAGACGCTAAGTTGCTAGAAGGCTCCAGCTATGGAACCATTAGAGGTATAGGAAAAGATCGAACAGGATTTTATAGTCGAACTACTCGGAGGTAATTATGCTACAAATCAGCATAGTTTTTATATCACTGATGATGTTGTTAAATGCCAACTCAACTTTTAGGTTTAGTTCACCTATTGAAAGAAGAGCGTTAGGAGAAAAAGGCTTAGTTCTCACGGCTGTTGTTTTGCGAGTAAGACTAAATCAGGATGATGATAAAATCCACTCACGATTACGATTGAAAGTCCGCTTCAAATTAGAAAATACTCAGGATCACGCAGTATTGATCGTGCCAGGCGCAGTGAAGGTAGTAGGAATTCGTCTTGCACAATCGATAGCTGATTTTGAAGCAGAAAAATTGCTTTATCACCAAGAACATTACCCGTCATTCAAACAAAAAGATTTGATGGGAAAACTTCCTGACTCTCCCAGCTCCAGGGTGAAAGTTTTAAGCTCTCAGTCATCATGGGAATGGACTACGGATTACCAGATAGTGCTTAAAGACGATAATGAAAAAGACTGGATGGTTCCGCATCAGGAGTTAAATGCGGTAGCGAAAAAAAAGGAAGTATGGGGGGGATTTATCGTCATGTTTTGGCCCAGTACGATGACAGAGGAAGGAGTTAAGGTTTCATCCAGGTGGAAAAATTATGGGGAGTTGGTTGTCGAGTCGCTAACTTCAAAACCGGCTCCTTTTGCAATTCCACCAAGAGGTGAGAAATAACCGTCGAACTGATGACTGGGCTTGTATAACCAGTTAGGGCGCAAGAATTACTCGCAAGGCTTGCTCAACTGCTTGTCGGTCAACTTCACAAAGTTCGCCCAGTTTGCGAATCACCAGCTTTTTTTCGACGGTCGTCAAGACCGCTTTAACCACCGAAGGCGCAAGCAATCCCGCTTGCTGCCAGTTGGTTATCATGACTTCACCCGTTCTAAGCAAGCCGCTCACCTGTGAACTCACTCCCATCAACATCAGATTGATGTGGGCAGCATGAAAAGCGGCGCTGCTGACAACTACCGCCGGACGTTTCTTGCCGCTACTTTGGTCGGTAAAGGGAAAGGGCACCAAGATAACATCGCCAAACTTATAATCGGTCATAAGCCGCATCCGCCTCATTATCCCAGATTTTTCGGAAGGGTTCTTCGGCAAGCTTACCTGCCGCCTGAGTAATGCGATGGGTTTGTTCACGTTGGCTGAGGAAATCAACAAAATCCTCGACCTCAGAAATTTTGTCCATCGGCAGTTGACGAATTTTTTGGATGAGTGTTTCTTCTTGCATACAGTGATTCCTCTTATCTGATGAATGCCTAATGATAACGGCTGAAAGCAAATGACGGCAACTATGATTGCGACACCACGCCGGATGTCAGTTACAGCTATGACACGGCGACCAAAGGCGTCGGCAGACTCGCCAGCGTGACGGCGGCAGCCACCTCAACGACCAACTATACGAGCTATGACGCGCTCGGCAGAGTGCTCGCCTATAATCAGGTGACACAGGCGACGACTTACGCGATGAGCGCCGCTTACAACAAAGCCGGGATGCTGAGTGATGGAGGCTATCCCTCGGGCAGAAGCGTGCATACCGATTACGGTGGGGCGGGCAGAATCAGCCAGGTCAGCAGCAGTGGAAGCAAGCCTTCACCTACGACCGCTTCGGCAATCGCAATTTCGACACCCTCAACACGACTTTGCTCGAAGCCAACCCAACAATTAGCTCATCAACCAATCGTATCAATGCCGCCGGTTATTTGTACGACAACGCGGGCAATGTCACCCAGGAGCCGAGCGCGCCGACCCACAAGGTGTATGTCTATGACGCCGAGAATCATCAGAAGGAGTACAGCTACAACTCACAGACCTGGCGCTATGAATATGACGGCGACGGCAGACGGGTGAAGAAGATTAAGCCCAACGCTTCGTATCTGATATTCGTCTATGATGCGGGCGGGCGGTTGGTTGCCGAGTACGATTCGGGGACGAGTGCGCCGTCAGCCTACCAGACGAATTTCCTGACCCAAGACCATCTGGGTTCGACTCGGGTGGTGACGGACGCGACGGGGGCGGTGACTTCAAGGTTGGATTACCTGCCGTTTGGTACGGAAATCAGCGCCGGGATAGGCGGTCGAACGACGGCGATGATGTACGCGGCGAGTTCGACCTTGAGGCAGAAGTTCACCGGACACGAGAGGGATGAGGAGAGCAAGCTGGATTTTGCCCAGGCGCGGTATTGCTCATCACCGACGGGCAGGTTTATGAGCGTTGACCCTTTGCCTTCTAGTGGAAAAGTTGCAGAACCTCAAAGTTGGAATAGGTATCCATACACCATTAATAACCCAATGAAGTACATTGACTCAAGTGGTCTGATATGGGGTTCAATACAAACCCAATCTGGGGATACAACGATCACCAATTACTACTGGTATGAGACTCAGGCTGAATTAGAAAAGGCTGGTGCTACCGCTGTACAATTTGATGACTCAGGTATCTATGCCTATCAAGCAAATACCGGAGAGTATATTCGACTGGAAAAAGATAGCCAAAATTGGCAAGGCCATTTTACATCAAGGGATGATGCCATTTTAGGACAGGGCGCAGTGGAAGCTCGGCGAGCAGCTCGAGAGGCTCTAGACAGAGAATTGTTGAGTATTGAATTGGCGATGGTTTTTGGTTCATTCGGTAATGTTGGAGCAGAAATATCGGAAGGTGGGAATTATGGAAATCTTTCTCCAAGAAGAGGCATAGCATTAGGTGCAGATCCGTGGTACAAGGATATTGCTAGGCAAACGGGGTCATTTCACTATAAACAATGGGGAGATGTTGGGCTTTCGAGGAGGACGAGAAATTTTGGGAGTAGATTTAATCAGGCTTCTAGGAGAGCTGATGAAATTAACTTTGAACTGAGAGGTGTCTTAGATGGTCGAGGTATGGAAGCCGCAGTTAGAGCAGGAAGAGCAGGTTTTTTTCGAGGAAATTTTACAAATGCAGAACTCTCAACTATCTACCAAAACCCGAGCTTATTTAGTAAAACCAATTTTTTCTTTGAAGGAAGACCTGTTAGCCCTATATTTCGTCCAACTTGGTTGTCGTCACCACCATCATCCAAGTAAAATAGAATAAAGGTGCATTTCAATGAAGCAGGATGTTTTCAACAAAATAATCAAGGTAATTTCCAAGTGGAAAGGAGGAGAAGTTTCCATTTGGTCATATTCTGTGTCGCATAAAAGTTTAACGATTAGGGTTACTTCTAAAGGTAAATTTGGCAATCTTCACATAATCTGTGGTGATTGTGAGTATCTTATGGGTTATTTAAAATGGTCAAATTGCAACTTTGAAGTTTCACACAAAGTTACTGAAAATGGAGAAGAACAATTGGATTTGAGAGATAAGAGTAATAGATTTCATGTGATTTGTGGGATAATTGATGTTAAAAAAAATGTAAGTCCAATATATTAGACATCAATGTGACCTGCCCCCGAAATCTGTACCACCTGTTATGAGAGTCGGGTTAAAATTCTGGCAACATCCGCAACCTTGACCGCAAAGCGATTTAACGCCGCTCGCCAATCCTTCACCGGCATCGTCCACCGTTCGCTGATATTTTGCAATGCCAGATAAATCAATTTTCAACGCGACCTTATCATAATAAATATCGGCGAAGACTTATGCTTCGCAGTTGAGCTACACGGCGCACGGGGCGGTGTCGGCGATGCAGTTGGGTAACGGCAAGTGGGAACACACCAGTTTCAATTCGCGCTTGCAGCCGACGCAGATCGGGTTAGGGACGACGGCGGCTGATTCGAGCTTGCTGCAACTCGATTACGGATACGGCACGACCGACAACAACGGCAATGTCTTGAGTCAGCGGATTCAACTGACGGGTTTGGATGTGACGCAGAGTTATGCCTATGATGGCGTCAATCGCTTGCAATCAGCCGAAGAGAAGACCACCTCAACGCAGGCGCAGCAGTGGAAGCAGACGTTCACCTTTGATAGATTCGGCAACCGCAATTTCGATGTCGCCAACACGACTTTGCTTGAAGCCAACCCGACGATTAGCTCATCAACCAATCGCCTCACCACTGCCAATTATCTGTACGACGCGGCGGGCAATGTCACCCAGGAGCCGAGCGCGCCGACTCATAAGGCGTATGTGTACGACGCCGAGAATCATCAGAAGGAGTACAGCTACAACTCGCAAACCTGGCGCTATGAATATGACGGCGACGGCAGGCGGGTGAAGAAGATGATGTCAACCATCACGCAAAATCCAAGCCTGCATTAACGCCAACCGAAATTGAGCGACGAAAGCGAAAACCCGGGCTTGAACTTGAACGCGCCGGATTAAAACGAGAAATCGAAAACGGGCACAAGCGCCGATACCTCAGCCAGCTCAAACAAACGCTCGCTCAGGTGGAAGCCGAAATCACCAGGATAGAAAAGGCGATTGAAAAATCCTGATCGTCGATAAAAACAGGTGTAGGTTGAACCAACCGATTTAAATAAAAATCGGGTCGCAAGTTAATCCTCGCGACCCGATTGGATGCAATTTTCAGGAGAAAAATTCAGACTCAAATCGACGCTACGAACTCAACGGGTTTTATCTGCACGAACGGTGAATTCGATGGGTTGGGCGGTCACCAGCCCGATTTCCGTGCCGCCTCTTAATGTCACTTCATTGCCTTTGGTCATCAGGACGCCCGCAACGCCTGCGCCTGCGCCAATCGCGCCGCCAATGGCAGCGCCTTTACCGCCGCCAATCACCCCGCCTAAAATTGCCCCGCCGATGCCGCCGCCGCCGACATATTTGACATTGCGGTCATCCGATGAACGTCCCTTGACGCCGCTTTCGCTATCGACATCGCCGGCTTTCTGGTCTTGTACCTCGGTTAAATCGCCTGTCAATTGTTTACGGGTTCCGTCGGGTAACAACAGGGTATCGAATGCCAGCGAGAGTTGCCCTTCGCGTCCGCGTGTGCGCGCTGCGACGGCTGAAGCGACGCGACCCTCGATGGTTGCCCCTGCCGGTATGACTTCGATGCCGCTGGCATAAACCGGCGTGATGACCGTGGCTGTGAACCGGTCACCGGCGCGCGAGATTGCCGAACCGACGGTGCTGTTTAAACGCAAACGGATGTATTGATTTTCAGGCAGCGTATAGGTTGCATAAGCGGGACCCAAGACACCCGCAGTTGCGGTGGGGTCAGCATACGCATCGCCTTGAACCGCGACGGTTTTTGCCGGGGTAGCTTTTTTCGTGGCGCGACGCGCTTTTTTCTTAATCGTCGGTTTGCTGCACGAACAACTGCTTTTTTTGGTTGCCGCAATTGCCGTTGATTCAGTTAAGGGAGAGAGGGAAATCAATAACAGAGCCAGAATTGCAAGGGCGCTAAGCGAAAGCTTTTTCATGGGTTTACTCCTTATTTTCAGGCGATTTGTTCGGGAGAATCTACGGATGTTCGGATTCCCGTTGCGAGCGTGTGATGAAATTGGCGAGGCGTGGTGTTGCCCTGTTCGCGAAAAAATCCTGAGATTTTTAGTTGAACCGATTTGAGAAAGGCACCACCGAAAATGTTTTGAAAGTTTCCTCACAAATACCTTTCAGTTTTCGAGTCGCCTTGTTATTATCAGCGATTATTATGATGCTATTGTGGCTAACTTTTGAGTCCTCTACGAAAGGCTTTTACAGCGCACGGTAGTTTGAAACACAAAGAAAGCAATTAAAGTTACATATGAGATTTTCTCTGACCGATATGTTTTCCGAAGACATGGCCGTTGACCTGGGCACCGTTCATACCTTTATTTACGGGCGCGGGCGCGGGCAGGTGGTCAACGAACCTTCACTGGTCGCAATGGATAAAATGACCGGCGAAGTGATTGCCGTTGGCAACGAAGCTCTGGAAATGTTAGGTCGTTCACCGGAAGATGTGGAAGTCGCTTACCCGATGCGCGAAGGCGTGATTGCCGATTCCGAACTTGCACAGAAGATGCTTGGCAAGTTTTTGCGTAAAGCGCGTGGCGGAAGACCGAGACTTTCGCGGCGCATGATTATGAATGTGCCTTCGGGTATTACCTCTGTCGAAAAATTTGCCATCAACGAAGTAGTCAAAGGCATCGGCGTGAGCCGTGTTTATCTGGTTGATGAAGGCATGGCGGCGGCTATCGGCGCGCGCCTGGAAGTCGATGTCATGCGCGCCTGCATGATTGTTGACATCGGCGGCGGCAAAACCTCGATTGCGGTGATTGCCAATGCCGGAATTGTCGAATCGGAAACCCTCAGACTCGGCGGACTCGATATGGATCACGCCATCATTGAATACATCAAACAAAATCGCCGGGTGCTCATCGGTGAACGTACCGCCGAACGGTTGAAAATGGTTCTCGGTTCGGCGACGACTCCGATTGAAGAACATAAAAGCATGGTCAAAGGGCAAAGCCTCAGCGAAGGCGGACCCGAAGTTATCGAAGTCACCGCCACCGAAGTTCATAAAGCCATCGATACCCATGTCAAACAGATTGTCGAAGCGGTGCGCAATGTTTTAGAAAGCATCCCGCCCGAAGTCGCAGGCGATATTCACGACACCGGATTGGTATTAACCGGCGGCGTGGCGCTGCTTGCGGGAATGGATGCGCGGGTCTCGCAAGCCACCAAACTGCACGTCACCATCGCCGAAAGCCCTTTGCAATCCGTAGGGCGGGGCTTGGTGATGCTTTACGAAAAGCCTTTGCTGTTAAGGCGGGTGGCGCGCAACCTCGATATGAGTTAATTCGCCGATGAATGACGACACCTGACCCAGACAAACTCACCGGCGCGTATCACACAGCCGCCAACGGGCATCTCTCTTACGAAATCTATCGAGCCACGCCCGACTTTCTTTTATATGCCGCCGAAATCCTGCGCGACCATTTTGGCTTTTCCGAAGCGACCAAACCAATCATCGGTCTTGACCAAATCATCAGCGAATGCACCAAAGAAGAGGTGACGTTAATGCTCGGCTGGGACATCTGGTCAGGCTTTTACATATTGGCGGACAGCGATGCGGGCGACGAGTGGGTTAAAACAATCGGCAAGTTTTTCGACTCAACGATTCAACAACCGGAATTCGCGCCGTACATTCATCGTTGGTGAAGCAGGGAAATAAAAAGCACCGATAAAAATTACCGGATATTTGTCTGATGAATTACTGAATCTACCAGCCGGGGTCTTTGATAACTTGGTTTTCGCGGATGAACCGTTGACTTGCAAAATCGCTTCCGCCGACCTGCGCTGCGCTTTGAAATTTGAGCGACAGCTATGTCAAAGGTTCGCCTCGAATCGAAAAAACAAGCATAGCTGACCATTTTCATTAGCTTAATCTGGGGGGCTGTTTTGATTTGCCGCAAATTTACCCTTCGTTTATTTTTGAATGATGCACATGGATTTAAAGAAAATCGCCCCGCCGATTCATCTCAAAAATTATGTCCGGTATTTTTGGACGTTGGATAATAACGCTCGGCAATCCGCTAAAACATTCAGAATTTTTGCTGACGGCTGTCCGGGACTGATCTTCAATCAATCCGAAAAGTGCATCATTTATCAAAATAATGAAAAACGATTACCCGATATTTTTTTATACGGGCAGGCAACAACCCATAATGAACTGAATCTGACGGGGCATTTGAGCCTTATCGGGGCTTATTTTTATCCGAATGCCTTAAAAGCAATCTTCGGTCTGGATGCCGATGAGCTTACCGATTCCTGCGCCGACTTGAATCCTCTTGCCGAAAAGCAGGGCGTTTGCCTTGCGGAAAAACTTTCGGGAGCCACTTCTACACCTCATCAAATCGAAATGATTTCGCGGTATCTGTTTCAGCAACTACAAAAAAATGCGGCTTCTCAAAGCGCCGTCATTCAATATGCCATATCGCAAATCGTTGAATCAGCGGGAAAGATTGCTCTTGGTGATTTGCGCAAAGACCTGGGGTTGTCGGAAAGAAGTCTTGAGCGCAAGTTCAGGCAAGAGGTTGGCATTTCGCCCAAACTGTTTTCGAGAATCCGGCGTTTTCAAGTGTCTTTAGAGCAAATAAGAAAAAACCGCTATCGCAATCTTTCCGACATTGCCTACGACAATGATTACGCCGACCAATCGCATTTTATCCGCGCCTTTCGTGAATTTAGCGGATTCTCGCCTTATCAATTTCAAAAATCGTCTAACGAAATCATCGAAAATATGTCCGAATTGTAAAGCTGAACGGCTGTCGGTTTTGTTCTATTTTTTTCGTTTCAGGTGTCGTAAGTTCCCAAACGTGAGGGAGGCTTAAAAGATTATGAATACGAAAAATTTGTTGATTGTTGGAGCAACCGGCGGCACCGGTCGCCAATTGGTCAAGCAGGCATTGGAACAAAATCAGACGGTGACGGCGTTTGTTCGCAACCCTGCAAAACTCGGTCTTGAACACAAAAATCTATCTATTCTTCAAGGCGATGTGACAGATTTTGAAGCGGTCAAACGGGCGGTGAAAAATTGCGATGCGGTGTTATCGGCGCTTGGCGCGCCTGCGAAAGTAAAAGACAATGTGCGTTCCATCGGCACACGAAATATTATTCGGGCGATGGAAGAAACCGGCGTGCAAAGATTTATCTGTATGACGACTCTGGGAATCGGCGACAGTCGTGAAATCCTGCCTTTTTATTTTAAATATTTGATTGTGCCGTTGATTTTAAAGGAGGCTTTTGCCGATTCCGAACGGCAGGAAAATTTAATCATGCAGAGCCGCCTCAATTGGACAATCGTGCGCCCGGCAAATTTAACCGACGGGGCGCGAACCGGAACCTATCAACACGGATTTGCGGCGACCGCTAAAACCAAACTCAAAATTTCCCGCGCTGATGTTGCCGATTTTATGTTGAAACAATTGAACGATGATAACTACCTGCGGAAAACCCCGGGGATTTCCTACTGATAAGAAATTATCTATGCGGAGGCAAAATCAATAATCAAATTCGATGATTGCTATCAGATACAGCAATCGACGATAAACCTTATTGCCTCAAAGCAACGAGCCTGAGAAGCTTTGACCAATTCCGAACTTGTCAAACGTTAGCCATAAGACAGTGACCCGATGTGGATTTACGCAGTCTGAGCGCAAATTATCGTTTGAGGGCGAAAAATTTTTCAACGACCTTCGCGTGCAGCGGGAAAGCCATTTCTTCGGATTGAAAATTTTTTACCACTACACATTCGACGGTTTCTTCGGAAAGCGTGAAATCAGCAAACTCGGAAAGCGCCTGTGGGTTTGCCAGTCCGAAAATCAACAACGTATTGTCGGGGGCGCTCAACACATTGAAAAGCTCAATCGCATTTGCAGAAATCTCTACACCGGTCTCTTCAAAGAGTTCCCGCGCCGCTGCCGGTTGCCAGTCTTCACCGGCATTGATGTACCCGCTCGGCAAAGCGAGCTTGCCTTTTTGCGGTTCGATGTTGCGGCGAATCATCAACAGTCCGTCATCAACCGGCAATAATAAAACGGCAACCGGCAGCGGATTGATATAGGTGATGTTTTGACAATTGCTGCAACGGCGCGGAAAGTTTTGCCCTGAGTCAAAGGCTGCGCCGCAATACGAACAATGAGCGTTTTTCGTGTGCATAGCGCCCTCCTGTTTATCACCCCTGAGGTTAGTGCGGTCAAGTTTAAAGCTGAAAAAAAATTATTTAGCAAATTTGCAGAATTTTTTTTCTATCTTCCGTCTTCAAATTTCGTGGGCAATTGGCGCATAGCAGTAACTCGAAAATGAAATAGCAGTATGGAAGTTTGCATACGACCTCCTTTCCGTCAAATCCTCCAATACCGACGGGCAACAGCTCTTCCACTTCCGATGATTCACCACCTTCAATGCAACGCGCCGACAAAAAACAGGTGAAGATGGGCATCTTCAAAATTGCAGATTAAACCGCTTTACGCATCAGACCCGATAAAGCGGCGCGCGATGCCATCTTCAAAAATAAACCAATAACCCTGGAGCCAGAGGTTCAATCCGGTTGAACGGCTCGCCAGTCAGTAGGAGTTTGTGCGCAAGTTCGGACGGGGAACTCTCTTTGAGGTGTAACTACGGAGCCGGGGCGGCGTCGCGTTGGTTTTTTATTCACTGTAAAGCCAGGCGGCTATCGCAATCAGGATTCCGGTGTTAGGCGTCTTTCAAGGAGTGGTTTGTCCGGTTGTATTTGCACACACCGTTCTCCTGCACCCTTTCGCTTTTCATCACAGAATAACCATTCGAGTGATTTCCCGGAAATCGCTCAGATTAACTTTATCAATAACAACTCACCAACCGGTGAGGAAGGAGTAAACGATTATGGCTACAATTACCAACGCGAAACTTACATTGACCCATGACCACAATAAAAAAACGGTGCGCGCGGTCGTCACCTGCAATGTCAATTTTACAGCTTTGGAGCAATGTCAGATGAAAGCTTGCCCGCAGGCGCGATTTTTTAAATTGAAATGTCAACTCTGGGGCGAGGACTCCGGGCTTACCGGAGCCGATGATTTCCTCTTCACTTATGCAACGGTGTTCTTCTTCCCAGACCCCTCGCCCGCTGCAACCGAAAGTCGAACCTTTGACGTGCTGCTTGGAGAAGGCGTTTTGGATGAAGATTGGGGACAAGATGAGGTCTATGGGCTGCTCAGACTCACCAACCTCGGCACCCTGGTTGAAGTGAAGAAAAAAACCAACGTCGTTTCACACCACTTTTAATCGCAGACTGGAAAACCCGCGGCGATAAAGCGAATGACAAAACCACGCAGTTAATGAAAAATTCGCAAAATTGTCTTCGCCTTCTGCGGCTGAAAAAAGGCAAACCATGTATCGATAAATTGCCGGTTTTGTGAAACCGAATCTATTTTCGAGTCTTGTGCAGGCGAGGGCTTTACCGGGTTGCACAAGACTCTTTTTATGTTGATCAATAATTGGCTACCAGATTTTGAATGTCCTGAAAATTCGGGTCTTCGAGTAAAGGTTTAATTCGTGGGTCAAAGCGTATATCGAATCGCGCCACCGATTTTTTCTCAAGCACTTTTTTTAACCACTCTGCCGCTTCGACTCGTTTACCCAACCCGCATTTGATAATGACGATGCTGAGCAGCGCGCTGCCGTCTTCAGCGGCAAGTTTTTCAAGTTGCGCGATTCGTCTTTCTGCTTCGTCGGCTTTGCCGAGCACCCCGTACAGATGACCGAGCGATTCCAGTGAATAGAGATTGTCTTTCTGCCGCGCATCATATTTTTGCAGATAATCGAGCGCCTGTTGATACTGACCTTTCTGCTCATAGGATTGCCCCAGGGTTAAATAAGCGTTATAGAAATTCGGATCAACTTCCAGAATTTTCTGGCATTGTTCAATTGCCTGATCGTACTGCCCGGTTAAATAGAGCAGGTTGGCATAAGCTGAACTGTTGATGACCGCGACAGGGTCTAACTCTGCGGCTTTCTGCATTTCATTCAACGCCAGATTGAGTTGCTCGCGATTTAACAGAAACCAGCCGTAACGCACGTGCGCCGTCGAGTAGTTGGGGTCTAATTGCAGAGCCTTCTTGTAAGCCTTCTCGGCATTTTCAATGTCGCGTTTATACGAAGTCAACACCAGCGCCTTGGCGGTGTGCGCTTCGGCGAGCGTATCATCAATCGCTAATGCTCGATTGGCAGCGGCTTCGGCTTTCTCAAAATAGTCGCGCCGTTTTTCCATATCTGATGAGCGAATCGCTAACAGTCCGTAAGCGTCCGCAAGCATGGCATAGGCTTTTGCGTAGTTGGCATCGAGCGCGATGGCTCTTTGAAATTGTTCGATGCCTTTTTCAATGCCGCCCTGTTCGCGCCGCGTCCAGAAAAAAACGCCGCGAATATAAGTGTTATAGGCTTCGAGATTATCTGTGTGATTGCGCCGCAGTTTTTGTTTGTCGTCGTTGTTGATTCTGAGGGTCAACGCCTGGGCGACCTGTTCGGAAATCGAATCCTGCACGCGGAAAATATTGCCGATTTCTTCATCGAATTGCTCAGCCCAGAGATGCCTGCCATCTTTAATGTTGATGAGTTGCACGCGAACCCGAACCCGTTGATTGACTCGTTGCACGGTGCCTTCCATCACCACATCAACGCCCAGTTCGCGTCCCGCCGCGAGCGGGTCAACCTGGCGTTCATTGTAAGTTAAGATGGCGCTTGTGGGGCGCACCGAAAGATTTTCGAGTTTACTCAGTTTGGCAATCAAGGCGTCAGCCATTCCGAGTTCAAGACAACCATCACAATCGGAATTGGAGTTGAGCAATTTGAAAGGCAATATGGCAATCGATTTGAACTCTTCGCGTGGCGCAGCCAGTTTTTTAATTAACCAAAAGCCCGCAACCATGATGAGTAAAATCAAGGCGGCAATCATGGCTGCCTTTTTCAGATTGAATTTAGGTTGCGGATGGCTTTCAGCTTTGAGGGTTTCACTTTGAACCGGGGTTTCGTCGTTCACGGTTGGCGCGAGGTTAGTAACCGGCGTTGCGCCGGATTTTGCCAGCCCTGGCTCCGTTGATTTTTCATTTGCGGCGATGGTCGCAACCCCGTTTTGACTGAACCTCAGCGCCGATGGCGTAGCAAAAATTTTTCTCACCTCGGCAACAAAACTATAACCGCGTTTCGGAATCGTGACGATGAATTTATGTTCGCCGGGAGTTTCGCCGAGCGATTTTCTGACCAGTGAAATGTAATAGGTTAAATTGCCTTCTTCGACGAAAGTGTCAGGCCAGACCTTTTTAATGATGGTCTCTTTTTCAAGTACGGTGCCGTGATGTTCGATGAGCAGCAATAAAATGTCGAAAGCTTTGGGCGGCAAATCCACCGGCGATTGCTCGCTGAGGAGCAGTCGCTTGACGACATCCAGTCGATAATTTGCAAATTCATAATAGAGCGGATGTTCTTGCGCCATCGGGAGACCTGACCAACCAAATGAAAAAAACAGACCTTCATCAGAGCTATTTGTTTAAGCCTCTGAAAAATTTAACGGTGTGAAGGCACCGGTTTTGTGAGCATATCGGGCTGTCGCGCCAGTTTATCAGAATTCGATGGTTGAAAAAAGAATCCCTCGCCAAGCGACATGAGAGATTTACACTTTTACAACTTTTTACAAGTTTTTCAAGAAAATGACGGTTTTAACCAATGGGTTGCCAAACAAAGAAAAATTAAACTTTCCTGAGTGCCGGATTAAGGACATTAAAGCGCGCCTTCCTCTATGTTGCTAAAGCGATAAACGCAACGGCGGTTTCATCAGGCTTTCAGGAAAGCGTGATCTATCGCTGGCTACATTTTAGTAATGATGAAAAAAATTGCCGATGCGTTAGATGTTTGAAAGCCATCGGTTTCAGCCTGAGCGGATAGTTTGGGTGTGAGCGAAATAAGAATAGAAACAAGGTCCTCCCTGTTGATAATCTTGTGTGTAATCTCAGGCTGAAACCAATGGCTTTGAAACCGAGAGCAAAAATTATTTTTCCAGCCAGTAAATCATCAAAGGGAGGAGTGCATTCCTCTCCCTTTATGGCATAATGCAGAGCGTACCTTTAATGGTGTCCCAGCTAATAACACCTCCAGCCGAAAACCTAATCAAGAAGAGGATGATGACTGATAATGAACTTGAAGGAAGTAAATCAAGCGTCAGAAACAGAATTGAATGAGCCACAAGAGCTTCAAATACTGAGAGAAAAAATCGAGAATCTGAGGAAAATGGCGATGAGTGTGGTTGCCGAAGTCGAAGCCTTGGGCAACGTTAAAATTATTGATGTGAATTCCGGCATCAATATTCAGGATGAAATGCGCGACTATGAAAAGTATTTGATTCAGCGGGCGCTCTGGCATACCAGCGGTAATCAGGCGCGCGCTGCCGAACTTCTGGGCTTGCGGGCGACGACGCTCAACGAAAAAATCAAACGCTATAATATTCAAGCGCCGGTGCGACATTAGGGCGATTGGCGGATGCCATCATCAATAACCGGTTGGGGGTGGCTGGCCACTCCCAATCAACAATAATGAATAAACGTTTCGTCGGGGCGAAGGTTTGGTCGCCTGAGCGCAGCCGGCACAAACGATAGCCCTATCGCCGCTAATCCATCGTTGGTTTTGATTTCAACTTGCCAAGCAATCGCTGTTTTGCAAACCGTATGAATGGCTGGCAACCTTTAAAGCAAAAATAGAAAGTGAAAAACCGATGAGCAAAAATTTTTGGAGAGGGTTGCTTTGTCTACTCGCTTTTTTTATCACCCTTCCATTTTCAGTTGTCCAATCGGATGGTCCCACTAAAGACGCGCGCTTCTATCGCCAACAGGCAATGGCGGCATACAAAGCGAAAAACTATGCGGCGTTTGCCGAAAATCTGGAAAAGGCGTTGCAATTTACTCCTGACCATCCGACTCTGCTTTATAACCTCGCCATCGCTTATGCTTTGTTGAATAGACCGCAAGCGGCTTTGCAAACCCTCGCGACCGTCGCCGACATGGGACTCATTTATCCGGCAGAAAAAAACGCCGATTTTGATGCGCTCAAAAATAGCGAAGCCTTCCAAGCCATCATCAAACGCTTTGCCGGTAATCGCGCGCCGCTCGTGAAAAGTGAATGGGCATTTGGCGTTGAGGAAAAGGGGTTGATTCCCGAAGGGCTTGCTTATGACCCGACAAGCCAAACTTTTTATCTGAGCAGCATTCATCAACGAAAAATTTTCGCTATCAACCGCCAAGGCGAAGCGCGAGTTTTTGCCGAAGAATCACAAGGGCTATGGGCAGTCGCAGGCATGAAGGTTGACGCGAAACGAAAAATTTTATGGGCAGCGACAGCGGCGGTCGGGCAGATGGTCAATCTCAATCGCGAAGATGAAGGGCGGTCGGGCGTTTTGCAATTCGATTTGCGAACCGGAAAATTATTGAAACGCTTTGAAATTCGCGACCGCGCGAAAAAACACTGGCTCGGCGATGTGGCAATCAACTCGCGCGGCGAAGTGTTTGCAACCGACAGCCTCGCACCGGCGCTTTACCGGATTCGCCCGCATCAGCGTGAAATCGAACCGGTGATCGAAGGCGAGCCGTTCGTTTCACCGCAGGGGTTGGCGTTTTCAAGCGACGAAAAACATCTTTTCGTTGCCGATTATGCGAAGGGCATCTTTGAGATTGAGGTGACAGCGAAACGCGCCATCAAACTTGCGCCGCCGGTGAATGCAACGCTGCTCGGTATTGACGGCTTATATTTTTATCAAGGCGATTTGCTTGCCGTGCAAAACGGTGTGAATCCGCATCGCCTGATTCGCCTGAAATTAAATGATAAGTTAAACGCGATTACCAAAGTTGACCTTGTCGAAGCCAACAATCCGCAGTTCGCCGAGCCGACGCTTGGCGTGGTGGTCAAAGATGCGTTCTATTTCATCGCCAACAGCCAATGGGATTTGATTGATGACCACGGAAAATTTGCCAGCCTGGAAAAACTGCAACCCGTCAGGGTGTTAAAGATGAAATTATGAAGACTTGATTTAGTGGACTACAGTGATTGGCTATCAAACTTTTGGCGGCTGTGTCGCCAAGCATTTATAACTGCACGGCGGTATATCAGGTTTGAGTAAGCGCATTAAATTGAGTGACCCTATTCAATCTGCAACTTTCGCCTCCTGGGGGTTGAGGTCGATTACTTTATTCGCCATCTTTGGCATTCTTTCCCGGTTTTCGATGAACGCAAAACCGCAAGCAACCCCGCTTTTTAAAAAACCTACCTACCGGTCGGTAATTTTACCTTGACAGGATTTTTTCAGAGGAATAGAGTTTTCCCCCCTGAACAAAAACGCCGCCAACTCAAAAGGGATTCCCCTGAGCGGCGTTTCTTGGTGGGGAAAGTAAGCTTGATAGTTATCAGTCAAAAAAACAATCGAACACGATTTTTCTACAGGTGACAGGTTGCTGCCGTGCGAACAACCTGCACCGCTGACGTCAGGGAGAGTTATCCCTTGGGAGGCTATATGTTAAAAAAAGTTCTAACATTCTTGCTCATTTTGACGTTACCCGCTCCGTTGTTTGCGCAGGCATCAACCGGAACCCTGGCGGGCACCGTCACCGATCAGGCAGGAGCTGTGGTGGTCAATGCGACCGTTACCCTTACCAATCGAACCACCAAACAGACCCGCATCGTCAACACCGGAAATGATGGCATCTATTCTGCCGCTTCATTGCCCGCAGGCACCTATGATGTGACCATCGAAGCCGCAGGCTTTTCGACAGTCAATACCACTGCCGAAATATCAGTCGGCGCAACCACCACGCTCAATGTTCCTTTGCAGGTCGGTGGCAAATCCGAACGCATCGATATTCAAGGGGCGGCTGCCAATATCAATCTCGAATCGAACACCATTCAAGGCGTCATTACCCGCACCAAGATTGAAAATCTGCCGCTCAATGGGCGCAGCTTTTTAAACCTCGCGCAACTCGAACCGGGCGTCACCGTAGCCGCAGGCAACCCCGCGCAATTCAACGCGCAATTCAACGTTTCGGTGCTTGGCGGTCCCGCCTCGCACACCTCGATTACCGTTGATGGCGGCAACATTCGCAATCCCATTGAAGGCGGCACCGGGCAGAATTTTTCTCAGGAAGTGGTGCAGGAATTTCAGCTTTCGAGCACCAATTTTGATCTCTCGACCGGCATCACCGCTTTCGGCGCCATCAATGTCGTGACCCGACAGGGCGGCAACGATTATCACGGCGCAGGCTATTTCTATTTCCGCGATCACAACATGGCGGCTTATCCCAGCCTGGCGCGCAACTCATTTACTGCCGAACCGTTTTTCGCGCGTCGGCAAGGCGGATTCTGGATTGGCGGGCCGATCAAAAAAGATAAGCTGCAATTCTTTTTCAACTTTGAAAACACCAATCAATCGGGGGTTTATATTGTGCAACCTGACTTGCCTTCGGTTGCCGAATTCGGAACCATCGCCACCGCGCCCTATCGCGGCAAACAGACCAGCGTGCGCCTCGATTACACCATCAATCCCAGCCATTCGGCTTTTCTGCGCTATTCGCATGATGGCAACACCAACGCCGGACCCTTCGGTATCCCTGTGCCGCCGTCAAATTTCGTCTCGAACAAAAATTTCGTTGACCAGAGTTTGCTCGGTGTGACCAGTCTTTTAGGTCCGAATGTGGTCAACGATTTTCGCTTCTCCTATTTCTACTGGCAGAACCGCAACATCCCCGCGCCGTGTGATGGCGACATCAACCGCAATTGTTTAGGCGCGGGTGGGCCTGAAGTTTTTTATCTCAACTCAGTAAATTTTGCGCTCGGCAATAACTTCAACTCGCCGCAAGGACGCGACCTTCGCCGTTTCCCGCTTTCGGATAATGTGAGCTGGCAAAAAGGCGCGCATCGCATCAAGTTTGGCGGCGAATGGGAGCATTTCACCGGCACCGGATACTGGGGATTTTTCGACCCGGCGCGCGTTTACCTGCTGTCGCCGGAATTCTTAGCTGCCATCAATCCGATTCTTCCGACCTTATTCGGATTACCGGACGGCAAAATTCACAATTTCAATGACCTCAAAAAACTTCCGGTGGTCGCTTTCCTCTTAGGCATCGGCGACCGCGCCCAACCGTCTTACAAATTGGAGAATGCCAAGGTCAATGACCGTTTCCATTTCTATGCGCAGGACACCTGGAAAGTGACGCCGAAATTTACATTCAACTATGGCGTCGGCTGGGAACATGAAACCAATGTCTTGAATCACGATTTGCCGAAACCGGCATACATCGCGCCGATTTACGGGCCGGATTTGAACCCGACCGAAAAGCAGTACAAGAATTTCTCTCCGGCTCTGGGCTTTGCCTGGTCACTCGGTAAAAACGATAGAACCGTGATTCGCGGTGGCGTCGGCGTTTTTTATGATACGCAACTCGGTTGGTGGCGGCTTGGCGAGCGCGCCGTGATTGGCGGCTCAGGTCGCCAGTTCATCGGCAACAATGCGGTTGCCCGCATCACCGGCACCGGCAATTTCACTTCTTCGTACCTGAATACCTTGACCTACAACTACGGAACTTTCCTCGCACAACTTCCGGCGTTGCGCGCCCAACAGGATGCCAAGTACCCCGGAACCGGCGACCAACCGCAGATTCTGCTATCGAAACAGGCGAATGCGCTCGGCGCGCTATACCCGCAAGATTTTCCGACCACACAGGCGCAACATTTCAATTTAGGCATTCAACATGAAATGTTCGATAATCTGGTGGTGCAGGCAGACATCGTGCATCGGCACATGATTCACGGAACGCCGGGCGGATTTTTCGGAGCCAGCGTTGATTACAATAAATTCAATTCAATCGGTGGACCCATCATTCCGCGTTGCGCTTCAACCGCACAGGCGAATGACCCGACGGCGCAATGTTCCGCAGGCCCGATCAATTTCTGGTGGCCCGGCGCAACCTCGAAATACACCGCGTTGTTATTGAAAGTCGATAAGCGGTTCTCGAGTCGCTATCAATTCACCGCGTCATATGCCTTCCAAAACAGCAAGAGCGTTTTGGATGTCACACAGAACCTCAACAATTTCTTTGCGACCTATGGGGCGGATTTGCCCAGGCATAATTTGAATATTTCAGGGATTGTCAGTGTGCCCTGGGACATTCAGGTGTCGTTGCTCTCGGCTTTTTCAAGCCATCCGCCGGTGGCGTTGACCATACCGGGTTTCAATGATGCGGGAACCGATGTGACCAGCAGCGGTTACAGTTCACTTACGTACCTGCTTGGCAAAGAGTACAGCGGGTTTATCAGCAAGAATGAACTGCATGCATTGGTGAGCGAATATAATCTCAAATATTCCGGGCAATTGACTCCTGCCGGAAAAGCCGGTGTCGTGCCCAATCAGAAGTATCCCTTCATCACTTTGCCGAACAATTTTGCGCTTGGCGATTTATTCAGTTCGCAGGATTTGCGAGTGACGAAAAATATCAAGTTCGGTGAACGGGTTGGTTTGAGATTGATTGGCGAAGTTTTCAATCTGTTTAACGTGAGCAACCTGACGAACTTCAATTTCAACCTGCTCAGCCCGGCGTCATTCGGAAAACCGAATCAACGTGTCGGACAGACGTTCGGTTCAGGCGGGCCACGCGCTTTCCAATTCGGCGTGCGGCTAGCGTTCTAAAAATATGAGAATCGTTGAGGTGAGGGTCTCAGCCCTTCACCTCAACAATGTGTAAATTTTGAGAGGTCTTAGCCGCCTTTCAACGACGATGAATTTGCTGATGTGAATTTTCTTGTGACGGGTGAGTTATCCGATTGAGATTTGATGATTCACTCTCTTGTGGCGGAATCCGATGAGAAAGTCGGGTTCCGCATTTTTATTTCACTTTGATCACCGCGATGGTTAAATCGTCTTCGGGTCCGCCGATGCCCGAAGCGTATGAGTGAACCGCATCGGCAATCGTTTCGGCAATCGCTTGCGCGCTCAAGGATTCATTTTCGCGCACCAGTTTTTCCAGACGATTAACCCCGAATGGTTCTTCGCATTCGCTACAGGCTTCGGTAACGCCATCCGTATAGACAATCAAAATATCGCCCGATTTGAAATTCACCACCGATTCCGAATATCGCGAATCTTCAAAGATGCCAAGCGGCAAGCCACTGGTTTCAAGCAATTGACTGCTGCCGTCGGCTCTCAACAGCAGCGGCGGATTATGCCCGGCATTAATATAAAGCAGACGCCGATGTTCCGGGTCAATGAGTCCGTAAAATGTGGTGATGAACCGCTCGCCGTAGGTTGTCTGATGAATCAAGCGCCCGACCCGCGCCATCACCGCGCGCATCGCCAGTTCATTAACCAAGGTTGCGTGAATGTAGGCGCGAAAGGTCACCATAATCAAAGCTGCCGCCAAGCCTTTGCCGGAAACATCGGCAACCAGAAAAGCGATGCGGTCGGTGACCGAATCAATGAAATCGAAATAATCGCCGCCGACTTCGCGCACGGGAATGGTCATGCCGTAAAACTCGAACCCTTCGGCTTTGGGATATTGGCGCGGCAACAAGGTCTCAACCACTTTGCGCGCCAGTTCCAACTCGCTTTCGGCGCGACGTTGGGTCATCACTTTGCGATAGAGCAGGGTGTAATCAATCGCTGAAGCCGCAAGCGACGCAAACATGGTGAGCATTTTTAAATCGTTTTCATCATAACCGTTGACATGGTCGGCTTCGAGATTGATAACGCCGATGACTTTATTGTCGGAACGAATAATCGGGGCGGCGATTTCCGACCGCGTCTCCGGGCGGGCTTTGACATAGCGCGCATCATTGATGACATCATTGATGATTTGTTCGCGTCCGTTTTCCAGCACCCAGCCGATGATGCCTTTGCCCGATTCCAGAAAATCTTCGCCAATGGCGTCTTTCGGATAGCCACGGGCTTTGAGGTCTTGCACGATGCCGGTGCGCGCATCCACGACACAGATGACCGCAGCGGAATAACCGAGCAATTCCTGCAACGAATCAAAAATGGTTTCCAAGACCTCTTCAAGGTCGAGTGAAAGGCTGATTTTGCGGACGGCTTCGATTAAGGTCTCAATGGTTTGTTCTTTTTCTGACATGACGGTCGGCTCTTCCGGTTTGTTTGCAAAGCGAATATGCTAGAGGCTGGCGTGATTTATAGCAAGCGTTTATGCGCTTTTGCCCTTCGCTCTGAAGGCGCGCCATCAATAAGAGATGGGGCAGCAACATCGCTCATATCCGGACATCGCAAAACAGGAGGCAACCATGCATTTAAACAGGCGCATGACCATCGTCATCATTCTTCTGTGCGGTTATTCGGCAATCGCTCAACAGACTGCTTCACCAGGCAAATCTGCGCCACAGTGGGTCACCCCTGCGGTCAGCGCGCCGCATCTTCAACATCGCGTCTTTGACAGCGCGGCGGTGAAAGCAAAGGTCAGCTATCACATTTACACGCCGGAAATTTACGACAAGGAAACGAAACAACGCTTTCCGGTGCTCTACTGGCTGCACGGTTCGGGCGGCGGACTGAACGGCGTAGCGCGACTGGTAATGCATTTCGACACTGCCATTCGTGAAGGCAAAATACCGCCTATGTTGGTCGTCTTCGCCAACGGACTCGCGGATAGTATGTGGTGCAACTCGAAAGACGGACGTGTGCCAATGGAGACTGTGGTCGTGAAAGAATTGTTGCCGCGCATAGACGCTGACTTTCGCACGATTGCTTCACGCGAGGGGCGATTGATTGAAGGGTTCAGCATGGGCGGCTATGGCGCGGCGCGTCTGGGTTTCAAATACCCCAATCTGTTCAGCGCGATTTCCATCCTCGGCGGCGGTCCTTTGCAACAGGAGTTCAACGTCAATGACACGCCGCGCGCCAATCCCGGCGAAGCCCGCAGGCTCTTTGAAACGGTTTACGGAAATGACCAGGAATATTTCAAAGCGCAAAGCCCCTGGGTGTTGGCTGAACAGCAGGTTGATGCGGCGCGAAAAAAGCTGCTCATCCGCCAGATAATCGGCGACCGTGACGCCACGCTGGCTAACAACCGCATATTTGACGAACGTTTGACGCGGCTGAAAATCCCGCACACCTTTACCGTGCTGGCGGGCGTGCCGCACACTGCCCCGGCGGTTTTCGAGGCGCTGGGCGAATCCAACTGGCAATTTTATCGCGCCGTGTTTGGTAATCTGCGCCGCTAAAGTTCAGCGGCTGTTTGAAAAGCCCTGAAAGGGCAAGGGCATGAAGTTAAGGATGTAGAGCAGGCGGTCGAGTCTGCGCCGATTTGGAAAAGTCCGTCCTCGAAATTTCAGGGGGCTTCGGCGAAGATTGCCTTAGATAAGCGGCGCGGATATAGCGTCGCTTAACTTTATTCAAGATGGCGTTCGTTTGACTCTTTTTAGTTTTTATTTGCCTTTTGAGTTGAATCACCAACAGCAAAGCGTATAATCAAAGCACGGACGAAGCAGATAATTTCTATGAAGCGACGGCAAAACCTCTTTTCGATTTCCGTGCGATAAACGCTTTCGCTTTCATCAATCCTTTGAGGGAGGAATTCTCACATGAGAATAGGCAGACTGACGCTGTCATTACTGATTATTTTCAGCGCCGCGCTGGTTGTTTTGGCAGACGATAAAAAGAAAAGCATTCCGGATGAAGGGTTATACACGGTTTCGGCAAAAGCCGGAATCGTCAGCATCATCAGCGGCGATGTGACCTTTAAACGTGACGCCAGTGATTGGCAAACCTTGATTGAAGGCGATGACCTCAAACCCAACGATATGATAAAAACCGGGGCGACCGGTCGCGCAGAAATTCTGCTCAATCCCGGAACCTATCTGCGAATTGGCGAAAACAGCGAGGTGGTATTTCCAGACCTCAGCAATTTCCGTTTGCAGGTGAACTTGCTGAAAGGTTCGGCGATTCTGGAAGCCGGACTCATCGATGTCTCGCTCAGAATGAAGACTCCGCAATATGTGTTTACGATTGCCCAAAGCGGTATCTATCGTTTCAATGTTGACCCGAACGGCAAATCCGAAATGCTGGTTCGCAAAGGCAAAATCAAAGTCGCCGGCGCGGAGGTTAAATCCGGGAAAATCGTTTCCATCGATAATGCGCCACCGACAATTCAAAAATTCGATAAAAAGGTCGAAGACACTTTCGATACCTGGAGCAAAGACCGCGCCAGGACTATCATTGCCGCAAACCGCAAACTTTCAAAAGACCGCATGCGCTCATCCTTGAGAAGCGCGCATTTTAATGGACTGTGGGTTTATGACCCGTTCTTTCGCAGCTATACCTTCCTGCCCGGTTGGAACGGTTTCAATTCGCCTTATGGCGGAAGCTATTCGTTCTATAATCCCTATTACAACCCCTGGGCTTACAATGGTAATAACAATGGCAATAACGGCGGCTGGAACGGCGGCGGCAATACCGGAGGCAGCGGCACCACTTCCGGCAATACCGGCAGCGGCGCAAACCGACCGGGTGGCAGTTCAAGCGGTGGCATGAACGGTGGTCCCATGAGCGGAGCCGGTCGCGGTCGCATCACCGACAGCACCCGCAAAGGTTCGCCCAATGATAATTAATCGTTAAGGCTCATCAGCAAGCTGTATCGCCAAGGCGTTCGAGTTTAGACTTGAACGCCTTTTTGATTTGTTGGCACGGTTTTCAATGCCGTTCAAAAAGGCGTAAAATCGGATGGCAATCGGTGAGCGATAAATCATGGCGATAATCGTGGATGGCAATAATGTGATGGGGCAGACAGTTGGCTGGCATCGCGACAAGCCCGCAGCGCGCCGAAATCTTTTACAACAACTTGCCGAGTATGCCCGCATCAAAAAAGCCCGTATCACAGTGGTGTTTGATGGCAGTCCCGATAGGGAATTGCCCGACGGCGCGGGTTTTCGTGGCGTCAAAGTATTATTTGCCGAGCGCGGTTCGGACGCCGACACCCGCATTCAAAAACTGGTTGAGTCGGCAAAAGATAAACGCGGACTCACGGTAGTGACTTCGGATAATCAACTCATATTCAGAGTTCGGGCGCGCGGCGCGTCGGTGATGCGTTCAGGCGAATTTCGCAAACAGATGGAAGCGGCTTTTTTGAATGCGCCAAAAAAGCAAGACGGCGAAGATGATGAAATTGATGATGTGAACGCCTGGCTCAGATACTTCGGCAGATTGCCCGAAGACGAAGATTGAAAAGGAGCAAGGAAATGCAGCCAAAGGAATATGCAAGACTTGAAGAGAAACTCTTCCCGAATCAAGACGGCTACTTCTCGCGACGCAAAGGCTTCTGGGCGCGACAATTTCAAAACAATCCCACCCGCCCGCAGATAATTTTTGACGCTCTATTCGGCATCCTCGCGCCGGTTCTTTGTTTCTATTTTGACCCGATAGTTTTTCGCAGTTTTTACAGCGTAAACTTTTTCGGATTTATGCCGCGTTTCAAATTTCTGGTTTATGCAATCAGTGTGATTGCCATCATCACGCTTTTGTTTTGGCTTGCCGGTATGTTGAAAAAATATTCAGCAATCGTAGCGGGGATATTTCTTGCCGGATTTTTATGTTCATTTTCAATCGGAGTTGCGATATTGCCGCTTTCGTTTATCGGATTACTTTTTGGTATCGGTGTATTGGGCTTTGTCCCGTTTGTGACGGCGACGGTTTACTGGCGAAATCTGAAAAAAGCCTTAGAGCATTCCAAACACATCACCTTTAAAGAATCGCAAGAACTGCCGGTTTTTTTAGGTTTTTTACTGGCGGCGTGTCTGCCGCTCGCCGCAGATTTCTCTTTGTCTCGGATAGCCTCTTCTGCTTTGCAGGTTGCGATTTCAAAAGATGCCAATAACGAAGCCAGAGCCGTAGCTTTAACACGTCTCAATCGGTTTTACTGGTACGTTGATTCAGGCAATCTGATAGATGAATATCAAAAAGAGAGAGATGAAGTTCGCAAAACCGCGATAGCCGAGACCTTTAAAGCCGTCACCAATCGAAGTATCGAGAATGCGGATGACTAATTTGAGGAAAAGCCATGACTGCACAACAAGCGATTACCTATCACGATGTCACACTGGGCGAGATGCTGGCGCGACTCGCCAAAGATTATCCGCAACACGAGGCATTGGTTTATCCCAATCGCGAATTGCGCCTGACGTTCAGCGAACTCGAATGGCTGGCGCGACAAATCGCTAAAGGGTTAATTGATGTCGGTGTCAAACGCGGTGACCGCGTCGCGCTCTGGGCAATGAATGTTCCCGAATGGGTGGTTTTGCAATTTGCGCTTGCGAAAATCGGCGCAATCCTGGTCACCGTCAACACCAGTTTGCGCGCCGCTGAAATCGAATACCTGCTCAAACAATCGGAAACCTCTACGCTGATTACCGTCGCAGGATTCAGCAGCGTCAATTACATCGAAACCCTCGACGAAATTATTCCCGAACTCCAGAGCGCAGAGGAAAATCATCTGCAATCTGCAAACTTTCCCTTCCTGCGTCGAGTGATTTTCATTGGCGAAGAACACCCCGCAGGCATGATGCGCTACGACACCTTGCTTGAGCGTTCCAAAAACGTCAGTGACGCCGAACTTGATGAACTCATCGACCAACAAGACCTCGAAGATGTCATCAATATGCAATACACCTCCGGGACGACAGGCTTCCCCAAAGGCGTGATGCTCACTCACAGAAACATTTTGAATAACGGTTACTGGATGGGCGAAGCCCTGGGCTACACGCCTCGTGATCGGCTCTGCTTGCCGGTTCCATTGTTTCATTGTTTCGGCTGTGTCATCGGGGTGCTTGGCGCATACACGCACGCGGTTGCGCTTGTGCCGCTTGAATGGTTCGATGCCTTGAAGGTTTTAGAGTACATCGAAAAAGAACGCTGCACTTCTATTTATGGCGTGCCGACCATGTTTTTAGCCGAACTTGAACAACTTGATTATCACCACTTTGATATGTCGAGTTTGCGAACCGGGGTGATGGCGGGTTCGCTTTGCCCCGAACCGCTCATGCGCAAAGCCATTGAAAAGATGAACCTCACGGAACTGATGATCGCTTATGGACTGACGGAAGCTTCGCCGGGCATCACTATGACGCCGCGTTTCGATAGCGTTGAACTGCGCACCCAAACCGTCGGACGAGTGTTACCGGAAGTCGAAGTGAAAATCGTCAATCCGGCGACCCTCGAAGAATGCCCGCCGAACGAACCGGGAGAATTGTGGGCGCGCGGCTACAACGTCATGAAAGGCTACTACAACAACCCAAAAGCGACTGCCGAAGCGATTACTGCCGAAGGGTGGCTGAGAACCGGCGACCAGGCGACGATGGATGATGCGGGTTATGTGCGCATCACCGGGCGCATCAAAGACATCATCATTCGCGGCGGCGAAAACATCGCGCCCAAAGAGATTGAAGATTTGCTCAGGCTTCATGAAAAAATCGCTGATGTGTATGTCTATGGCATTCCCGATGAACGATTGGGCGAAGAGGTTGCCGCCGCCATTCGTTTGAAAGCCGGCGAATCGGCAACGCCCGAAGAGATCAAAGCGTTTTGCAACGGGCGCATTGCCAAATTCAAAATCCCGCGCGAGATTCGCTTCGTTGAATCGTTCCCGATGACCGCGTCGGGCAAGATTCAAAAATTCAAACTGCGTGAAATGCATGTGAATAATATTTAAAAAACCATAGAGACACTGAGATGAAGAAGAAAGGGAGAAGGGGAGAAGGGGAGAAAGGGAAAAGTTTGCGCGTTTCACCTCTTCACCCCTTCTCCCTTTCTCCCTTTCTCCCCTTCTCCCCTTCTCAGTGTGCTGTGGTAAAAATTTTTCTCATTAACCGAAAGGAATCGCATGGTAACAATTCAATCTTTTGATGGACAGGAATTTTCCGCTTACTTAGCTCTGCCAAAAAGCCAACCGGCTCCCGGCATCGTGCTGCTACAAGAAATTTTTGGTGTCAACGAAGTGATGCGCTCGCTTGCCGACTGGTACGCAGGGCGCGGCTTTGCGGTCATCTGCCCGGATTTATTCTGGCGACAGGAACCCGGCATTCAACTCACCGATAAAACCGAAGCTGAATGGGCGCGTGCCTTTGAACTTTATCAAGGCTTGGACGAAGCCAAAGCCATTGAAGACGCCAAAGCCGCTTTGCATTTTTTACGCGCGCATCCGGCTTGCACAGGCAAAGTCGGCAGTGTCGGTTTTTGTCTCGGCGGCAAACTCGCTTATCTGATGGCGACGCGCTCAGACGCTGACGCCTCGGTTGGGTATTACGGCGTCGGCATTGAACGGGCGCTTGATGAAGCGGTGAATATCAAACAGCCGTTGATGTTGCACATCGCCGAAAAAGACCAGTTCTGTTCCGCTGAAGCGCAGGCAAAAATTCATGCGGCGCTTGATGATAACCCGCTGATTACGATTCACGATTATGCAGCGCAGGATCACGCTTTTGCCCGCATCGGCGGCAAACATTACAACCCCGATGCGGCGGAACTTGCCAACTTGCGCAGCGTCGAATTTTTTGTTCGTCATTTGATTGGCGCGCACACTACGCTTTCGGCGCAGGCGCTTTCGGATTTGTGGGAAGAACATGTCAAATACGAATTCGCCACGCGCAACACCGAAGACACCCTGGCGACGATGGTTTCAGACGCCTATGTCAATCATATTCCGGTGCTCACGGGCGGCGTAGGCCGTGATGAACTGCGCGAATTTTATGCAAAGCGATTCATTCCGCAGATGCCGCCCGATACCCGTATGACGCCTGTATCGCGTACCGTCGGCACCGACCGCGTGGTTGATGAAATGATTTTTGAATTTACCCACACGATTAAAATGGATTGGATGTTGCCGGGCGTTCAGCCTACGAATAAACACGTTCGTGTGCCGCTGGTTGCCATCGTCCATTTTCGCGACGGCAAACTGGCGCACGAACATATTTATTGGGATCAGGCATCTGTTCTGGTGCAACTCGGTTTGCTGGATGCGGCAAAATTGCCTGTGGTCGGTGATGAAAGCGCGGCAAAGGTTTTGAACCCATCACTGCCCGCCAATCAGTTGATGACAAGATGTGAAGAATGATGGTTGATATGATGGGCAGCGGGTTGTCAAACGATGAATTGCGATTGAGCAAGCGTCGTTGATTACTCCTGATGTCAATTAGCGACTGACCGTTCAACTATAGAGGTCAAGAAAAAGAAGTTTGGAGTTCCGCCTTCAGGCGGTGATTGACGCAGGCGAACAGACCGCCTTGATGCCATAAAATAAAAAAGGACACACTGGATTTGCCTGTGTCCTTTTTTATTTTTGTAAGGAATGTTCAATCAATGTTTAATTTTGAGCCAGGCGGTGGCGGCATTGAACGCGGCATTGATTGCGGTTGTGTGACAGGCGGCGCAGGCGGTTTTCAAATTGACACGCCCGTAACCTTTAGCGGGTTTGGCGGCGTGCAAACTGCCGGGACCGTGACAGGCTTCGCATTCGACGCTGGCAAAACGCGGCAACTGATTCTCTCCCTGATCTCCTGACGCATGGCATTGCAGACAGCCGGTCAGGAATTCATCTTTTTTGGTGACCACCGCATCCATTGAGCGGGCGTGTTTGCTGTTCGTCCATTTCAGATACGGTTCGGCGTGACAGCTTGCGCAGGTCTGCGAAGAGACAAAAGTCGCCGTGCCCGATTCGCTCTTATCGGGTTTGGAAAACAGCAACCGCCTTTGCGCTTGCAGATTGAACTCGCTCAAGGTTTGTTGCGCCGCTTTGTATGCCGCAAGCGTCGCGTCTTTGGCATCGGCAACGCCTTTCAAAGTCTCAGCATCTTCGCCGACCATGAAATCCATCGCCGCATAGCGTTCGCGGACGGTAAATTTGCCCGTCGTCGTTTTATAAAAGCGCAGTTCACCGATGAGTCGGGTTTCATAAGGCGTAATCGCAATCAGGGTTTCGCCGAGTCGCACAGGCGGCAGATACATATCGCCGGTGCCGGTCAAAATAACGTTGATTGCCGGAACCTCTTTTGCGAGTCGCACAACATCCGCAATCGGCAAACGCGCCAGCGCAACGATAATCTCGGCTCGGTTTTTGAGTTCGGGAACGAGGCGTTTAGCTGCCGCAATCGGGTCGGTGATTTTTATGGTTGATGAAATGTCCGTCGCTTCGGTTAAACCGATGAGCGCCACGCGCACCGTTGAACCGTCAGCCAGTTTCATTTCGCGAATGAGGTAAGGTTGCGGCGGCGTGATGGCGGGATTTGCAAAAACGGTGTTTGCGGCAAGCAGATTTTTCAACACCCCGAATTTTTCGCTTTGCATCGCAAATTGATTTTTATTCAGCCACGCGGAGATGGAATTTAATTCTGCGGCTGCCAGATTCATGGCGTCGTAGCCGTTTTTTGAATAGAGGCTCAAAACCCAGTCGTTTTTCGCAAGCGCATCAACGCGCCCGCCGCCGTGGGTGACGCGGTCACCGGCAAAAGTGTTGCCGGTATCGACAAGCAGCGTCGGAACTCCTGTGAATTTCTGATGGAATGCTTTGATATAACTGACGCTCCGCGCCAGCCCGCCCTGTCTCGGCTCTTTTCAGCCACAGGGTTCGAGGTTGCCGTGCAACTCGCCGGTGAAATGAATCACCAGTGACGGTTTATCATCTGCGCCAAGTCTCTGGTCAAGCGTAGTGCCGACGCCGACGATTTCGGTCTTTTGTTGCGCGATTCCGGTTTTCAGGTTGAGCGATAATGCGACAGCCATCGCCAACATAAAAATCAAAGCAAGCAGTTTGGCTCTTTTGATTGATGAATACATAGTGTTTGTGTGTTGCAAAAATTGACGAATCAAAACTCTAAAGGATGATGAAAGCTAAGCGCAAGCAGGGTAATCGTCCGTCATCATTGATTACTGATTCAGTTAGAAAATTAACGAGTTTAAATCTCAACTCCGATCATATTGATTTTATGGTCAATTAAATGACCACTTTTATCGAAATAAAATAATATATAAAGGGAAAAACTGGTTGCATAAAGGAAGTGTTCTTCCCGGTAAATTTGAGGAAAGCTTACTTCCATATAACTGCTTACAATTAAATTTGAGTCATCGGGAGTTATTAACTGATTCGGATTGCCTTCTGTATAACGAAGCAAAGTTGCCTTAATTGAATTTACTTCCCAGCTATCTATGAATTTTCTTACGTCCGATACCGATGTCCCTAATGGAGCCTTTTCATTAATGATTTTTTCAAGATCATTACTACTTACATATTTGGGTGTTATTTTGGTTTGGCATGAGAGAAAGGCAATGCACAGACAAAGTAAACATACTAATGAATATCTACACATTCGTTTTACAATCTCCTTGCAATCAAATACCTGGAAACAAAAGAAACAAATCCAGCAAGCCTTAAAAACAATCTACCCTTTCGCCAGGTTTAGTAGCAGTTTAACCGATTATTTTGACGGTTTCGCTCAATGTCAATCGGTTAGCAGAAAGAAATGCATAATTCAATTTTAAGATTCATCATTTTGGGACTGATGATAGCGAATGAATAAACGCGCTCACGGCTTTGTAGAGTTCATCGAGTCTGCCTTCAAAAAAATGGTCAGCCGATTCGATGATGCGTAACTGTTTTTCGCCTTCGAGGGTGGCGAAGAAATTTTCCAGATCGGCAGTTGCGCCGAATTCATCCTGTGCGCCTTGGACAATGAGTTTGGGTTTCGGGCAGGCAGCGGGCAGAGATTCAATGCCGTACTTTGAAACCGGAAGTCCGGCAAGCGCCAGCGCCCGCGCCCGCGCATCGGCGCAACCGACGCGCCAGGTCGCCAGCGCCCCGAAGGAAAAGCCTGCAAGCCAGAGTTCGGCATCCGGGTAAGTTTGTTCGATATAGCCAATGGCGGCGCGCAAATCATCCTGTTCGCCGCGCCCGTTGTCGTGGGTTCCGGCGCTTCGACCGGCGCCGCGAAAGTTGAAGCGCAAAGCGGCAAAGCCGGCGTCCTGAAAAGCTTTGGCGATGCGATAGACGACTTTGTTGTGCATAGTGCCGCCAAACAGCGGATGCGGATGCGCGATGACGGCGGCGCGAGTGACCTCAGTGTGCGGCGCTTTGAGCAATGCTTCGATGCGCCCGGCGGGACCATCAAAGAACAGATTTCCTTGCAAATCCATAAGCCGAATCGTAACACGCCAAAAGCTGCGAGCACAAAAAACAAACCGCTGGCAGCAATCAACATTTGGCAAAATCGCACAAATGAAATTGCTTTCCAGCGGTTAACTCAATCGGCTAACAATCGCCTCTTCGATTTTCACACGGGCTAGAGTTCCTGCAACGCAAAGGGCTTACGGTGTTTCAATCGGCTAACAATCGCCTCTTCGATTTTCACCAGCAAATAAGCTTTCTCGTCACCATGCACCTCGGGTTTCAATCGGCTAACAATCGCCTCTTCGATTTTCACCTGAGTCGCATTCTGGCTATCGCGGGCGTCGAAGAGGGTTTCAATCGGCTAACAATCGCCTCTTCGATTTTCACCTGTCGGCTTTGTTGCCGGTGGTGGCGTCGGGATCATGTTTCAATCGGCTAACAATCGCCTCTTCGATTTTCACCCGACATTCTATATTTGACAATACTAGAGTTTTATCTGGGTTTCAATCGGCTAACAATCGCCTCTTCGATTTTCACAACGAAGCGAATATAAGTGAACGCAAACCAGGTTACGGTTTCAATCGGCTAACAATCGCCTCTTCGATTTTCACGAAATACTGCCGACAAAAGAAGTTCTAGAATACTGTCTGTTTCAATCGGCTAACAATCGCCTCTTCGATTTTCACAACTGGTTTTTGCCGCCATCTGCCAGAATTACGGCGGGTTTCAATCGGCTAACAATCGCCTCTTCGATTTTCACGGTTTGAACGCGACCGCCAACACGTCGAACTGCGCAACAGTTTCAATCGGCTAACAATCGCCTCTTCGATTTTCACGTGGAATAACGTCGGTTGAAAACGAGCAGATCTGCGAGGTTTCAATCGGCTAACAATCGCCTCTTCGATTTTCACGAGTTTTTATTCCCGCCCTTCATTGAATGAATCCGAGTTTCAATCGGCTAACAATCGCCTCTTCGATTTTCACGACAGGAATTTTACACTAAAGAGGGTGTAATATTTAGTTTCAATCGGCTAACAATCGCCTCTTCGATTTTCACACGAGACTGATTGCCGAAGCCGGCAGTGACACTGCCAGTTTCAATCGGCTAACAATCGCCTCTTCGATTTTCACAAAAATTTTCTTACCCATTCGCAGATAGGACCAGGTTTCAATCGGCTAACAATCGCCTCTTCGATTTTCACGACAGGCAGAAGTTTGTTCTGCCCGGAAACCAAACCCGTTTCAATCGGCTAACAATCGCCTCTTCGATTTTCACCCATCGATTCAACCTACCTACACTCCACCACTCACCGGTTTCAATCGGCTAACAATCGCCTCTTCGATTTTCACGAACGGGCTTCCGTCCTTCATGAAGGACAATTAATATTGTTTCAATCGGCTAACAATCGCCTCTTCGATTTTCACAAGTTTTCCATCAAGGAGACTGCAACTGCCGTTACGTTTCAATCGGCTAACAATCGCCTCTTCGATTTTCACGTGGAATAACGTCGGTTGAAAACGAGCAGATCTGCGAGGTTTCAATCGGCTAACAATCGCCTCTTCGATTTTCACAGATGGCACAGCGAATGCTTGAGTGAAAATCGAAGAGGGTTTCAATCGGCTAACAATCGCCTCTTCGATTTTCACGGAGTTCCTCGGTGACGCTCGCGAGCTCAAAGATGGCGTTTCAATCGGCTAACAATCGCCTCTTCGATTTTCACCTATGACTGGATTGTGGTGAGATGGCGCCGCATTCGCGTTTCAATCGGCTAACAATCGCCTCTTCGATTTTCACAACATCAACACCATTGCTCACTAATGGCAATCCATTCGCGTTTCAATCGGCTAACAATCGCCTCTTCGATTTTCACCCCGATGTCATCATCTGTTCGTTCAGATATAGTGACAGTTTCAATCGGCTAACAATCGCCTCTTCGATTTTCACCCGAAGGATGTACGCTGGAATACATCAAACAACCCGGTTTCAATCGGCTAACAATCGCCTCTTCGATTTTCACTCTGATGACCTGATGACAAGGTTTGATGCATGTCTATGTTTCAATCGGCTAACAATCGCCTCTTCGATTTTCACATAAGAAAACTAAAAGGAGAATAATATGTTTCTTGCTGGTTTCAATCGGCTAACAATCGCCTCTTCGATTTTCACAAAAAGTAACAAATCTTAAAAGGGCCGCGATTTTGGTGTTTCAATCGGCTAACAATCGCCTCTTCGATTTTCACAATACTGGTAATCAGAGGCCTGATCATCGCTTATTTGGTTTCAATCGGCTAACAATCGCCTCTTCGATTTTCACACATCTTCACAGACTCCAATACAGTCAGTTACAAGTAGTGTTTCAATCGGCTAACAATCGCCTCTTCGATTTTCACTGGCAAACTTTCGGTTATTGCCCAGATGCAAGCTTTTATATGTTTCAATCGGCTAACAATCGCCTCTTCGATTTTCACAAACTGGGATGCGCTTCGCTTGTCGCATCCGAAGACCAAGTTTCAATCGGCTAACAATCGCCTCTTCGATTTTCACACGATGCTCGCTTGGTCAAAGTGCTCAAGGAGTATTCCTGTTTCAATCGGCTAACAATCGCCTCTTCGATTTTCACCCTGCGGCGATCCTTAGAGTTAACGGATGCTGAAATCTTGTTTCAATCGGCTAACAATCGCCTCTTCGATTTTCACGTTATGACAGAGGGGGGTACTTCTCAGTCAAACCTTTTGTTTCAATCGGCTAACAATCGCCTCTTCGATTTTCACTCGAAGCAAACAGCTTGATAGTAAGGGAGAAAATTAGGTTTCAATCGGCTAACAATCGCCTCTTCGATTTTCACAGCCCCCCTTTTGGAGCCTTTATTTTCAAAGGTTTAAACCCCCGTTTGGGCTAACCCCCGAAAATCTGTCGAAAATCGTTAAAAATTTATTAAAGTGAAATCGCTTGAAAACCTATGTAATTATCAAATAACCAAGGCTTTAAGTGGTTTGGGCTAATCCCCCCCCTTTTTTCAATACATGGGGGTTAGCCCAAAATTCTCAAAATTCAAATTTGTGCCGCCTAATCTATACCCGTTGGCTTTGATTTGGCAAATGGTTTCTTTTAATTTTTGAGAATTTTGCCGGGGGCAGTAAAAATTCCGGCAGCACAACTTTGGTTCATCAACCTTATTGTGCTAGATTCACCGCAGATTTTTTATTGCTTATGAAAAGACGCTTAACCACCTTGACGCGGTGCCTGTTCATTTTTTGGCTCGCGTCATTTGTCCACGCGCAGGAATTTCGCATCGTGCGCCAGGGCATCGAGCATGGGCAAATCACTCGCGGCGTCAAATCTGCCGATGGCGCGACCGGTCCCTGGGTGATTAATTTGCTCAGGGTTGATTTACGAAAAGCCGACATCAGATTGCAGCACGCGATGGATGAAGCCGTAGGGCTTGAAACCACTTCGTCGATGGCGGCGCGTTACGGAGCGGTTGCCGCTATCAACGCGGGATTTTTTACGACCAGCGGAACCTACAGAGGCGATGCCGCAGGGGTTTTGAAAGTCAATGGCAAACTGCTAAGCGAACCGGCGCTGAATCGGGTTGCGGTTGGTTTCGTGAATGAACGTCACACCACCGAAATCATCTTCGGGCATTTGCAGTTTGATGGCAGCGTTGAAACTTTACGCGGCAAACATCAACTGAACGGCATCAATCGTCAACGCGGCGCAAATGAACTGATGCTCTTCACGCCGGAATTTCATCGCACTACCCTGACGACCCCTGAGGGCGTGGAAATCATCGTTCGCCGAAATCGCATTGCGCAAATCAAAGACCGGCAGGGCAGTTCGATTATCCCTGCCGATGGCTATGTGCTTTCGGCAAGCGGCGCGGCGCGCGATTGGGCTTTACGGAATTTGCGCGTCGGAGAGCGGCTTCGCATACGCACAGAACTCGTCGCGGTTGAAAAAGCTCAAAGTGAAAAATGGCGGCGCGCTGAATTTGTGGTTGGTGGGGTGCCGCAACTCATCAAAGACGGGCGCATTGAAATTACTCATGAGCAGGAAAACATTCGCGCCAATTTCGTTACCGACAGGCATCCGCGCACCGCGATTGCCAAATTAAAAGACGGGCGCTTGTTGCTGATGACGGTGGATGGCAGACAACCGGGTTACAGCGCCGGAATGGGGCTCAGACAACTGGCGGAAATCCTGTTGGAATTTGGCGCAATCGAAGCGATAAACTTGGATGGCGGCGGTTCGACGACGATGGTGGTCGAAGGCAAAGTGGTCAACAAACCTTCGGACGCCACGGGCGAACGCGCCGTGAGTGATGCGCTACTGATTGTTGAGAGAGGATACAGGATACAGGATTCAGGAGTTAGGATAACGATGAAGGCGGAACGATGAACGATGAACAAGGTGAAATTCTTTTTGTTCATCGTTCATCGTTCCTACTTCATACTTTCCTTTTCCTGACTCCTGAATCCTGTATCCTTTGGGAGATTTATGAAAACTTTATTACTGCTGCGCCATGCGAAATCGGATTGGGACGATCCGAGATTGCGCGATATTGAACGACCGCTCGCCAAACGCGGGGAGCGTGATGCGCCGCGAATGGGCAAGGCATTAAAAGAGAAGGGCATTAAACCGGATTTCGTTTATTGTTCTCCGGCAATGCGGGCGCGACAAACCCTGGAACGCTTTACGCAAGCGGCGGGCATCGATGCGGAAATTCAATTTGAGCAAAATATTTATGAAGCCGCTTCGGCGGAACTGATTAAACTGGTGCGCCATCTGCCAAATGAACGTCAGTGTGTGCTGATGGTCGGGCATAATCCCGGATTTGAAACCTTGCTGTCGCGGTTGATTGGCGAATCGCGGGTGATGCCGACGGCGGCGCTTGGTTGTGTGACGTTTGACATTGACAGATGGGAAGATGTTGAAGATGGGCAGGGGAAACTCAAGTGGTTTTTAATTCCCAAGGCGCTCGATTGAATGCGGCGATTTTTGCGCGCGGCTTGGATTTTTTTAAGAGCGCATTGCTCGTTTGCATCGGCTCAGTAGCGGCGCGGCTTGAACTGAATTTAATAAAGCTTCAAATTGAGAAGACCTTTTTCGGAATAAATTCATGTTGAATTACCTGACGGATTTTTATAATTCACTTACGTGGAGCAAAGTTTTAATCGGGTTCGCTTTGTTTCTTGCCACTTTTACGTTGAGCCTGGCGATGGTCTCTTTTGTATTGGTGAAAATCCCGCCGACCTATTTTCATCCGACGCACAATCGCGAATTCATGGTCGGCAAGCCCTGGCTGGTGCGTTGGGGCGGGTTGATTTTGAAAAATATTGCGGGCGTGTTGCTGGTCGCCATCGGCATCATCCTCTCTTTGCCGGGAGTGCCGGGGCAGGGCATTTTAACCATTTTGCTTGGCTTGGTAATGATTGATATTCCCGGCAAACGCCCGATGGAAACCCGCATCGTGCGCCGTCCGGCGGTGCTTTCGTCAATCAATAAACTGCGCGCCAGATTTGGCAAACCGCCGCTTGAGGTGGAATGATTTCTATTGCTGCGTTTTTCAGCGTGTGATAGGTTAGCGCCATCGTCGCTCGCATATTTTTGCCCTTATCCTGGCACCCCTCAGGGCTTGATTAACAGCAAATCGCGATGCTTTGGAAATAGGTTTGGAGTGAGTGTGTCTGAGCAATCAAATCATTCGGTGACAGAAGAGCAGCAATTTATTGGCAATCTGCAATCAACACCGGCGATATTCATTTTGTGTGTGATTGCGCTATCGGCAGTCGTGGTCTTGCCATTTTTCTGGATGGGCAAATCCAGTGACGGGCGACGCTGGTATGAGGGCGCGCCGCCGGTTCAGGAGCGCGATGATGTGCCAGCGCCTGTACAAATAGGCATGCCGGAAACCCATGATATGGCTGTGCATTTCGATCAGATGCGCTCCTTTTATGTGGGGTTAGCGTCCGGAGTTGCCTATCCCCGGTGGGAAGAGGATACCAATCGCGGATTTGGCGCGCCGACGATGACCTACTATTCTCCCGCCATTTATTACCTGACTTCATTCTTTTATAAGCTCACAGGCGATTGGCGCACGACCTTAATATGCGTTGTGCTGTTGATTATGTTGGCATCGGCGGGCGCTCTATATCTTTATGCGCGGCGAACGCTTTCACCGGTGGCTTCGGCAATGGCAACCATCATTTATGTGATAGCGCCGTATCACCTGATAGACCAATACCAGCGCGGCGCGATAGCAGAGTTAATGAGCTTTATCTGGATGCCACTGATTCTCTATTTCATAGACCGATTGCTTGAAGAACAATCTACTGAGCCGGAACCATCAACATCCCATACATCCAAAACGTTTTCGTCATTCAGGCTGTTTGCCCTCGTAGGGCTTGCGGCGAGCTACGGAGCGATGTTGTGGTCGCACGTGCCGACAACTTTTCAATTCTCACTGGCGCTGGGGGTGATGACGCCATTGCTTGCCTGGCTGAGACGCGATTGGAGAGGATTAATATGGATTGGCGCAGCCATATTTTTAGGCGTCGGACTGGCTGCGGCTTATCTCTATCCGGCTGTAACGGAACAACATTTAATCCGCTCGGATTTGTTGAATGGCGATATCCCTTACGAAACAACCTATCTTTTTTCTCAAACTGGAAACGGGTTTGAAAATTTCAGCCGCTTTTCCGAGTTGCTGAACCATACCTGGTTTTTCAACCTTGCCATTATTCTTATTGCAATCACCATATTTTTTGCTTATCGCCAGGTGACGGGCGTTTCGCAGGCAATTAAATTTCAAGTATGGGTGTGGTTGAGCGCAGGGCTGCTGGCAAGCTTTCTGATGCTGTCGGTTTCGGATTTTATCAGGAAAGCGATTCCTAAATTTGATATAGGTGTCTTTTCCTGGCGAATGCTTTCAATTTCAACGCTGGTTGCCGCATTGGTTGTCGGGGTTATCGCGCAGATGGCGGTTCAACATCGTTCAATAGACAAACAGCGACGCTTATTGATTTATGGATTCCTGGCAGCTTGCATGCTAAGTAGCGCGGGGTTCAGTCTGGTGCGGGTTATATTGCCGATGCGGGATTTTCAATATTTCGTATCGAGAAAAGAGCATCTCAACCGGATTATGTTACCGAAAGATGTGCCGATACTGCCGCGTCAGTTGCCGGTCATTAACCCTGCAGAATTGATTAAACCTTCGGGTGAAATCGCCATAGAGACCTGGGAGCCACACTATCGCAAATTAAAAGTGAATGTGCCGGAAAGCAATCAACTGGTGATTCGCACATTCGATTTTCCAGGTTGGACAACCACACTCGATAACCAGCCGGCAAGCCTTTCAAAAATGAAAGACTTTGGCGCAATTGTGGTCAATATACCTGCGGGTTCACATCAAATCGAGTTGAGATTTCTGGATACAAAAGTGAGATGGACGGGTAAACTTGTCAATGGGTGTGCGGTTGCCGTTGCTTTGCTGCTGGTGGGTTGGGGATATAAACAACAGTGGGCACAGGGAAAAATCGTAAACCGGAAAGGCGATGAGCAACCGGTGGATATTCCGGAAATGGTAAAATAGCGCCACCGTTCTCCTGGTCAATTATCGAACCCTGAAATCCTCTTCTTGATGATTTATCACAAAGGGTAGACGGGATTATTCTATTGACACCCCCGGTCAATTAACGCACTATCGCCGTGTGGTTTTGCCATCGCACTCTGAAAGCTTCAAATTCCCCCTTATTAAAGCCCTCAACAACCCAACGAAAATCCGATTTGCATGCACATAAAAAAAACCGATTTTGTCGCAATGTTTAAGCGCCATCAGAGGCAATTTATCTGGTTGATGGTGGCTATGGTTCCGGCGTTGTACGCTTTGAAGGGCGTTTTCAGCCTATCCAGCGTCTTTTTTGTCCGGGATTTGGGCAGCTATTTTTACCCGCATCACTTATGGATACGACGTGCCGTGCTGGCTGGGGAACTGCCTTTGTGGAATCCGGATTCAGGTTCCGGGTATGCAACAGTTGCTGACCCTTCCTTGCAATTATTCTTTTTGCCGACGCTGCCTTTTCGGTTTTTATTGCCGGAATCGGTCGGCTTTAATTTTATGGTGGTTTTCCCATTCGTGTGCGCGGCAATCGGCACCTTTGTTTTTTTGAAGCGTCGGGTTTCTTTGCAATCGGCAGCCCTTGGCAGTATCGTCTTTTCGATTTCCGGGCCATTGCTCTCTTCCGCCAATAGCCTCAACCCTTCGACCACCGCAGCATTGATTCCGTGGTTGCTGTTGGCGACAGATAAATTAATTGAAAGTTATTCGCGGTTAAAACTGTGCGCCCTTGGTGGACTGTTTGCCTTGGGGGTTTTTGCCGGTCAGCCGGATATACTGATTTGGGAAGTGCTGCTGGTTTTGTTTTACGCCGCATTTTCGCAGGCAGGTAATTTGAAGGATTGGCGGGCGCTGCTTAAACGCGAAGGACTGGTCATTGGCAGTGGCGGTTTAGGATTATTATTATCGGCGGTTCAAATTCTTCCGCTGCTTGATGTGATGCGACGTTCACACAGAGCCTCGGGCGCGATGCTTGATGGCTGGTCTATTCATCCGTTGAATCTCTTTGAAATGATGATGCCGGGCATTTTCAGCAGCCCGCTCATTCCGTCATCGCATCTACACCCCTGGCTTTATCAACTCAACAGCGGACGCGAACCCTACCTGATGTCCATCTATCTGGGCATTACTACTTTGATTGTGGCGCTGGTTGGCGTGGCACGCGGCGAGCCGCGACGCTGGACGAAGTTCTGGGCATTCGCCTTTCTGGTGGCTGGGTTTTTGGCGCTGGGCAATTTTACGCCGGTTTATAGCGGCTTGCGTGTCATCTTCCCGCTTTTGAATTTCTTTCGTTACCCGGCAAAGTTGACCATATTCATGGCATTTGCCGTTGCTATGCTTGCCGCGCTTGGTTTTGACGCAATCAAGGTATTAACCGAACGCCTGGCAACCGGAATCAAGATTTGGCGTGTGCCCGTAGGGTTTGCGGCAATCATTACGGTTTTCGCCGCGACCTTGACCGTACTGAGCATAGGCTTTCCGGACATCACCGGGCAATTACTGAATGTTGTCGCGACTCGCTTGGGATTGAATCAGACGACCGGAGCCTTGAGCGATATGGTTGCTGAGTTGAAACAAGCAGCTCCCCGTCTCTTGGGATTAGCAAGCTGTTCGGTCTTGCTTTTGCTGATTGGTGTATCACAAAAGAGCCGCGCAACGCTTGCGCGAGTTGCGCTCTTCGCCGTCATTGTTTTTGATTTGCTGATTACCAATGCGTCAATCAATCCGACTATTGAACTGTCGCAGATTCGCGAACCCGATTGGGTCGCAGCCGTTCGGCAACATCCGACCGCCAGAATTTTTGTTGATGATCAATCCGGTATTTCTCCTGCGCCGGTATCCGCGCAATTCAATTTTTACCTGCCGCCGGATATGTCTTTATCGATGGCAGATGCGCTCTATCACAAAGAGATTCCCTATAACGCTATAAAATATGGTTTGCGTGACGCGGTGATCGTGGATGTTACGAAACTGCGGGCGGCGGAATATACGCAATTGATCAAGCTGTTTCGCGCCAAGGATGGCGAATCGCGAACCCGCTTTTTGCAACGAACCGGGGTGCGCTATTTTTTGCAACCCGAACCGCCAGCCGGTCAGTTTAGGCTCATTCAACCGGTGCCAATTTTTGCGACGGATAAAATGGCGCTCTACGAATGTCCCAATGCGCTTGCGCGTGTCTCAGTGGTTCAGGAAGCCGAAATTGAACCGAACCTGACGGCGCAATTTGATAAACTCTTTACCGCCGATTTCGATGCCGCAAAAACCGTTCTGCTTGATAAAACCCCACCGGCTGCGGTTGGCATAGCGAACGAGGCTAACGCCGCCTCGGCAACGATTATCGAAGATGGAAATTCGCATTTGAGTATTCGGGCGAGCGCCCCGGAAGGTGGTGCATATTTATTGTTGCGCGATTCTTACGACCCGAACTGGCAGGTTGAAGTGGATGGCGCAAGCGCCCCGCTGTTGCGCGCTAACGGCTTATACAGAGCTGTGCGATTTGCTCAGGGCGAACATACCATTCGTTTTACCTATCGTCCGACGCCGCTTTTTTATGGTGCGGCGATTTCCTTACTGACGGCATTGCTGCTGACCGTTCTGGTGTGGCGCGAATGGCGGAAGGCGAAGGTGACAGACGCCTCTATCACCAAGGAAAATCCAGTTATCGCCGAGCCGGAACCGGTTTTTACCCGGCAAGCCAGCGAATAAATCAAGGATGCGCGGTTTCACTGACGATGATTGAAGGCGGGCTTTGATTTTGAAAGGTATCGACGGCGCTGACACGGTAGAAATATTTTTTATCAATCGTGACCCGCATATCTTGAAAGGTGGTTTCCTTCACCGGTTGGGCGTTTAATTTTACCCAACTCATTTCATCCGCAGCTTCCGATTCGGCTCGATAAATGAAATAACCGACAACATCCGATTCCGTTGACGAGGGCCAGAACAGGCTGATGGTGCCGTTTGCCGAAGCGATGGATACCGGTTCAGGGGTTGACGGCGCAAAGCTATCGATGGGGGTGAAGTTCACCACCTCGCTATCGGCGCTTTCAATGAGTCCATTGCGACCCTGTGATAAAGCGCGAACGACATAGGCATATTCGGTTTTATATTGGAATGTTCGGTCAATAAACCGCGAGTCGGTTAGCGGTTCGTCATTGAGCGGTTTGCCGCGGTCGAGTTTGCGATTGGCTTTGACGCGATAAAGGTTATAGCCAGCCACTGCCGAAGGGGTTGAACCATCGACATTGGTTGCCGAAGGTGCCCATTCGATCAACACTTCGCCTTGACCTTTGTTGGTCGCCTGCAAATTGCCTGGCGGCGCGGCAACCACCGCGACAAGTTCGAGCGCCACGGTGTTGGAAAATGCTGCCTGTTGCCCGCGTTTATTGACATAGCGCACGGCGTAACGCAACCGCAGGTTGGCGCGCGCTTGATTGGGATTGATGGAATCGGTGAATTGCAGATTGCCGACAGTTTGCGCCTGCGCTTCGATGGTGGCGCGGTCTAAAACGCCGATGATTTCCGCGTCGGTTTCATATTCGACGGCGTCAAGCACGGGCGCTTCATCAGGTCGTTCGGTTAAACGATAAACATCAACGCGGGCGATGTGGTTGGCGTCTGTCTCTTTTTTGTTGAGCGGCGGCAACGACCAGGTCAGTAAAATTTTCGCGCCGCGTTGAATAGCCGCAAGGTCTGTGGCGCGTTCCGTAAGGCGCGCGGGCGGAATGGGATTTCCGGGCTTGCCGCAAGCCGAAAAGAAAAGGCAAAAGGCAAAAGGCAAAAGGCAAAAGGCAAAAGGGCGGAGTTGCAACATTTGTGTTGAACGAAAAATAAATTTTGAATTCCGCGAAAGGCTAAGGTCAAAACCACCCATTAAGTTGGAATTATTGGTTGGTCTTTCCTCTTGCTGATAATTTTCAGGGAACGTTTGTAAAAATTCTGTTGCAAATGATTGTTCAATTACCTGAAGCAATTGTTTGCAGCCCACTTTTGCCTTTTGCACTTTGCCTTTTGCCTTTTGCCTTACAGAATGTAGCGACTGAGGTCTTCGTTTTTGACGATTTCAGCGAGTTGTTTGGTGACGTATTCGGCGTTGATGACCACGTCTTTGTCTTTGAGGTCGGGACCTTCAAAAGAATATTCATCAAGCAAGTGTTCCATAATCGTGTGCAAACGTCGCGCGCCGATGTCTTCGGTCTGTTCGTTTACGGAAAACGCGAAACGCGCGATGGCATCGATGGCGTCGTCTGTGAAGCTTAAATCAATCTCTTCGGTGCCGAGCAACGCTTTGTATTGACTGACCAGTGAATTTTTCGGCTCCACCAGAATGCGTTTGAAATCGTCGATGGTTAAGGGTTGCAGTTCGACGCGAATCGGGAAACGTCCCTGTAGTTCAGGAATCAAATCCGAAGGTTTGGAAACGTGAAATGCGCCAGCCGCGATGAACAGGATGTGGTCGGTTTTCACCATGCCGTAACGGGTGTTGACGGTGGTGCCTTCAACGATGGGGAGCAGATCGCGCTGCACCCCTTCACGCGAAACATCGGGTCCTTGCCCGCCTTCGCGCCCCGCGACCTTATCGATTTCATCAAGAAAGACGATGCCTGAAGATTCGACGCGCTCAATCGCCAGCCGCGCAACTTGATCGAGGTCAATCAATTTCTGCTGTTCTTCTTCGGTTAAATACTGTAGGGCTTCTTCGACATTGAGGCTTTTTTTCTTGGGGCGCGAGCCGAACATATTCGGGAACATATCGCGCAAATTGATGTCCATCTCTTCGATGCCCTGTGGGGTGTAGATTTCAAAATGACCGGGGTTGTTGCGCTCCTGCACTTCGATTTCAACCATGCGCGAATTGAGACGGCCTTCGCGGAGTTGCTGACGGAATTTCTCGCGAGTGCGTTCAAGATGGTCGGTTTGTTCGGATGCCGTGGGAAAGCCGATGTCGGGCGAGTCTTCAGTGGAACGATTGCGCGGCAACAACAAATCAAGTAGACGCTCTTCGGCATTGTGCCTGGCTTTCTCTTCGACCTCTTTAATCTTTTCTTCGCGTACCAGGTCGATGCCCATATCCAACAGGTCGCGAATGATCGATTCGACATCGCGCCCGACATAGCCGACCTCTGTGAATTTTGACGCTTCAACTTTATAGAATGGCGAATTCGATAATTTGGCGAGGCGTCGGGCAATTTCGGTTTTTCCGATGCCGGTTGAACCAATCATGATGATATTTTTGGGCATGACGTCTTGCGCCATATCCGCCGGTAGTTTTTTACGGCGCACACGATTACGCAAAGCGATGGCAACGGCGCGTTTGGCGGCGTGTTGCCCGACAACATATTTGTTCAACTCGTTGACGATTTCTCGCGGCGTCATCTCATCGAGTCGGGGTTGCGCTTCTACATCTCCTGATAAATAAATAACCATAAAATTTTTGTGCTTTGTGCTTTGTACTTTGTGCTTTGCTCAAGTGATTGCATTTACTCTTTCAATCACAGCGCCAAGCGCCAAGCGCCAAGCACAAAGTACCAATTCTTAAATCTCTTCAATCGTAATATTGTTATTCGTATAGATACAAACTTCCCCGGCGATTTTCATTGATTCTTCGGCAATCTCTCTGGCTGACAAATTGGTTTTACGCAGTAAGGCGCGCGCCGCAGAAAGCGCAAAGGGTCCGCCGGAACCGATGGCTAAAATGCCGTCGTCGGGTTCGATGACATCGCCGCCGCCAGAAATCAATAGCGAAGTATTGGCATCAGCGACAATCAACATGGCTTCGAGATTGCGCAGGTATTTATCGGTGCGCCATTCTTTGCCAAGTTCAACGGCAGCGCGTTGCAGTTGTCCGTGATATTGTTCGAGCTTGGCTTCAAAGCGCGCAAACAGGGTGAAGGCATCGGCGGTCGAGCCGGCAAAACCGGCAATGACTTTATCGTTGTAAAGGCGGCGAACTTTACGCGCTTTGCCTTTCATGACGGTATTTTGCAAAGAGACTTGTCCGTCGCCTGCAACCGCAACTTTGCCATCTTTGCGAACCGATAGAATGGTTGTGCTGCGAATTTTATTTGTGGGTTCAGGATTTAAATGATTCTGCTGCATAAATGCTGACTATAAGATTGCCCCACGAGGTTGTCAAATGATGGCTAAACGACTGATATGGCGCATTCTTACCGCTTTCAACAGGTGATGTATGAAATCTGCTTCTTCAATCTTTATCCCCTCTTGCACATTCTCACTGCTTTCAACAGGTGATGTATCGACATCAGCGATTTCCAGTAAAGCGAACCGCGTCCCATCTTCTACGGCGAGTTCGCTAAGCAACACATGAAAATGCCCGTTGTGTGGTTGCAGATATTTTGAATGTGAATTGAGCAGGTTGGTAACCTTGATTTCATTTTGCGGGTGGTGCAGTTTGGCTGCGGCTGTGAGATTCAAGGGTACGGAATTCAACTGATGCCAGGCATCGGAAATTTGTCCGAGATAAATGACGGTTCGGTCTTCCAGAGTTCTGGAAAATGAAACGACGCCGTAAATATCGCTGTTGAATAATTGAAAGTCACCTTTGGCGAAGGCTTCATGGCAAGTGGCTCTGAGTATTTGGTGATAAGCGGACTTTAAGGCAAAGTCGTCGGTTTCGTCAGTAAGCGGGCGCAATCGTTGAACGGGGAGGCGCTCGCGGCGTCCTTCCATTTGCCCTTCGTGAATGAGTGCCGAACCGGGAAGCGCAAGAATCAATGCTGCGACAGCAAGGTTATAATGATGGTCGAAAAGTCCTGCGGCGCGTTCTTCATCATGATTTTCAATGAAGTAGACCGATTTATGCAGCGCGTCAATATCGCGCACCAGTCGCGTCGTCACCAGCGCGGCGTTGCGGTCAACGAGCGCGTCATACAATTTCTTTTCATATGCGACATCAAATCCCAATTCAAGAAGGGCAGGCTCTTTATCCCAATAGCTTTCGGCAATAAAGATGAATTCGGGGTTCTCGGACTTTACGGCGTGAATCGCTTCGCCCCAGAACTCTTGCGGAAAACGCGCTTCAAACCAGTCATCGGAAGCCAGCGGATACCATTGCTGGCGAAAATAGTCGCGAAGCACGAGCATTGCCATATCGCAACGGATGCCATCTGCCATGCGCGAGATGCGCTTTAGGGTTTTAATCAAATAGGCGCGCAATTTCGGATTGGTGTAATCAAGTTGCGCGGTGTCGTGCCAGGGCGGGAAATAGGGGTCGCGTCCGAAGGCGAAAACTTCACCGGATTTGTGATAGAAAAAATCGCCGGTATTTTGTTTGCGCACCTTGGGATTGCTGCGCAGGAAAAATTCGGGGTGCGATTTAATCCAGGCACAATCAATCGCCATGTGATTCGATACAAAATCAACCAGCACCTTTAACCCGACAGCATGGGCGCGACTTACTAACTCCATAAAAGCTTTTTTGCCACCAAGCTTCGGGTTAATTTTGTAATCCGGTAATGCGTAAGGAGACCCTTCAAAATCATCAGCATAAATTTTCGAGATGGCGATAGCGGCTTTGCTGATTTTCCAAACCCCCATTAACCAGATGGCTTCAAAGCCCAGTTCTTTTAGGTAAGTTAATTCTGAATCAGTTATTTGCTCGAAGTGTGAGCAGTGAACGCGGGTGTTGATTTCGTATATTTTCAAGATTGTGTCCTTTTTCTACCCACCTCTAAAAATCGCTAATAAAAATTAACCAAAGCTCTGAAGGGTTGCGAATTATTGCTAGAAAACATCTTAATCGTCAGGATTTGCATCTAGCTACTTCACACAATATATTGTATGATGTGTGATTGACGCTCATATTATTTGAAGCATCATAGGCTGTCAACCAGCACCACTGGAAGATTATGCTACTGTTTAATTTAACACAGTCATTTGAGAAGGTCTTATCCACACGAGAGGAATAATGAAAGTTAGAGTAGATAAGGATTTAATGCTAAGTACATCTGACGATAGCAACGAGGATTTTGCTCCCACCGGAGATATTGAGCGCATCGTTGCAGAGATTGATGAGGAGAACAGCGAAGCGCTCTGGGAAGCTGTCGGCGGTGAAGAGGAAGAGGTTTCTGAACCTACGGAAGAACCCTCTGATGAGATAGATGTTGATTTGGAACCCGGCAAGGACGAATCCCTTGACCCCATGCGCCTCTATTTACGCGAGATGAGTTCGGTTCCGTTGCTTACACGTGAAGATGAAATTCGTATCGCCAAAAGGATAGAGCGCGGCAACAAACGCATCTATAAAGCTCTGTCGCGGTCGTTTATTACTTTAGAAGAATTGAAGCGCCTGCATGACCTGCTGCTTGAAGGTGAAATCAATCCGGGCGATGTTGTCGATATTGCCACCGACCCCGAAGCCGAAGAGGCTTTGGAAGAGCAAAAGGAAGAGATTCGCCTGAAAGTGTTGGAAGAGTTTGGCGAGATTCTCAAGATTCACGAAAAGCTGCTGAAACTCTATGCCAAGATTGAAGCCGAACCGAAATCTTCAAAGAAACTCAAAAAGATGCGTCGGCAATATGCCCATGAATTGATTGAGGTTTCGCGACGTGTCCGGGTCTTCAGTTTCAGCATGGAAGCCAAACGTCGGTTCACGGAATCCATTGAAGCGGTGGTCAAACAGATTCGCGATTCGGAAAATCAAATCAATAAAGCTGAGAACAAAATTCAAAAGATTGAGCAGGCAATTGACTCGAAACGTCGCAAACGTGACGCCAAAACTCAGGAAGAATTAAAAGACCTTGACCGAATCAAACGGGCAGCGCGCAAAATTTTGCGCGACATCGAGAAGCATTATGCCAAATCGACGGTTGAGATTAAACGCACCTTGCAAACCATGGTCATCGCCGAAGCCGAAGTCGAACAGGCGAAACGCGAAATGATTGAAGCCAATTTACGTTTGGTGATTTCGATTGCCAAAAATTATATCAATCGCGGATTGCACTTTTTGGATTTGATTCAGGAAGGCAACATCGGCTTGATGCGCGCGGTTGAAAAATTCGACTGGCGACGCGGTTATAAATTTTCGACCTATGCGACGTGGTGGATTCGCCAGGCGGTGACGCGCGCCATTGCCGACCAGGGGCGCACGATTCGCGTGCCGGTTCACATGGTCGAAGTTATCAACAAGATTTTGCGCACCCAGCGATTGATGGTTCAGGAACTCGGACGCGAACCGACACACGACGAGTTGGCGCGGCGTGTAGACATGCCGGCATGGAAAGTTCGCAAGGCGTTAAAGATTGCCCAGCAACCGATTTCGCTGGAAACGCCAATCGGTGATGATGGCGAAACCACGATTGCCAGTTTCATTGAAGACCGGCGTTCGGCGAACCCCGCGGATACGGCAATCACCAATAATTTGCGCGAACTCACCGAAGATGTGCTATCAACGCTGACGCCTCGCGAAAAAGAGATTATCAAGATGCGTTTCGGCTTAGACCAATCGGGCGAAGAGCGCACCCTCGAAGAAGTCGGCAAACATTTCAACGTCACCCGCGAACGCATTCGCCAGATTGAAGCGAAAGCCCTGGCGAAGTTGCGCCATCCGACCCGTTCGCGAAGACTGCGTGCCTTTCTCGACGGCAATGTGATGGCTCCTTAATAGCGTAGGTCTGAGTTGGTCAAAGCGTTTAACCCGCAAGCGGCGAAGCGAAAATTAAAAACGCTTCGCCGCCTTTTGCATTAAAGGTTTGACACCTTTTATCGGCGTTTGGTAAGTTCAAACTTTGAAATTTTAGGCTCGTAGCTCAGGGGTAGAGCACTACCTTGACACGGTAGGGGTCAGCGGTTCAAATCCGCTCGAGCCTATCACGAATTTCGCATCAGCTCCCTAAGTCCTGAGGCGGTTTTATCAACCGATGCCCTCCCAAGCGCACGGGTTCGATAAGCCAAAGGCGCTGACGTGAAATCTGACCGGGTAAATTTTGGCGCACTGCCATTATAAAAATAAGATGATTTTCGCATAACTCCTCTCTTGCGGGGCTGCGAAGATAATTTAGTGCGTTGCAATTATCAATTTATTTTTTGATCCCGGCATCGGTTACTTGGGACAACCGACGCCTTGGCAGTTTGATTTCCAGAGAACCGGTAAGGTTCGGGAGGATAGGTTATTAGTAGCTTTCAACGCAGAGGTTTTCGAGACAGACGCCCTGAGCCGTCCGTGCGCATCAACGAACGCATCAGAGCGCGGGAGATTCGCGTCATTGATGAAGAGGGCAATCAATTGGGGATTAAAAGCCCACAGGACGCTCTTCGCATCGCTCAGGAAAAAGGGCTTGACCTGGTCGAAATTGCGCCGCAGGCTCAACCGCCGGTTTGCAAAATTATCAACTTTGGCAAATGGCAGTACGAGCAGAAGAAGAAGCAGAAAGAAGCCAAAGCCAAACAGACCTACATCGTCGTTAAAGAGGTCAAATTCCGTCCCGGCACCGATGAGCATGACTACCAATTCAAAAAGAACAATGCTATCAAAATGCTGCAAGAGGGCGACAAGGTAAAAGGCACGGTGCATTTTCGCGGGCGCGAAATCACTCATAAAAATCTGGGTATCGCGTTACTCGAACGCCTCGAAAAAGACCTTGAGCCGTATGGAACTGCTGAGGTCAAACCGAAACTTGAAGGCATGAATATGTTCATCATGTTCGCGCCCAAGAAAAAATGATTTTTGAGAATTCAGCAGCCAGAATGGGAATTGCTCCTATTTAATTCTGTCTCCTGACTTCTGCAACTTTTTAGGAGGAAATAATGCCGAAACTGAAAACCCATAAAGGAGCGGCGAAGCGCTTTCGCCTGACCGCTACGGGAAAAGTGAAACGCGGTCATTCGCACGCGCGTCACATCTTGACCAAGAAAACCGCTAAACGGAAACGCGTTCTCGATATTGATGTTTTAGTTGCCTCTGCCGATGAGCAGTTGGTAAAGAAGATGCTTCCATACGGACGTGGTTAATATGGTTATTTGCAATTTTATTCGATTCGCGTGGGTTGAGATTGCCGATGCTGAATTAAAGCAGTGACTGACCAAGCACTGGCTTTAATCCGCAATTTGCAATCCGCAATCCGCAATTAAAGGAGGGAATTATGCCTCGCGCAAAACGTGGTAATAAAAGATTACTTAAAAGAAAAGGGATTTTAGATTTAGCTCGCGGCTATCGCGGGACGAAGAGCAAACTCTATCGTCACGCCAAAGAACAGGTCGAGCGTTCATTAAATTTTGCTTTTACCGGTCGCAAACTTAAAAAACGCGATTTTCGTTCATTGTGGATCGTTCGCATCGGCGCAGCGGCGCGCGCCAACGGCTTGAATTACAGCCAGTTGATGCACGGCTTGAAACTTGCTGAAATTAACCTTGACCGTAAAGTGCTCGCCGATTTGGCGGTCAATGAACCGGCGGCATTTACCGAAGTCGCAGGCAAAGCCAAGCAGGCAATTGAATCCAATCGCGCCGCCGCCCCGACGGCTTAGCGCAGAAGCAATAAGAAAACTGAAAAGGCAAAGGCGAAAGCACCAATCAAGACGGAAATCGGCGACTACCGAATCCTCTTAAACTTTTGCCTCTTGCCTTTTTGTTTTTTAATCAGCGAAGACAACTATGGATGAAAAACTCTCACAAATTCGCGAACAATTCTTAACCGATGCCGAAGCTGTTACCACCCCCGACGCCTTAACCGCGTTGCGCGATAAATATCTCGGTCGCAAATCGGGACTCATCACCGCCGAGCGCAAACGCATTGGCAGCATTGCCGCCGAGGCGCGCGCTCAGTTTGGCGCAGAGGTCAACGAGGTCAGCAACGAAGTTGAAGCGAAGATCACGGAATTAACCGAAAAATTTGCCGCCGCTGCCGAAGCCGCGGCGCTTGAACGCGAAAAGATTGATGTCACCTTGCCCGGCGCAAAAGTTCAACGCGGGCATCTGCATCCGATTACGCTGCTTCGGCAACGTATCGAAGATATCTTCGTGTCGATGGGCTACACGGTTGAAGACGGCCCGGAAATCGAAACCAGTTTTTATAATTTCGATGCTCTGAATATTGCGCCGGGACATCCGGCGCGCGATTCTGCCGATACCTTTTATGTGTCGGGCGATTTGGCTCTGCGCTCTCAAACATCGACCATTCAGATTCACGCGATGCAAAAGCGCAAACCGCCGGTTCGGGTGATTGCGCCCGGTCGCGTATTCCGAAGAGATACGCCTGACCCGACGCACAATCCGATGTTCTTTCAACTCGAAGGCTTGACGGTTGACCGCAACATCACGATGGCCGATTTGAAAGGCACGCTTGAACAATTCGTGCGCGCCATGTTTGGCGCGGATATTGTGACGCGCTTTCGCCCGTCATACTTTCCGTTCACCGAACCTTCAGCCGAAGTCGATTTTCGTTGTTACGGATGCGGTGGCAACGGCTGTCGTTTGTGCAAAGGTTCGGGCTGGATTGAACTCGGCGGCAGCGGCATGGTGCATCCCAATGTGTTGAGAGCTGTTGATATTGACCCCGAAGAGTATTCGGGATTCGCCTTCGGTTTGGGTATAGACCGCATGGCAGCGCGTATGTATGACATTGATGACATACGCCTACTCTATGAAAATGATGTGCGCTTCCTTGAGCAATTCGCTTGAAAGGTTGACGATTGATGATACCGGTAGGCGATCTCAAGAAAATTGCCAAGGGTCGATTGCTGGATGCTGATGCGCTATTCCAATCCGGTCGATATGATGGCGCGATTTACCTGTGTGGTTATGCTGTAGAAATTGCTTTGAAAGCGCGTATCTGTCGGATTTTGAAGTGGACGGGCTATCCATCGACACGCAAGGAGTTTGAAGGTTATCAGAGTTTTCGTACTCATGATCTGGATATTCTTCTTCATCTATCAGGAGCCGAGTCTAATATTAAAACCAAATATTTCGCTGAATGGTCAGTAGTAGCTACCTGGAAATCTGATATGCGCTATCGCCCGATTGGTAGCGCGACTGCCCAGGATGCGATGGATATGTTAAAATCAGCCAAAACGATTGTGGTTGCTCTATGATTCAATTAGAAAAGTTTCGTAAAGTCATGAATCAGGTCGCCGCTGAAAAAGGCGATTTTCTTCTCTTTGGTTTTTTTCTGAGTGAAGAACCTCAAGACAAATTGGATTTGGTCATCTCATCCCCTTGGCTGGAAAAGGGGAAATTAAAAGCGCTAAGTGAATTTGTTGAGAAAATGTCTTCAATTGTTGGTCAAAAAGATGTCTTGGCTTTATCGAAAATTGTGACATTGAATCACGATGACCCGCATCTACAGGCTATTTTAAAAACGGTTCAGGTTGAGAATGGCTTGGTTGTGCTTCAAGATACGAATCTGTTTGGATTAGAAGTAAAACAGGCATACATCCTTCAAGCAAAAAAACTAAAGGACCCCGCGCAACATGTCGCGTAAGAGACAATCCCAACACCTACAATGTGCATTGCTTTGGTTGACGGGGCAGGCTGACTTGGCGTTATTGAGTCGAATCGGAAGATATCACCTTGTAATACTCAATTAGTCTTTGGAAAGAGAGGGAAAATGGCTGTCAAACCGAACGGTTCATTGGATAAAACGATTTTGATTCTGGGTGCGCCGGGACTCGTCGGCGCACAGGTTACACGACATGTTGCCCACGAACTGCATCCCGCAAAAATTGTGGTGTCAGCCTTACTTGAAAAAGAGATTGTCGATTTCGTCAAAGAGATTAAAAGCGAATTTCCTGAAATCACCTTTAAAGGCGAATACGGAAATATCTTCGTGCGTTCGGAACTTGCCAAAAGCGCGCGCCCTGAACTCATGCGCAATGCCGGAAATCGTCGCAAACTTTACGACGATTTATTCGGCGCGTTTTCGGAAACCTATAAAAATTCCGAACTCGTTCGCCTCATCAAATCCTATAAACCCGATGTCATTATCGATTGCGTCAACACCGCGACCGGCATCAGTTACCAGGATGTTGATACCAGCGCCAAAGAGGTACGCAAAGATATTGACGCGCTGCATGACAAATTAAACCGCAAAGATTTTGAATCATTCGGTGAAGAGTACCGAGAAATTGAACGCGATATTGAGGGCTTACTGGTTTCGCAAGCCATCCCGCAACTCATTCGCCATATTCGCATCTTTCATCGCGCTATGGTCGAATACAAAACCCGGCTTTATGTAAAAGTCGGAACCACCGGAACCGGCGGCATGGGATTAAACATTCCCTACACTCACGGCGAAGATAAACCCTCTGCGCAATTGATGTCGAAATCCTCTGTCGGTTTTGCGCAAACCGGGTTGATGTTTTTGATGGCGCGCACACCCGACGGACCCATCGTTAAAGAAATCAAACCCGGCGCGATGATTGGCTATAAAAAAGTCGTCAGTCAACCGCTTCGCCGTCATATGAAATATGTGCCGAAAAGTTTTTCACTCAGCGAAAGACTCGACTTGCATTTGCCCAAAGAGGAATTCAAAAACCTCGGCAAACTTGAAATGGTCGGCGTCGATACCGGTGAAAACGGCTTTTTCGCGCGCGGCGAATTTGAAGCGGTCACCTCCATCAATCAAATGGAATTCGTCACTCCCGAAGAGATTGCTCACGCGGTTGTCTTGGAAATCAAAGGCAGCAACACCGGGCTTGATGTGATTGCCGCAATCGACAGCGCAGTAATGAAACCGAGTTATCGCGCCGGTTATTTGCGGGCTTCGGCAATCGAAGCCATGAAACAACTCGAACGGCAAAAAAATTCGCCATCGATTGCCACAGGCGAACTCGGACCCGCGAAACTTTCCAAGCAGCTTTATGAAGCCTATCTGCTGTATAAAATTTCGCAGGACATTGAAAACGCGCAACCCGGCTCCTTGCAATCCATCATCAGTCACGATGCCAAAGAGTTATCGGAAAAGTTGAACAAATACTTGGAATGGAATGATGATTTGCGCAATACCATCATTTCGATTGGCATTCCGATTCTTTTGCCCGCAGGCGACCAACTGATTCGCGGTCCCTATATCAAAATCCCCGAATACGCCGGTGAAGCAAGCATTGAAATTAAAAGCGGCAACATTGATACGTGGGCGGATGCCGGATGGGTTGATTTGCGCGCCAAAAATATCAAACGCTGGCAGGAGCGTTTCAAGAAGATGTTGAAATCGGCGATGACCATTCACCTGCAAGGTTCCGCAGGCATCACTATGGAAGCCTATCGCAGCGAAGAGATTCGCATCGGCGAAGTGGTCGGCTGGATTTTTAATAACGAAGAAAAGGGCTACAGGATTAAATAGGCATGAAGATTAGTTACAACTGGCTCAGCGAACTTGTCGAAATTAATTTATCTCCCAGAGAACTCGCTGAAAAATTGACCATGATTGGTTTCGCGGTTGATGCCGTCGAAGCGCACGGCGACGACCACATTCTGGAAATCGATTTAACCTCGAATCGCCCCGACGCGCTTTGTCATTTAGGTATCGCGCGCGAAACGGCGCTGGTATGCGGCACCGCACTGAAACCGATTAACCTTGAACTCAAAGAGAGCGATGAAGCCGTCGAAGATTTCGCGGCGATTGAAATTCACTCGGAAGACCTCTGTCCGCGATATGCGGCACGCATTGTGCGCGGCGTCAAAGTCGGACAGTCGCCCGCGTGGTTGGTGAAAAAGCTTGAAGCCGTCGGACAGCGTTCGGTCAATAACATCGCAGACATTTCCAACTATGTGATGTTTGAAATGGGGCAACCCAATCACGCTTTTGATTTGAATACCCTGCACGATAGAAAAATCATTGTGCGTCGCGCGCGCGCCGGCGAAAAAATTCAGACGCTTGATGGCATTGAACGCGAACTCACAACCGAAATGTGCGTCATTGCGGATGCCGCGAGAGCCGTGGCGATTGGCGGCGTGATGGGCGGCGAAGAGACCGAAATCAGCGCCCAGACAACCGACGTTTTAATCGAAAGCGCCTATTTCAATCCGGCTTCGATTCGCGCCACGGCGAAAGCCTTAGGCATGGGAACCGAAGCGTCTTATCGTTATGAGCGCGGCATGGACTTTGATTCGCAAGTCGCGGTTGCCGACCGTGTCGCGCAACTCATCGCGGAAATTGCCGGCGGCGAAATTTTAAAAGGCGTGATTGATGTTTATCCCAAACGCATTGAACGCGACCCGGTTTTATTGCGCGAAGCGCGCATCGAGAAACTCACGGGTTTGCGCGTCGATTTGGAACGCGCCGAACAGATTTTAAACGGCTTGCAATTCACGGTCGCGGCGTTTGCCGATAAGCGCGAATTGCTGGCGGTGGCACCGAGTTTTCGCATAGATATTGCGCGTGAAGAGGATTTGGTTGAAGAGGTGGCGCGCCATTTCGGTTATGAACACATTGCGACGACGTTGCCGGATTCCGTAGAAGCGGGCAAATATCTCGACAGTGAACAACGCCGTCGCGCGGCGCGCAATACGATGATTGATGCGGGCTTTAATGAAGCGATTTCTTTCAGTTTCGTAAACGGTGAAAGCGATGCGATTTTTCGCGTCGAAAAAGAGACCACCCCGAAACTCGAAAATCCCATTGATGTGAACGAAGCTGAGATGCGCGCTTCGTTGATGACCGGATTGCTCGGCGCTTTGCAACGGAATTTTTTTCACGGACGCAGAGATGTGAAACTCTTTGAACTCGGTCGGGTGTTCAACTCGAAGAGCGAAGGCGAACGTCCCGATGAGCGTGAAATATTGGGACTGGTGATGAGTGGCGCGTTCATACCAGACGCCTGGCGCAGCAATCGCCAGATTGATTTTTATGATTTGAAAGGGGTGATGGAATCGGTTTTAGGAAGTTTGCGCGTCTCAGGCTTTACAATTGAGCGTTCAAGTGTAGAATACCTGCATCCTGGACAGTCTGCGGAGTTGAACAAAGACGGGATGGTGATTGCGCGATTCGGTCGCCTGCATCCCAAAGTCGCTGCGCTGTATAAATTCCGCCAGCCTGTTTACGTCGGCGAAATTGAATTCGGAAAGTTAATGGAATTTGCCGACGATGAAGTGCGCTATAAGCCGTTGCCGAAATTCCCTGGTATTTCTCGTGATATTTCAGCGTTGTTGCCGGATACGGTTTCTTGGGGCGAAATCGACAGGGCAATCAAAGAACTTGGCATAGGTGAAATTGAATCGGTTGCGGTCTTTGATATGTACAAAGGCAAAGAGATGCAGGAAGGCACGCGGTCACTGGCGTTCCGCGTCGTCTATCGCAGTGACGAGCGGACGTTGACCGATGAGGAAGTATCGCAGATGCATCAACGCATACGGGATTTGATGGAGCAGGGTTTCAGCGCACAACTACGATAACAGAATTGCGGATTGCAGATTGCGGAATGCGGATTTGAGAAAATCGTTTTTTCAATTCGCAATCCGCAATTCACCATCCGCAATCCGAAGGGGGCATTCAGTGAGTAGCGGCATCTACGGACTCGAAAAGTTCGCCAATCTCGAAGACAAAATTTACCGCACGATAGAGCAGTTCAAACGTGAACGCCAGTTGCGCGAATCCCTCGAACGCGAAGTTCTCACCCTCAGACAAGAAACCAAACAACTTGGCGAAGAAAAGGAACGGCTCGAATTGCAGGTTGAGCGATTGCTCAATGAACGCGATACCATTAAGCTCAAAATCGAAGCCATGCTCGACGCGATTGCGATGCTGGATTTGGATACGGCGGAAACCCTCAAAAAAGAGTTATCGCATTAATCCAAAGTTGTACGCAGGATTTAGCTTCCCAACATCAAACAATAAAGATTGTCATTATGGAAGAAAATCTAACCTATTCACATAAAGTCGTCATCTACAACCAGACCTATAATCTACGCAGTCAGCATGAACCGGAATACATCAATGAACTGGCAGCCCACGTCAACCGCCGCATGAATGAAATTGCCAGCCAGACCATGACCGTCGATTCACTGCGAGTGGCGATTCTTGCGGCATTGCAAATCGCCGACGAACTTTATCAATCGCGTCAGGAGATGCGCGATACCGAAAACGAAATCGTTGAACGCAGCGCCCGTTATGCGGAAATCCTCGACCAATTCCTGCGTACCGACGTCATCGTTCCGAAATAATCATTCGGTTTTCGGTCACTCAATTCATTAATCGTTTTCAATTCCCTTGCTCATTGACAGTCTGATTGTCAATGGATGCCAGCCAGCGCCAATACAAAACGCTAAATCATGCATCGTTTGACGCGCCCTTTCCGTCATGCCTAATCGTAAGGTGCTCGAATACTCCTATCCTCAGCCGGTATTCGAGAATTCACTGGGAGGTCACGCGCCATGCCTGGAAAAGTTTTGTTCATTGTCAATGAATACCTGGAAGTCACAGAAGAGCAATTCTTGCCAAATCATGAAGGCGACCAGGCAATCAGCGAACGATTAAAGAAAATCGGTTTTGATGTCGAGCTTGCCAACGAGCAATCGTTGCCGGCTTATCTCACAGACGCGGATAAACTGCTCAAAACCGAATTGATTTTTGTTTCCTCAACCGCCATTGCCAAAACCGACCTGCCAAAAGCCACCGAATTAACTGCAAAACTGATAGACCTGCCGCTGCCGATTATCGTTATGGGCGAACATCTGCTTGCCGGTATGAAGATGTGCGCGACAACCGATTTGGTGTTTGATTCCCACGGCTCAAATTCGGTCAAAATTCTTGACCCGTCCAATATGATGGCGCGGGGATTGAGCGGCATCGTATCGGTCAGTCGCGAACCCATCAAGGACGCGGTCATCAATTTGTATCGCGCCGATGTGGTCGTCGCTTCGATTAACAATGGCGGCAATAAAGCCTTTCTTTTCGGCTATCGCACCGGAAGCAAAATGCATGGCGGCACCATTGCTCCAGCCAGACGAGTCGGCATTATGTTCAGCGCGGAAATTGCCCGCAATGCAAAAGAGGGCGGCTGGTTGCTGTTTGAAGGGGCGATTGATTGGGCGACGAAAGCCAGCGCCTTTGCTGATGTCTTTCGCGCCGAGTGGCGGGAAATTCAAGAGCGTCGCCGCCAGCATCAGATGTCGCAAGAGGCAGAAAAAAATTATCCGCCGAAAAATCTTGTGGGGCTTGCTTTATCTGGCGGCGGCATTCGCAGCGCGACCTTTTCTCTCGGATTATTACAGAAATTTCAAGAGTACAATTTGCTGCGAATTTTTGATTATCTTTCGACGGTTTCCGGTGGTGGATACGTCGGCGGTTGGTGGAGCGCCTGGCTTTCGCGAAGTGAAACGAAAGTCGGTTTCCACGAAGATGAGCGACAGGCAGTTCGCGCGCCGCAGGATGGCGTCAGCCCGTTGTTTCCGCAACCTGAACGCATCGAACCGGCAAGGATTTCCAAATACCTGAAAGGTTACGAAAAGATAAAAGAGGGTTCGCTGAGCGCATCGCAAGACCCGATTCATCACCTCAGACTGTTCAGCAATTATTTAACTCCGCGAAAAGGTCTGCTGAGCGGCGATACCTGGCAGGCGGTATCGATGTTAATGAGAAACCTCATTCTCACCTGGGTGGTGTTGCTGCCGTTGCTGTTTTCATTTGTGCTGGTCGGGCAGTTCTATTTTGTTTTACAGAATAATTCATCGTCCGAGTTTCTGATTCCCTTTGAACAAGAGATTGCCCAGACCCAGCAGGCACTTGCAGCCTTGCCATCACAATATGCGCCGGAAAAAGAGGAAGTGAACCGCCTTGCGGATGAACAACTGCTTGAACTCGAAAACCGGAATTTGCCCAAGGGTGAATTTGAAAAAAATAAAGAGGAGATTGAGAGACAGCAAAAAAATGATTTAGCCGCGATTAATGATGCAGAAAGGGAACAGACCGAATTATTCACAGAAAAACAACGCCAACTGAAAACCAATTATCAAGCGGCGTTGATGAATCGTCTGGCGCTTGCCGCTTACCTGATTATTCCAATACTTATCTGGCTACTGGTGACCACAGCCTTCTGGTTGCGCGTGAATATCACCCCGCAATTTATTGACAAAATCGCGCACGCCATTCCCAGTGTGATTTTTTGGATGTTGATTGTCGGCGTGGTTTATTTAAGCGTGAATTTCACGAGCGGCAATTTTTCTCTTTCGGCTTATAATCCGTTAAAACTTTTTCTGCAACTGCCGCCCTGGGTCATCGGTGTTTTACTGCTTATCTGGTTGGTGGTCTCCGGGATTTTATGGTGGCAATCTCTGCCCTTTGCTCAGAATAAACGCGAACGGGTAATGAGCCGATACGCCAAAGGCAATTTGCTGAGTTTGATTCTGACGCTCGGTTTAACCTTTATGGTGATGCTGGCGCTGGTGGCTTTGCAACGATTGGTCATCGTTTATGAAAACGGCGTTCCGCCAAAATTTTTCTGGCTGTTTTCGGCAATCATTCTGATTTCCGGCTGTCTATGGTTTTACAGTTTGCCGCGCAAAGAGGATGAATGGGAGTGGCGCAAGTTGGTTCACGGAAACCGCATCGTCCGCTTGCAAACGACTTTGACGGTTTCACTGGTTGGAGTGATTCTGGTGCTGGCGCTTTCCGGTTACGGATACGAAATTGCCGAATATATTTTTCGCAATCCAACCTCAAAGCAGACAATCACCGATTATGTTGCCAAAGCCGGCGGCTGGATTGCGTTGATTGCTTCGATTGCCGGTTCCATCTTCACCGCCATCAAAAATTCACCGACCGGCGGGGAAGACAAACATAAAGTCAGCGAGCCTTCGATGACCGCAAGATTGATTATCGCGCTCACCCCGCCACTGGTTTTGGTCTGCCTGGCGGTGGCATTTGCCTGGCTATCGCGCTGGATGTTGATTCGCTTTAAAGCTGACCAAGCCGGGTTCGTCGAAAAAATGCAGATTCCGATTGCGGTCTGTATCGTGCTCTATCTGTTTCTGGCAATCTACGAAATTCGCGCCTGGAAAAAAATCGGCGCATTTTTAATCAGCCTCCTGTCTTTGCTGGTCACCGCAATCGTCGGTTGGTGGGCGATTAAATGGTTTCTCGGAGCGCAGCCGGAATTTAACTCGGAATCTGCTTGCTGGATGCCGTACTGTTACATCATTGGAACGCTGGGCGCAGGCATTGGATTACTGATTGTTTATCGCATACCCAATTCGATGCGCGGTCGGAAAATATTTTTAGGTTCGGTTGTGGTTCTGTTCTTTCTGATTTTCAGTTTATTAGCCAATAAAACCTCATTTGCCAATTCGATTTTCTTTTCGGTTTTCAAGGAAAGCTCGGTTCCGGTTTCGGTCGCCCAGAGCAGTATTTTTATCATTGGGTTGATTGGCTGTGGGGTGGTGGCAATGTGGGAAATTTACCGCTGGGATGGCAATACTAAACGCTCAATCTCTTTGCTTGCGTTTACCTATGTGGTTTTAGCGGGTTTTTTATTTTTCACCTTTTTTTCCGATAAGCAGCATCACGCCAGCATGTTGATGGGCTATTTAACGCTGGGCTTGCTGTTTATTGCCTACTCGTTGTCGGTGGCGCTTGGCTGGATGTCAGACCCCAATATGCTGTCGATGCATATGTTTTATAAATCGCGATTGATGCGCGCCTATCTCGGCGCGTCAAATCCCAATCGTCGGTCACAGGAGATTACCGAATCGGCAACCGGCGACGACATCTTGTTGAAAGATTTAAATAATTGTCAAAGGGGCGCGCCCTTTCATCTCATCAATACGACCTTGAATCTGGTTGGCGGCAAAGACCTCGCAACCGCGCAACGTTCATCCGATTATTTTGTGTTATCCAAGTTATATTCCGGGTCTTCGCGAACCGGCTACCGGAAAAATTTGCCCGAACAGTATATGCAAGGGCAGATGACGCTCGGCACTGCGATTGCCGTATCGGGGGCTGCGGTGAGTCCGAATATGGGCGCGAAGACGCAGACTTCGGCGGTCGCCATGTTGTTGACGCTTTTGAATGTGCGTTTGGGATATTGGGCGCCGACGCCCAATCGCCGGTTGTGGCGCTCTTCGCAAGCCGGACTCTGGCCGTTTTATATCCTCAAAGAATTTCTCTCGCAAACCAATGACCTGTCGAGCTATTGCTACCTCACGGATGGCGGGCATTTCGACAACACCGGACTTTATTCACTGGTTGAGCGCGGCTGTTTGTACATCGTGGTTTCCGATAACGGCGCAGACCCGAACAATCGCTTCGAGGATTTAGGCGAAGCCATACGCCGATGCCGGATTGATTTTCGCACAGAGATTGATCTGGATGTGACGCCGCTGTTTGCCAAAGAGGATGATGTGAGCGGCGATTTTTTTTCGGAGCGCAACTTTATTGCCGGAAGCATCACTTATGACCCTGACCATTTACGTGAATTGGGCTGGAGTGAAACCAGTATCAAGACCGGTAATCAAGGGGTGATTATCGTCATCAAACCTTCGCTGGTTGAAAAAGAGAGCGTTGATTTACGCCAATACATGCGGCAGAACAAGGATTTTCCTCAACAAAGCACCAGCGATTTGTGGTATGACGAAGCGCAATTTGAAAGCTACAGAAAACTGGGCGAATGGTGCGCGCAAATCATGATTGAAGAGTTGAAACTGGATAAGAGTTTGACGAAAGACGCGCGGATTTACCCTGAAATTATCAAACAGGCATTTGATGACGCTCTGGAAATTTATGAAAACGGCGATGATGGAATTAAAAAAAGGACGGAAGAACCCACCATTCCTTATTCGCCATTCCTGGAAGTCTAAGCGATTTCGCCAATTCGTTCGAGCAATTGGTTGAGTTGTCGTTGCAGCGCTTCTTTGCTATCACAACGCAAGGTGATATGCCCGAGTTTACGATTGGGTCGCGCCGCTTTGCCGTACAGATGCAAATGCGCATCGGGAACGCTCAGGACAGCGCGACGGTCTGGAATGGCACCGATGATATTGACCATTGCAGAAAATCCGATGGTTGCCGTTGACCCCAAAGGCATTCCGATAATCGCTCGCAGATGATTTTCAAACTGACTGGTTTCGGCTCCTTCAATCGTCCAATGCCCGGAATTATGCACCCGCGGCGCCATTTCATTGGCGTATAACTTGCCATCCAGTTGAAAAAATTCAATCGCCAGAACCCCAACATAATCGAGCGCCTGCAACACGCGTGTCGCATAGTCTTCGGCTAGGGCTTGCAACTCATTCGTCAGATTTGGCGCGGGCGCAAGCGACAGTCTGAGCATTCCCTGTCGATGATGATTTTCAACCAGCGGATAAAATTTGGTTTCGCCGTGGGTGCTTCTGACGGCGAGAATCGAAACCTCGCGCTCAAATTCAATCAAGGTTTCAAATATGAGCGGCACCCCGCCAAGCGTCTGCCAGGCGAGCACAGCGTCTTCTTCTTTATGAAGGGTGTATTGACCTTTGCCGTCATAACCGAATCGCCGGGTTTTCAATAGTGCCGGCAATCCGATGTTTTTAATCGCCGCTTCCAAATCTTCCCAAGTTTCGACGCGGACGAAAGGTGGCGTCGGAATTCCCAGTTCCTGAAAAAAGCTTTTTTCAACCAGTCGGTCTTGAGCTTTTTCCAAAGCAACGGGTGGCGGATACACCGGCACGCGGCGACTTAAAAACCGCGCCGATTCGACGGGCACATTTTCAAATTCATAAGTGACAATATCGAGTCCGTCGGCAAAACGCGACAGCGCTTCGAGGTCTGTGAAATCATCAACCTGATGTTCGGTGAGATGACCTGCGGGCGCGGATGATGAGGGGTCGAGCGCGCGAAATCTGAGTCCCAGCGGATAACCCGCCATCGCTAACATCCTGCCCAGTTGCCCGCCGCCGAGTATGCCGATAATCATTTAGGTTCCTTAGTCAAAATAGTTCATCGCGCAAATAAATCTTTTTACAATTAGCGTGGAAATCTCCATTCAGTCAATGCAAAATAATCACCTATGCCTAAGCCGAATTTACAACCTGAAGAACTGACGATTCCAAAGAGCAAGGAGAAACTTCAAAAACCGCCGCTTTACAAAGTGCTTCTGCATAACGATGACTACACCACGATGGAATTCGTGGTCTTCATTTTAATCAGCGTATTCAAAAAATCGGAAACCGAGGCGTTTGTTATCATGCTCAAGGTTCATCAGGAAGGCATAGGGGTAGCCGGGGTTTATTCATATGAAATTGCCGAGACCAAAGCCGAAAAGGTGATGGCTCTCGCCAGACAAAATGAGTATCCTCTATTATGTACCGTCGAAGAGGAATAAATTATTTTGGGTTCGCTTATGATTACCAAAGAATTACAGACCACTTTGAATCGCGCCATTGATGAAGCCATTAACCGGCGACACGAATATATTACTCTTGAACATTTGTTGTATGCCCTGATGCATGAGAAAACCGGAACCAACGTTGTGCGCAACTGTGGCGGCAACGTCGAAGAACTCAAACGCGACGTTGAAAAATACCTGAATGAAAATTTTGAACCCTTCAGCATTGATGGCGAATACATCCCTGAACAGACGCAAGCCTTTCAGCGGGTTTTGCAACGCGCTTTGTCGCACGCGCAATCGGCAGGACAAAAACAGATTAACGGCGGTGATATTCTGGCGTCGCTCTTGCTGGAATCGCGTTCGATGGCAAAATTCTTTCTGGAAAAACAGGGCATCACGCGCCTCGATGTACTCAATTTTGTTTCGCATGGCATTTCCAAAATCGCTTCGGATAACAATCCTTCGCCCGGCGACGGCATGGATAATGAAGAGATGGAAGAAGAGCCGATTCGCGACCCGCTGGCGGCATTCACTTCCAATTTGATTGAACGCGCCGCTAAAGGCGGCATCGACCCGCTCATCGGTCGCACCAGAGAAGTCGAACGCACCATTCAAGTCCTCTGTCGTCGTCGCAAAAACAATCCCATTTATGTCGGCGACCCGGGCGTCGGCAAAACCGCGATTGCCGAAGGTCTGGCGTTAAAAATTCAACGCGGAGAAGTGCCCGAAGTATTAAAAGGCGTTGATGTCTATGCGCTTGATTTAGGCGGCATGCTTGCCGGAACCAAATATCGCGGCGAATTTGAACAGCGGCTCAAAGCGGTTATCGCCGAACTCAAAAAACGCAAAGGCGCAATTCTGTTCATTGACGAAATTCACACCATCGTCGGCGCAGGCGCAGTCAGCGGCGGTTCGATGGATGCTTCGAATATTTTAAAACCGGCGCTTGCCACCGGCGAACTCCGTTGCATCGGCTCGACAACTTATCCTGAATACAAAGCCTCGTTTGAACGCGACCGGGCGCTGGCAAGACGTTTTCAGAAAATTGAAATCAGTGAAACCACGGTTGATGACACGGTGAAAATTCTCAAAGGCTTGAAGAAATATTACGAAGATCATCACGCCGTCCGCTACAGCAATGAAGCCCTGGAAGCGGCGGTTGAACTTTCAGCAAAATATATCAATGACCGTTTTTTGCCCGATAAAGCGATTGATGTGATTGATGAAGCGGGCGCGGCAGTGAAATTATTGCCGCGTCGCAAACGCCCAAAAACCCTCTACCCGGCAGACATTGAATTGGTGGTGGCGCGCATGGCGAAGATTCCGCCGAAAACGGTTTCGGTTTCCGATAAAGACCGTTTGAAAAATCTGGAAGGCGATTTAAAGAGGGTAATTTTCGGGCAAGACCATGCCATTGAACAGATTGTCCGCACCATCAAAATTTCGCGTTCAGGTTTGGGGCAACCGGAAAAGCCGATAGGTTCTTTTTTATTTTCGGGACCCACGGGCGTCGGCAAAACCGAACTCGCCAAACAGATTGCCAAAACCCTTGGCATCGAATTTTTACGCTTTGATATGAGCGAGTACATGGAAAAACACACGGTGTCGCGTTTGATTGGCGCACCGCCGGGGTATGTGGGATTCGATCAGGGCGGCTTGCTCACCGATGCCATCAATCGCACCCCCTATTCGGTGCTGGTGCTTGATGAAATCGAAAAAGCCCACCCCGATGTTTTCAATATTTTATTGCAGGTGATGGATCACGCGACGCTTACCGATAACAACGGCAAAAAAGCTGATTTCCGCAACGTGGTGTTAATTATGACGACCAATGCGGGCGGGCGCGAAATCAGCAACGATGCGATTGGCTTTCACAAAGGCGCGACCGGAAGCCGTGGTAAAGGCGTCATTGAACGCACCTTCAGCCCCGAATTTCGCAATCGCCTGGATGCCTGGGTGGCGTTTAATTCCCTGGCGTTTGATGACATCAAACACGTCGTTGATAAATTCATCAAAGAGGTGCAGGCGCAGGTTTTTGAAAAGCAGGTCAGTATTGAACTGACAGACGCGGCGCGCAACTGGTTGGCAGAACATGGCTATGACAAATTGATGGGCGCGCGTCCGATGGGACGGTTGATTCAATCGAAAATCAAAGAGCCGCTCGCCGAAGAAATTTTATTCGGCAAATTGCAAATGGGCGGCAAACTCAAGGTTGATGTGCAAGAGGGCGACCTTGCGTTGAGTTATGAGGAAAACGCCGATTCAGTACCGGCATAGAAGAATTATCCATTAAAAAGCGAATGGGGTTGGTTGAAATTTTGCCGAACGGTTAAGGGTTAAAGCCTGACGCCGCGTCTGACGATAATTGCCGAACCTTCGGCGACAAATGCCGAACTCGGTTTTGCCGATAAGGCGTCAACAAATTTTTCGCCGTAAATTGCTTTGGCATCGCAATGTAACTGGGCACTGCTTACCTGCCAGACCTGCCAGGGCGGATGGTCAACCTGATATTCAACCGCGCCGCCATCCTTTTGCGCAGCATAGCCCCAGTAATGCTCGGTGATGAATTCGGCTTCTTCGCCCGAAACCAGGGGTTTTGATTCACCGGCAATTCGCACCCTAAGAAAATTCCAATCGCCTCGATGACGCCAGCCGTATTCAACCTGACTGTTATTTTTTAAGTTATGGTTTTCTATTTCAAGCTGATGGCGCATGGGCATCGCGACATAATTTTCGTTGTACACCACGCGCGCCACCGTGGCGATGGCAAAACGCGGAACGATTTCTTTGATGAAGACTACGCCGCGCCGCCAACCTTCACTGGCTTGGTGGCGAACATAAAAACGCAGATTCAACTCTTCAAAATTTCGATGAAAGGGAATCGCTAAACCCAAAACTTTGGTATTTAAAAAGAGAAAACCGACGACGCTCACGAAGGTTTTGCCGTTCCAGGTGTCGAGTTCGGTTCCCGCCGGAACGTAGGGGCGCAAGATGTCTGGCTCAATCTCAAAATTGAGCATCGTTAAATATTTCCATTCGGCGGTAAGAAAAACTTTAGCTTGGTTTGCGCTCATTATAATGAATTCACTGATTCAGCAATTGATTTCATGCCATATCAAGAAAGCGCGCGCGAACTTCCGGTGCAGGCAACAGACAATGGTCATATTTGCCAAACAACCGGTAGCGATACCTGGCAAACAGGTCATAAAAAAAATCGCGAATCGGTCGCGGGATAATATAAAAAATTAGAAAGAATTTCCACCAACCGCCCAGGTAGTTGGCGACTTTCAGTGCGCCGCTTGACCGCACATATAAGCGTTCAGCGGATTCGTAGTTCTCAACAAAAATCAGGGAATCAATATTTTCCAGATGATGGCGGGCTAAAATTTTTTTCCCCAATTCACTTTGCAGCGGCGCAAATTTCAGAGTGCCTTGTTTGTCGTGACTCAGGATAGTTCGTATGCTTTGGTTACAAAAACCACAAACCCCATCATAGAGTAAAAGCTGATTTCCGGAAGACTTTGTCATGTCAATTTAAATGAATTCAGTAACGTTCTCTTAGGTCTTAGCGATTCTAAAAGGTTCAGGCAAGTTTTTCTACCCTTCCTGAAAATTCAAATTCAAGGTGAAAAATTAAAATTCACTCATCGCTTCCCGGTTCGGGGAGTCAACGAGAATGGCTGGGTTGACCAACCTGATGGATAAAAAGTTATGGCACACGCCTTGCCAATGTTTGATGTCTGAAGTTTGAGTAGGCTCTGAAATTTAACAGGAATTCAGGAGAAAAATGATGGTAAAGCCAAAACATGAGCGTGGATTTTCGCTGATAGAATTGCTGCTGGTCGTAACGATTATGGGCGTTCTGGCTGCTATTGCCGTTCCCGCCTTGCGTCGCTCAAGACATCTGGCTCAGGGCGCATCGGCAATTCAAACGCTGAAAGTGTTTGGCAGCGGACAAATTTTATATGAAAGAAAATACGCGGGTTATGGCACCTTGGCGCAACTTTACAGTGAAAATATTATCGACCCGATTGTTGCTACCGGCACAAAAAGCGAATACAACTTTACGCTAACCGTTGGTCCAACCGGGAAGACTTTTACCATCAACGCCAACCCGCAATCGTTTTCCGCTGAAGGCGACTTTTACTTCATGGATGAAACCGGCGTGATTCGTTCAAACAGGGGCGCACCGGCGAATGCCTCCAGCCCACCGATACCCCGATAGCGATTAAAGTGACATAAATTGGCATTTTGAGTGGCGAGATTTGGAAAACGGTTCACCGAAATATAGGTTTAAATATTTTGGTGAACCGTTTTTTTGCGCTGACTCGAAAAGGCTTCTTCCTCAACCGAACCACCCTCAAAAGCTATCTCAAACTTTGACTTGCCTTGAAACAATGATAGGCTTGAATTGAAAGCATCAACCGTTCATCCGAGTTCGCTTCAAAAAATTCAAATCAGGTGGAGTCATTGATGAATAGACGACGTTTGCAATCGGCAAAATGCAGGCTTTTAAGTTTATTATTATTGGCGCTAATCATTTTCAACCTGTTGTCGATAGCTACAAACTATTCTGCCAATGCTCAATCAGCGATTGCTAGCGCGCATGTCGTGGTGATTTCCATAGATGGATTGATGCCGGATTATTATCTCAACTCCACGCAAATCGGCATAAAGCTTCCGACCTTAACGCAAATGAAATTGAACGGCGCATATGCCGAAGGCGTCGAAGGGGTTTATCCATCGGTGACTTATCCGGCGCACACGACATTGATTACTGGTGTCAAACCGGCAACCCACGGCATCGTACAAAATCGTATCTTTGAAGCGCCCGATGCCCCGCAAACCAAAGAGTGGTACTGGTTCGCCAACGCGGTAAAAACCGAAACCCTCTGGTCGATGGCAAAAAAAGCCGGACTCAAAACTGCCGCCATCGGCTGGCCCGTCACGGTCAATGCCGAAATTGATTACAATGTGCCGGAAATATTTGACCCCAAAGAAAACCCGCCAACCGGAAAACGCACCTTGCAATATGCAACGCCGGGTTTATTGCAAAATGCTCTGGTCGCCGGCAAAGAGATGACGACCGACGGACGCCGCACGGCGGTCAGCGAATACATCATTAAAAATTACCAGCCTGATTTATTACTGGTGCATCTGGTTGAATCCGATGATGCGCAACATAAACACGGGCCGCGTTCACCTGAAGCTCTTGCCACTATCGAACGCCTTGACGGATATGTGGGGCGCATCATCGAAGCCACCAAACAGGCGGGGGTGTTTGAGAAAACCACATTTTTTATTGTTTCCGATCACGGTTTCGCGAAGATTAATCAGAAGTTTTTCCCGAACGTTGTCCTGGCTAAAGCGAAACTGATTACCGTCGATAGCAACGGAAAAGTGGCAGATTGGCAAGCCGCTGCCTGGCCTGCCGGGGGCGCATGCCCGATTGTTCTCCGGGATACGAATGACCAGGAGAGCGCAAAAAAAGTTCAAGAATTGTTCAGCAAATATCTGACTCGCACGCATAGTCCCCTCAGCCGCCTGGTTTCTGTTGCGGACGCCAAACGACTGGGCGCTGTGCCGCAAGCCACAGTAATTTTAGAGGCGGCACCGGGCTTTTCATTTGATGAAGCCTTAACCGGCGATGAAGTGCAAAGTTCAGGCGCAACCTACAAGGGCACGCATGGCTATTTGCCTTCGCGCCCGGAAATGTATGCTTCATTGATTATCTATGGCGCGAATGTGCGCGTTGGCGCAAAACTTGCGCTTGCAAAAATGATTGATATTGCGCCGACGGCGGCTGCCTGTCTCGGACTTTCATTTGAAAAAGCCGAAGGCAGACCGCTGGCTGATTTAGTTAAACCGGCAATCCTTCCCAAACCGCAAACCGATAAAAAGAAAAAGGCGAAAGCCTGATTGATTGAGTGAAAGCTTATGGTTTACACAAGAGATTTTGCTTATCTCGAAGAAAAATTAATTACGCATTTAAGCGATGATGAATTGTACAACGTGCAACGCGCCTACGAAGTCGCGGAAAAAGCCCACACCGGGCAACGGCGCGATGAAGGCACCGCCTACATCGTTCATCCCGTGCGCGTTGCCGTAACCCTTGTTGATGAACTCGATATGTACTCGCCGAAACTGATTTGCTCGGCGCTGTTGCACGATGTGATTGAAGACAGCCCGACAACGCGCGCAGAAATCGCCGCTGGTTTTGGCGAAGAGATTGCCGAGATTGTCTGGCTGCTGACCAAGTTTGAAGACGTCAGCCTCGCCGTTTACCTCGAAGAAATCGAAGCCGCGCATCATACGGGCGCGCCGATTGTCAAACTCTGCGACCGGTTGGATAATTTGCGCTTCATTTCGCATTCGCCGAAACTCGAAAAGAAATATCGTTACGCCGACACCACGGAAAAATATTATTTGCCGATGGCGCAAAGAACGAATGCCTATTTATACAGAGAGTTAAACCGCGCCCTCGACGCATTAAAAATCGCGCTTGGCAGCGAATGATTTAACGCTCGTAGCTATTTGCGACTATGTTGAAGCGCCGTCAGAGATTGCTCCCTTAACCGCAGTAACTTGGTTTGTAAGGAGTTCTACGGTAGCAGTTTTTCGTAAGCTCTCAGCATTTGTGAATCAGGGAATAATTTTTGACAGTGGTTTAACGATGCGCGAGCCTTCTCTTTTTCTCCGGCGGATAGTTGAGTTTGAACCAGCGAATAACCGGCGAGCCGAAGATCGGCTTGCAACTCCAGTGCGCTTTGCAAATCCTTCTCAGCCTCCGCATAAGCTTGTCGTTCGAGATTGCGAATGCCGGAGGCTAAGCGTTTATAAGCAGAATCGCCAGTCGCTTGGATTTGCGGAAGCGGGGCTTCGGTGGCGCGTACCAATAAAACCGAGACTGCATCATCGTAGAGCAATCGCCAACGTCCCGAACTGATCAGTTGCGCCAGCGGTTTACCCTCCTGATTTCTTGGAAACAGAATATATTGTGCGCCGGAAGATTCGATGATGTCTTCCCACCCTTGGCGAAACCCTTGAACCATTGAATAGCGAATCAGGGTTTGATCATCGAAAACCGTGTCGGCACGCCCATCGATGAAAACTTTCATGCGCCCTTTGGTGCGATAGTGCAGATATCCGCCCCAGTTGAAATAGGCAAAAACCTTGCCTTCCAGTTGATTGGTTTCGATAAAATTACAGGTTTCGACAGGGAAATTATCTTCGGCAACCAGGTAATGAAAAGCTCGCGCCGTATGCGGATAAGGAGCCAGCCACAGGAAACCGATGAGGGTGGCAATCGTCGGAAAAATGAATTGCGGCACCTTCTGCCATTGGGTCGCAAACAGATAAGCCATCACCGGCGCTACTACTAAACTTTGAGCCATCGCCAATAGCGGAATAAACCGACGACTGGTAAGCGACATCATCAGGGTCAATAAACCGAGCAGCAATTCAGCAACCGGCAGCCCCTTTTCTTTACGATAAGTTTTGGAGACCAGGATAAAAAATCCGCTTAAAATGAAAACCCCAATCATATAAGGATAAAGCAGAGAATGAATGCCCCCGGCTTGAAAAGGAGATTGCCATTCGTCAATCGCAATGGCAAAAGGCGAGTTTTTATCAAAAGCATACTTCAGCGGATAGGTGAAAGCGCGCAGTCCGTTCGGGTTCAGGAAACAGGCAATCACACAGCTTGCGAAAATCAAAATGGGCTTTCGATTATTCACCAAGCCGGTTTTATAAATCTCAACGCCTAAAATTATTACAAGCACTAAAAGCCCGAAAAAAAAGCCGCCATGCAAATTAACCCAAACCAGAAAAAGAAGCGGCAGAAATCGCGGAAAATTTTTCGGCAATCCGAAAAACAGGAGTAGCGCAAAGCCGAGCAGCGAATATAAATGTGGTCGGATGTCTAAAAACGGAGTGGCTGTGGCAATGCCAAATAAAACCGCCAGGTAACTTGACAGCGGGTCTTTTACCCATCGCCGAATCGTGTATAACAGCAGTCCAAACGTAGAAATGACCATCAGCCATTTCCAGTAAACCAGCGATGAGACACCAAATAAATTCCCCCAGATTTGATAGATAAAATCTGCAAGCCATTCATGCTGTAACCACGGTTGCCCCTGCCGTGTAAATGACCACGAATCAACCAGGGGCAATGAGCGGCTTTCATAAATCAAACGACCGGTGGCGATGTGCCACCAGAGGTCTGATCCACGCATCATCGTATAACCGAATGACCAGAATGTAATCCCCGCTGCCAGATACCAAAGCGCCGTCACCATTCGGGTATTTTTCAAAAGTGGTTGAGGAGTGGCGGGAGATTCAACGCCCTGCACAGGAATACCATTGTCCGCCTTTTGCGGCGACTTAATTTTTCTGGTCTTCATTTAAATCTTCTCCAAAAGACCCTGGCTGGGGTTTGGAGGCGAATAGCCACAGAACGATTTCCACTTCATGAGCAAAGGATGATGTCGAGATTTGATTTACCAATATTTCGTGAAGGTAAACAAAAAGCCTTTCTCTTTATCCGGCACGATGCCGCCCATCAACCACAGGTAGACAAAAAAGCCGTAAAACACCGACATAAAAATTAGCGCCGCCCGACGCCACATGGGTGGACGCAAGGCTTGCGGCAAAAATTTGGTGTTGAGGTAAACCAGATGAATGGCGCTGAAAACAAAAACCAACCCCGCCATGTTCGCGCCCAGTTGTAAAAGAATAATCGGCTGGGTAATCCTTAACGCAAGCAATCCCCAAATCACCACAACGGTTAAAACCGTGTAATAAACCACGCGCACATCGCCGCCGCGCCAGTTGCGTATACGTTCGTTGCCGCTCCATAAAATGTCTGTCACAGACCGCGCCATGCCTTCGATTAAATCAAGCTGCGTTTTAAATAACACCCAGACGCTCATGATCGCTAAGATAATCGTTAATGCCGCGCCCCCTCGCGCCGACATGGCATAGGCGAGTTCGGCAGCAACCGCCAGTCCGCGAATCTCTTTTCCGGGTTGAATCGCCGAGGTGTACAAAATCGCCGGAAGTCCCATGCCTAAAATCGCGCCGATAAAAAAGACGCTCCACTGGTCGATGCTGATGATGCGCCACCAGCCGCGCCATTTGCTTAAACTCTCTTGGTTGATGTCGAACACCGAACCAGTGTGCGCGAGTTTGACTTGCTGTCCGCCGACTGCCGCTGGAATAAAACCTACGACTTTGCCCATTCCGTAACCTTTATCGCGCGCATAATTCGAGAGCATCAAATTGCCGACACCCCCCATTCCCGAATAGGCTGCAAATGCGCCAATCAAAAACCAGTCAGCCCCCGCGGGAAAGAGAGAAAAACTTTTGCTCTCTAAATCGAAAGCGAAAAATCCCGCCGCTGCGCCCAGCCATTTGCTCGAACTGCCGTATAAAACGCAAAGCACGATGAGCGTTCCCAGTATGCAGACAATCAATGTCCAGTTGAGAATTTCCAAAGTTCGTTCAATGCGTTTGCCACTGAAAACCAGAATGGCGACGCAGACTAAAAATGTAGCCACGCTAATCAGGTAGACGGTATTTGAATCCGAGGCTTCTGCCATGCGCCCGGCAAACAGAAAAAAGATTGCGCCCGCTGCAGACCCCGCCCAGGCGGGCCAGCCGACCTGAAAAAACGACAGCACCGCATAAAACCACGCCCAGAAGGTTGAACTCGGGCGGGTGCGCATAAACCCTGTAATCACCGGCTCGCCGGTGTAGAGCGCATAGCGCATGACTTCGGTGTTGAAGATGGTTTGTAAAACGATGGCAACCCCTGTGACCCACAACAGCGTCAGTCCGTACTTGACGAACGCCGCAGGTCCCAACAGCCATTCGCCGCTGCCGATGGACGCGCCGAGAATAATTGCGCCAGGCCCGATGACGCCGAGGATTTTTATACCGGCAGTGTTCGGTGGTGCGGGGAGTTCGGCTTTTTTCCAGGGGTCGAGACCGGATTGCGCTTCGATGCCGGTTGAGTGGTCAGTTGATACAGGTTTGCCAGATGTTTCGGTTGCCAATGTTTTCGCTCCTGATTTCGGTATGTGCAGGCGCGAAGCATAAAAACGAAAAGCGGAAAATGCAAATGATTTACAGGCGTCTCAGAAAAGATTCGGGATTATTTAAAAATGCCCGCGTCAGAGTGACGTGTTCGAGGTCATCGTAAGCCACTGCTTTTATCGGTTGATGATCGAAACTGTAAATCGTCGCCTGTGGGTATGCCATCAGAATTGGCGAGTGGGTAGCGATAATAAATTGCGCATCTTCGGCGACCATCTCTTTGAGCATCGCTAAGAATGAGAGTTGTCTGAGCGGTGAAAGCGGGGCTTCGGGTTCATCCAGCAAATAGAGTCCACCGGCAACGAATCGCGCCTGAAACAATTTTAGAAATGATTCGCCGTGTGAATTGGCATCGAGGTTTTCGCCGTACTTTTCTATCAAGGCGCGTTTTTGACTGAGCGCCGAACCTTTCGCCAATCCAAGCGCATAGCCGGTGAATTTCTGCTTATACGCTTCGGCGAGTTCGTCCATCTCTTCCATCAGATGGGACACCCGTTTGGCAAAGCCGAAAAAATCTTCGGCGCGCAAAAAGAAGCCGCGATGATTGCGCGTGCGCCAGGCGAACTTCAACTCTTTGCCGAGTCGTCTGGCTCCCGATAAGGTTTTGTCGCGCCCGACATCTTCTGCGCCGACCGTGACCGCGTTGACGCCGGCGGCAATCGCTTCCATCAACGTCGATTTGCCGGAGCCGTTTTCGCCGACAAAAAAGGTGACAGGTGAATCAAACGACAGTTCCGTGAAGTTTTTCACCAGCGGCAAATTGAGCGGATAAACCGGCGAATTTCGCGGTTTGGTTTTTAGCTTGACGCTCAGTAATTGAATCATAAAATCCGCCTCTTTGAGGCGCGTCAAAAAGCATTATACACGCTCACCAAATAGAGCGAATCGTAGCGGCGAGAAAATGCAAAAAATGCCGATTTTTATTGATGATTTTATGCACTTTACTTTGTCAAAAAAGCTCCCGTCAGGTAGAATTATTTTTGCTTAAAAAACGAAGAAACATCCCGAAACAATACCCGAATTTTTTCGTCGAGGATGAAGAAAAAAACTCATATTTACCCCACAATTTGTACCCTTGTTCCGGGTTTTGTGTGAAGGCGCAAAACCACAGCAGAAGCTTTTATAAAGAAGAGGAGAACGAATGACTGAAGTAATTCAGAGGATTCCCGTAAATATTGAAGAAGAGATGAAGCGTAGCTATCTGGACTACGCCATGAGCGTCATCATCGGTCGCGCCTTGCCCGATGCCCGCGACGGGTTAAAGCCCGTACATCGGCGCATTCTTTATTCAATGCACGAGCAGGGACTCGGACCCGGCAAGGCTTACAAAAAATCGGCGACGGTCGTCGGCGATGTGCTCGGTAAATATCACCCGCACGGCGATAGCGCGGTCTATGATGCAATGGTCAGAATGGCACAGGATTTTTCCCTGCGCTATATGCTGGTTGACGGACAAGGCAACTTTGGTTGCTTCACCGGTGATACCAAAATCAAATTGCTTGACGGAACCGAGCGCACTTTTGAAGAGTTGTCACAATTACCACCTGATGAGATTTTCTATGTATACTCCGTAGATTCTGCGAAACGCATAGTCGTTGGTGAAGGCAAACATTCCCGAATTACCCGCCGTAACGCTGAGTTGGTGGAATTGACTTTTGATGATGGCTCAACGGTGCGCTGCACCCCTGATCATCGTTTTATGTTGCGTGACGGCACTTGGAAACAAGCGCAACACCTTACCATAGAGGACAGTTTGATGGTTGGTTATTTTGACACTGCACCAGTCAATCAGGAAACGAATGACTATTTGCGAGTTAAGCAACCGACTACAGGTGAATTTGTATTCATTCATAGGTTGGCTGATGAATACAACCGGAAAAAAGGATTGACCGAAAAGTTTAACAGTGCGTTTGTGCGTCATCATAAAAACGGCAAACGCTTTGATAACCGCCCATCCAATATTGAGCGTATGACTTGGCTTGAACATTTACATTTGCACGCTAAGCAAATTCGCATGCTCTGGGAAACGCAAGAATTCAGAGAGGCACAAAAGAAAGGTGTTCAAGATTATTATGCGAAACATCCGGAAGTCAGAGAAATCCGTCGCCAAAGAATGATTGCTCAAAATAAGAGTGAAAAGTTTCGAGAGGAAAATGGCAAGCGGGTTTCTAAAACTCTACGCGAAAAGCATAAATTGAATCCTGAAATCGCCAAACGACGAGGCGAGTATCTGCGTCAACTGTGGCAAGATGCAGATTATCGCGCCAAGATGAGTAAGGCTTTGAAAGGCATTGAAAAGCGTCCCCTAACAAGTGTGCAGAAAAGAAAGATTAGCAAAATTATTTCAGAAAAGAGTCGCTTAATGTGGAATGATGAAGGAATGCGCAAATTCATAACTCAGTCCATTATTAAGTCATTAAGCGATCCTAAAGTGCGAAAGAAATTGAGTGAGCATAGTCGTCGTTTATGGCAAGACCCCTCATATCGTGCCAAATACGCACAAGACCATCACAAAAAGATGGCAATGGCTTTGTGGGCTAAACCCGAAACTCGACCCTTGCATCGTGAAAAAATATTACGACAATGGCAAGACCCAAATTTCAAAGCCGCACACCTAAAAGGACGCAAAAAATATTTTGCTCGAAGAATAAAAGAAAACCCACAGTGCATGGCTCAGCTTACAGAGAGAGCTAAAATCGCGCTTACTCAAAAGTGGAAAGATGAAAACTACAAGAAAAAAGTCATGCGAACAAAAATCGTAGGCTATGCCTCACGATTGATTGCAGAATTTGGAAAATCACAATTGACACCTGAGTGTTATGATGCCCATCGAAACGCACAATGGATTCCGAACAGCAATAAGGTTTTGAGTTACTTTCAGAGTTTTGAGGAATTGATTACGGTTGCATCAACACATAATCACCGCGTTGTGAGTATGCGTTGGCTGGATGAAAAAGTTGATGTTTATGACATTACCGTAAACGAACATCACAACTTCATGCTTGCCAACGGTTGCATTGTTCATAATTCTGTGGATGGCGACAATGCGGCGGCTTATCGTTACACCGAAGCGCGACTGACACGCATCGCTACGGAACTGCTTGCCGACATTGATAAAGACACGGTCGATTTCGTCCCCAATTATGATGAATCGCGAGAAGAACCGACGGTGCTGCCGGCGCGTTACCCCAATCTTTTAGTCAATGGTTCGGGCGGCATCGCTGTCGGGATGGCGACCAACATTCCGCCACACAATTTGAGTGAAATCATCGAGGCGACGATCTACCTGATTCAAAATCCCAATGCGCGACTTTCGACCTTGATGAATTATGTGCCGGGGCCGGATTTTCCGACCGGCGGATTTATCTATGGTCGCGAAGGCATCAAGAATGCCTACGAAACCGGACGCGGTTCAATCGTCATGCGCGCTAAAGTCGCTATTGACCGTGGGGGGCGGTCGGGCGAACGCATCGCCATCGTCGTCACCGCGATTCCTTATCAGGTCAATAAATCGAAACTCATCGAACGCATTGCCGAACTCATCAACGAAAAGCGCATCGAAGGCATCGCCGATTTGCGCGATGAATCCGACCGCGAAGGCATGCGCATCGTGATGGAACTCAAACGTGATGCTATCCCCGACATTGTGTTGAACAATCTTTACAAACTCACGCCCATGCAACAGTCGTTTGGCATGATCAATCTCGCCATCGTCAACGGTCAGCCGCGTGAGTTGAACCTGGTTGACACGCTCAACATTTTCATTGAACACCGTCGCGATGTGGTGTTGCGACGCACCCGTTATGAACTGCGCAAAGCTGAAGCGCGCGCCCATATCCTCGAAGGCTTAAAGAAAGCCTTAGACCATCTCGACGCCGTGATTTCGCTGATTCGCAAATCGAAGACCAGTGTTGAAGCTCGCGAAGGCTTGATGGCGAAATTTCAATTTTCTGAGATTCAGGCAAAAGCCATTCTCGAAATGCAGTTGCAAAGACTCACAGGGCTTGAACGCCAGAAGCTTGAGGATGAATACAAAGAGGTCATTCAACGCATCGCCGAATTGCAGGAAATCATTTCCAACGAATCGGTGCTGCGCAATGTGATTGTCAAAGAATTGCGCGAAGTGCAACACGCCTATGGTGATCAACGCCGCACCGAAATTATCGAAGCGGGCGCGGAACTCACCATCGAAGATTTGATTGCCGATGAAGATATGGCAATCACGGTGACGCATTCCGGTTACATCAAACGCACGCCGGTATCTGTGTATCGCGCCCAACGTCGCGGTGGAACCGGCAGACGCGGCGCGTCGCTTAAAACCGAAGATGTGGTTGATCACATCTTTGTCGCCTCTGCGCACAGCTACGTCATGATATTCACCAACAAAGGCAAAGTGCATCGCCTGAAAGTCCATGAAATTCCTGATGCGGCGGCAGCCGGGCGCGGCAAAGCGATTGTCAATCTCGTCAACATTCCCAAAGAAGAGAAATTCGCCGGGATTTTAGCAGTCCGTGATTTTGAAGAAGGTCAGTTTGTGGTGATGGTGACGCGCAAAGGCACGATTAAAAAGACCGAGCTTTCCGAATTTGCCAACATTCGCGGCTCAGGCATTATTGCGATGGGCGTCGATGATGATGATGAACTCCTGGCGGTTGAACTCACTGACGGCACCAAGAAAATTTTCATTGCCACGCGCGAAGGCATGGCAATCTGTTTTGAAGAAACCGATGTGCGTTCGATGGGCAGACCGGCTTACGGGGTGCGCGGCATTACGCTTGGCAAAGGCGATTATGTCATCAACGTTGCGGCGGTCAGTGAAGGCGTGGAAATTCTTTCGATTTCAGAAAACGGTTTCGGCAAACGTACAGCAATTGATGAATACCGTTTCCAATCGCGCGGCGGCAAAGGCGTCATCAACATGAAGACTTCGGAACGCAACGGCATGGTAGTCGCTTCGATGCCGGTAAACGATGAGAGTCAGGTGTTGATTATCACCGAGCAAGGCAAACTGATTCGCGTCGAAGCCAAAGGCATTCGCGTGTCGGGTCGTTCAACTCAGGGGGTGAAATTGATTGACACCTCTGACGGTGACAAAGTTTCTGCGGCGTCGCTCATTGAACAACAGGTCGAGGTGACCGAAACCAATGGCGTGAGTTGATATTTATAAAGACAGCGTAACTGTAGGGGCAAGTGAGTACACTTACTGTCCAAAGCCCGAATCGGTGACAACCGATGAAATTTATTTTGCGTTAGTGGCGCGCAGTATTTAGTAATCATTGTTTTGCGGCTGTGCCGCTTTGATGTGCGGAAAGTCTCTGACTTTCCGCGCCGCCTTGCCACTCAACGCTTGCGGCTGTGCCGCCAATTTGGAGCGTAGCCCCGAACCGTTGGCAAAGGGTCTCGGCGGGGCAAAGCCCGCGTCGCACAGCAAAGCGGCACAGCCGCCAGCAGCTTGAGCGCCTGTCATTGCACGCCGGTATCGCAAAATCCGGGCAGGTATGAGACCTGCCTCTACTTTATATTTGATTGGTTTAGAGCCGTAAAAATGGATTTGCAGCAAATAGAGATTCAGGAAATAAAAATTCGCGATTTGTTAAAAAGTAAAAAGACCCTCTTGGTTATCACGCTTCTTCTTACCTTGATCTTTTCATCATCCCTATTTTTAACTTCGTGCAAACGCGGCATCGAAGAGTCGTTGAAACGCGCCAATAAAGCCTGGGATGCGGAAGATTATGAAACGGCGGTCGAAGAATATGAACGCTACCTGGCGGCTTATCCCACCGGTGAACCCGCGCAGGATGCCCGGTTTCAACTCGCCAATATTTATTATTTTCATTTGAAGCGATACGAACAGGCGCGCGCCCACTATGTCGAATTCATCAATCAATCGCCTTCGCATCCCAATGTTTTTGCCGCCCGTGAGAGACTTGCGGAAGTGCTCAGTGAGTTGGGGCGCTCCTATGAAGCGATTGCCGAATATGAAAATCTCAATCTGCCTGACCCCGATGAGCGTCGCCGCATTCGCCTGCGCATCGCCGATTTGTATTACGACCATAAAAACTACAGTCAGGCACTCACCGAATATGAAAAGGTCGTGAGTCGTGCCGATTATGATTTGATGACCGAACAGGCGCTCTTGCGTGAAGCGTCGATTTATCATTTAACCCGCAGTCAACCCAAACTCGCCTTGCCGGTCTATCAGAGACTCGCTACAGAAAGCGCCGATGAGAAAGTGAAACTGCGCGCCACTTACGGCGTTGCCGATTGTTATGCGGAGCTGTTTGAAATTGAAAATGCCGTGAAAACCTTGCGTTCGATTGAACTACCCGCCGAACAAGCCTACATCAACAAACGCATCAGTGAACTTGAAGGTCGTAAGCGCGAAGCCTCGCAGGCGCGTGAAGCGGTTCAAAAAGCCGGACCACAAGGCAGCGGCGAACAGTAAGAAGAAAAAAGGCAAAAGGCAAAAGTTAAAAGGCAAAAGTCAAAATACTTTGGACTAAAATTTTCTACGCTTGTTATTACCTCGAAATCTCATTTACGGTTTTCATTTTTGCTTTTTGCCTTTTGCCTTTTAACTTTTGCCCTCCGCCTCTGGCGGCTCGCCTTCGACCCAGATTTCGCCGTCCTCGAAAAATTCTTTCTTCCAAATCGGCACAATTTTTTTCAAGCGGTCAATCGCATAATGACACGCCTCGAAAGCGATGCGGCGATGCGCCGAAGTAACGATAATGACGACGCTCGACTGGCTGATTTCCATTCGCCCCAAACGATGAATGATGCCGAATCGGTTAATCGCCCATTGCTCGTGAACTTCGCGCCCGATTTGCGCCAGAGTTTTCAAAGCCATCGATTCATAGCCTTCATATTCGAGATAAAGGGTCGGGCGACCTTTGGTGTTGTTGCGCACCACGCCATCGAAAATCACTACCGCGCCTGAGTCGCCTTCAAGCAGGCGGGCGCGAAAATCCGCAATGTTTATCGGCGCTCTGGTGATTTCAAAAATATCTGCGTGTTCGTCTTCGCCGCCGCTTACCGGCGGCAAGATGGCGAGTTGGTCGTTATTGGATAGTGATTGATTCAATGAAGCGTACTCTTCGTTGACCGCAAACATCAGGCTGCGCTGCATTGCCGCAAGACGTGGAAACTCGGATTTAAGCATCGCAAACGCGCTTTCGACGGTTGCCGGTTGAATTACGCTGAGTTCGATTTGTTGTTTACCTGCAAACTCACGCGCCTGCCCGAATAATAAAACGGTGATCGTAATGGTATCGCTCATAAATTATTGATGATTGAAATTTCGATTTCGTTAAACACTTCGTCTTCGATTGTAAACGCTCGCAATTCCATCGGGTTTAAAAGTGAAATGATAAAGTAAATCGCATCCGGGTAAAAAGCCATCTCGACATCTACGCGCGAAGGGAAAGCCGGGCTGCGCGGATGCGAATGATAGATGCCGAGCATCTCTTCGCCCGCTTCACGAATTTGCCGCATGGCTTTGAATAACGCTTCGGGCGCGGCGAAATATCGCGTACAGGGTTTTTCCGCAACATTGGCGAGCGGATAGGTTGAAGCGATTTTATCGCCCCTGCCGCCAAGCAATCCGCAACACTCATTTGGCGCACATTGTAAAGCGTGGCTTTCGATTTTGCTGCGCGCCATTTCGCTAATGGTGATTTCTTCTCGGCTCATGGATTAACCCAATAAAAAAATTCTTCCTGACATTAATGATTAAATTTTCCCCGGCGTTTGAGAATCATCAGGGCAATGCATATTATAGTGCGGCTTGTGAAAGAGGGGAAAATACAAAGCGATTGATGCGGGAGTTTAATTGCTGAAAAATCGTAGACGTTAATAAACCATCTGAAAACCCTATGCTTTGGAGAAAATTTTTGATGAATAACAGAATGATTGAAGTTATGAATAACAAAATTTTGCTTTCAATCATTCTGTTATTCACTCTCGCGCATCCATTTTTTGCTGCGCCAAAAAATATTAAATTAAAACCGACGCCGCAGAAATCCCGCGCGTTTTACAACGCTGATGACTCACAAATTCCCGCAACGATTCGCCAAGGGCTGGCAATGCCCAAATCTAATGCCCAATCAAACAACGGCAACTGGCGCGTAGAAGACGATGCCTTCGTCCGTGAATCGCCAACCAAACTCCGGCTTTCATTCAAAGAAGGTTTGCCCATCGGGAATCTCAAAACCATCGCCATCACCACGGACGGCGCGGTGTGGGCTGGCGGCAATGAAGGACTGGTGCGTTATCAGAAAGCTCTGCATCCGTGGGATAGGTGGCAATATTTTGCCGGCAAACGCTACTTGCCATCCGACGAAGTCATCGCCTTGGTTGCCGGTGAAGCTGGCTCCATCTGGGCGCGAACTTCTGCGGGCATCAGCCATATCGAAATGCGCCCGATGACGCTCGCTCAAAAAGCCGCGTACTTTGAAGAACGCATCGAAAAACGTCACAAACGACATGGATTGGTGGCGGATTCTCAATTTCTTGAATCCGGCAACACGGCTACTTCGCATCAATACCCGAATGATAATGATGGATTATGGACGGCGATTTATGCGGCGGCTGAATGTTTCCGTTATGCGGTGACCACAGACCGTGAAGCCTTGTCATCGGCTAAACAATCGCTTGAAGCCATGCTCAGGCTGGAATCGATCACCGGGCGTTCGGGTTATCCTGCACGTTCGTTTCGCCACAAAGATGAGCCGCGTCACAAAGACGGTTTCTGGTATTTCACGCCGGATAAAGAATGGGAATGGAAAAGTGATACCAGTTCGGATGAACTGGTCGGGCATTTTTTCGCTTATGCCATCGCTTATGATTTGTTGCCGGACGTTGAACTTAAAAAGAAAATTCAAGGCATCGTTCAGCGCATCACCGATCACATCATCGAGAACCAATATTACTTGATTGATGTCACCGGCAAGCCGACGCGCTGGGGGCGCTGGAGTCCAGAATATTTTGCTGACCCCGACGGGCATGAAGACAGCCCATTGAATGCGCTGGAACTCTTATCGTTTTGCAAGGTGGCGCATCACATCACCGGCGAAGCGCGGTTTGGGCGTGAGTATCGCAAGTTGATTGATGAACTCGGCTATCACCGGATTGTCACCGAATACCTGGAACGTGTGAAGGAGTTGAATTATTCGGATGAAGAGTTGGCGATGCTGTCGTTTTATCCGTTGATGCAATACGAAAAAGATGCGAGGTTATTGAAATTCTATCGCGAAGGCATGGCAGATTGGTGGGTGAACATCAAACGCGAAGCGAACCCATTGTGGACTTTCATTTATGCGGCGAGTCATCCGCAAAAAAATTCGCCGCTTGCCGACGCCGCGCGCACGCTTTATCGCATTCCGATGGATTTGACGAAATGGAGTGTCAGGAATATGCATCGTCGCGATGTGACGTTTGCCAAAGAACTCGACCGCCATAATGAACAAGAGATTCTGCAACTCTTAGCGCCCGATGAACGGCGGGTGATGCGTTGGAACAGCAATCCGTTTCAGCCCGACAGCAAAACCGATGGACGCGGCGAAGATGATGGCGCATTCTTTTTGCTGCCGTACTGGATGGGGCGTTATCATAAACTTATCGTTGAGTAGTTAAAAAAGTTCACGGTTTGGAATCGTTGGAAAACGATAGACGTTGAGTAAGCGGTCTCTGACCGCGCAAACTTTGTCAGTACCGCCTAGGTTAGCGGCGGGTTTAATTCCAGACCAACCAAAACTCGGAGAGAAGAACCAATGAAGAAATTATCCGCGATATTGATATTCGTAGTTCTGCTTTCAGGCTTTGCAATGGGAGAATCTCCCAAATCAATGTCTGACCCGAAGATGACCAAGGAAGAACGCGCGTATGTCATCAAGGCTTTGCTTGATGCAGACCAGGAGACCCTTGCTGCGATTGAAAAATTGACCGACGCGCAATGGAATTTCCGACCTGCGCCATTCAAATGGACGGTTGGTGAAACCGCCGAACACATCGCGCTTGCCGAAGGCTTATTATTCGCTCAGGTTGAACGCGCCCTTGCCGCGCCGGAAAATGCCGATTGGGAAACTAAAACGGCAAATAAAATGCAAATCATTGAAGGACCGCTTGCCAAACGTCAGGGCAGAGCGCAAGCGCCGGAACCGATTCAACCGATGAAGCGCAATATGTCGCGCCCGGAGATAATGAAACTCTTGAAAGAGAATCGCGCCAAGAGTTTGAAATTTGCGCGGGAAACCGACGCCAATATGAAGTCGCACACGCTTGATCATCCGTTCCCGATTTTCGGAACCCTGAATGCCTATCAATGGTTGTTGTATATCCCTATGCACAGCCTGCGTCATAACAAACAGATTGTCGAAATCAAAGCCAATCCCAATTTCCCGAAGTAACAAATATTACGTTGATAACATAAGTGCCAAAGTGTACACTTTGAGTTGTAAATAGTGAACCATCGTGGAATTGAAACAAAGGATGAATATTTCAACCAAAGAAGCAAGAGAGCAACTCTCTGACTTAATCAGTCGGGCTGCTTTTGCTAAAGAACGTATCATCTTAACGCGACACGGCAAGGCTGTGGCAGCTGTTGTGCCCATTGAAGATTATGATCTTCTCGAACAAATAGAGGATCGTATTGACCTTGAAGAGGCTCGTGCCGTGTTAGCCGAGACAAAGAAAAAAGGCACAATTCCATGGGAAAAACTAAAAGCGGAACTAGACCTCTAACCAATCAGGTTTACAAAATTGAATTTTCGCGCAAAGCCGAACGAGATTTCAAAAACCTGGAAAAATCTGTTCAAACCAGACTCAAACCGAAAATAGATTCGCTGGCTAAAAATCCTCGCCCTTCTGGTGTTAAAAAATTGGAGGGTGAAGAAGACCTCTACCGTGTCCGTGTCGGTGACTACCGAATTATTTATCAAATCCAAGATGACAAATTAATCGTTCTGGTTGTTAAAATTGGTGATCGGAAAGAGATTTACAAAAAATGATGAACAGGAATTAAAAATGAAAATAGCGACCTGGAATGTGAATTCGATAGCGGCGCGATTGCCGGTTGTCTTGCAGTGGATTGAATCCGCTGCGCCGGATGTTTTATGCCTACAGGAAATCAAATGCCTCGATGAAAAATTTCCGCGTGAAGAGTTTATGATGCGCGGCTACACGGTTGAAACCCACGGGCAGAAAACCTACAACGGCGTAGCGATTTTATCGAAGACCGAAAGCGAAGATGTGCGGCGCGGTTTTCCGCAAGATGATGACACGGCACAGGCGCGGATGATTGCCGCCATCGTTTCGGGCATTCGCATCATTAACGTTTATGTGCCGAACGGGCAGGCTATCGGCACGGACAAATACGGTTATAAACTTGACTGGTTGAAACGCCTCAGAAGATTTCTGGATACGACCTGCGATAAAAATTCACCGGTGTTGATGTGCGGCGATTTCAATGTCGCGCCCGAAGACATAGATGTTCACGACCCGAAGGCTTGGGAAGGGCAGGTGTTGGTGAGTCCGCAGGAACGCGAGGCGCTCAAGGAAGTGACGGACTGGGGCTTCATTGACATCTTTCGTAGCTTCAATCAGGAAGTGCAGGAATATTCGTGGTGGGATTATCGGGCGATGGCTTTTCGCCGCAATATGGGGCTGCGCATTGACCACATCTGGGTGACTGAACCGCTCGCAGCGCGATGCAAAGAGGTCTTCATTGATAAAGAGCCGCGCAAATGGGAACGCCCATCCGATCACACTCCGGTTGTGGTTATTGTTGAATGAACCGGCAATAACAGTAACCGGTCAGTCGCTCAAAAGTGACCGCAGCCGTCGATTCACAAATTATTTTTGTGTGACGGTGTTATTGGTGATGTTTGTGAGAAATATTATTGGCAATGAGAAGAAATGAATTTGAGAAGATCACCTTAAATCCTAATCTTCTCATTATCAAAAATGGTTCTCACAAACATCACCCACGACACAAAATTCCTCAACACTTACCAGTGATAGCTCACCGAGACCGAACCCCGCAAAACGCTGAAAGGCGCTTCGACTGAGCGCAAGCGGCTGCTGTCAGGGTAGCCGACGAAGACTCTGAATTCCGGGCGAATGGAGATATGTTTGTTCAGAAAAACTCTCAGTCCCGCGCCGAAATTGAATGCTCCGCCGCTTGAACTGACTTCGGGTGTAAACGGGTCTTCGGGGAACCGCGACCGATTTTGATGATTGACGAACCCTGCGCCGCCAATCACATAAGGCTGAACCTGTTTGGTGGAAAAGTGATAAAGCAGATTTGCCGAAACAAAGGTGCCGGTTCCTTTAAAGACCACGCCGCTTCCGAAATTGCGTTCATGTCTGATGGTATTGATTGCGCCTTCGATTTGTAGTTTGGGTGTGATGCGGTAGCCAACGCCGCCGCCGAAATCAAGCCCGCTGCCAATGCCGCCTTCATCATCATAAGCTTTGCCGCCGCCGATGCTGCCGAATACTTCGCCTTTTGGCGTGTAATCCTGCGCCAAAACCGTAGATGAAAAAGTGAGGAAAATGAAAAATAAAATGACTCGATACATAAACCTTTACTCCTAAAATGTTTTACAAATCGCTGGGGCAAATGAAATTTGATTTTGAGTAGAGCAATGACCGTGCCGCGCCCTCGTTGATTCGTTAAAAGTTGTTTATCTGTTGGCGATTCGGTTGTTAGCAGGAAAGTCTTAACGAACGGTAAGCAAAGCGCAGATTCCACTGTGCAATTGAACCGTGACAGGTGAAAGAAAATTCGGACACCGCAAAGGTATCGCGGTAAACTTCCTTCAAAAATAAAACGGGGCTTATTAATAAGCCCCGTAAAAACTGGCGGAGGAGGAGGGATTCGAACCCTCGGTAAGAGTGTTAGCCCCTACAACGGTTTAGCAAACCGCCGCCTTCAGCCACTCGGCCACCCCTCCAAAAAATGAAGCCTCAGTATAGCCTACCGATTTCTATCCTTCAAGCTGAGGTTGGTTTGTTTGTAATCTTTAAAAAGTAAATTCCTCTTCGAGGATTTTGAGTAAAGGTTCGTTCAGTGGTGGAATCTCAAGCACCTTCGCAATGTTCACAATTTCTTTAGGGTTTTTTATTGTAAAATCATTTTCACCGCCTTCCATATGGAAGTTCGATATGACAAAAGCTTGGCTAACAAAGGCTGCTTCTGCTGTTGCCCAATCAACCTCAAATTCTTTTTGAGAGGGGCTTGCAGCCCACCCGTCGGATACCTCTCCCCGTCTGACTGCAACGCTTAGTACAGGTGCAATACTTTTAAGGCGTTTAATTTTAACTTTATCCCCGAAAGTATTTTTGTAGAGAATGTCACGCACGGTATCTCTAAACTTAGTGAATGATTTTGAATGTATTTTTAGTGAATCAAGATTTTGCTTTAATGCCTGTTCTAACCAAGCTAAGCCAACATCTGTGTTCTGATTCAAAATAGGTACAAATAAATCAGAAAGGACTCGTTCGTCTCCTTGAATAATTTCGGGACGGGTAATCTCTCTACCAAATAATTTTAGAAATAGATATGGAAACTCTCCGTTCCTCTCCAATGTAAGATTATATATTTTTTTACAAAGTATATTGCGTTCGGCAAAAGACGGTGATGAGTATTTGATTAAGAGGTTTTCTTCGGATTCCTGTAATCGAGCCAAAAATGAGCCAGATTCAGGGAGTTGAGAATTTAATATTAATGCGGACTGACCAAGTATTGCATCTTGAAAATTGGGTAAAGAAATAAGTTGATCGTTAATTGATAAACTGGCGATAAGTGTAAAAAGCTTGCCATCAGTTTGAAGGTCGGATAACCATTGCTCTTTGCTTATAGATTTTAAACCGCTTGAAACCCAGTTTATGAACTCATTATTTGAAAAACCATCATGATAAAGTATGAGTACATAAAATAAGACTTTATCCGAGTTAAATGAGAGTTTAGTCACTTCTATAAAACTTTCGGGGTTGTTGACTAATTGATTGATCAATTTACTTAAAGAAAGTTCTTCCAAGGAAGTTTCAAATCTCAAACTCTTTTGAAACCCTTTTAACTTACTATCTGGGATTAAGGCTTTAAACAAATCCCAGTTTTGATCAATGGTAGTTAAAGTAAAGAACATTGAGGAGGTTTCCTGGGAGGTAATGATTTTCAGACACTCAATTGCTAATGCCCCTTTGGTTGGGTCGCCATCAAACAGGTTAATAATTAACTGGGTTTCACCATAGTTTATAAGAATTTCTGCAAGTTTTTCTGAGAATACACTATATGCATTAATGGAGTTTTGCCCAAGCTCTTTCATCCAATCCTTAAATAATTGTGAAGGCGCTAAAAAATCGGGCGTAATTGATTTTGGATTATCACGAAGCAAAATAAAAAGACCTAGCCCTATAGTTTGATAATATTCTTGCGATATTGCTAAAGATTTCAGGTCGCCTTTTTCAAATAATGCTTTTATTTGTGCGACGAAGTTTTTATCTGAAGCTACTTGTTGGAGCACCTTACGGGAAAGTTCATCTTCTACACTTAATTCAACCATGCATCCTAACAAAGGGTTGAGTTCAAGGTAAGGTAAAGGATTGGGTGAACGTAGTCTTGTAGCCATCGGTTCAATAATGCCTTGTGAGAAAACATTTATATGGGCTTGCTTTAATGATTCTCGGATTTGTTTCAAAGCTGCAATAGCAGCCTCGACATTCTGGATGGGGTAAGGGTGCCCGTCAATTTGTTTGGCAAAATTTGATGAGATATTGCCTAGAATTTTAATTGTGAACTCTTCGCTAGAAAGCAGACTAAAAAGTCCTATAAGCCCTTGAGACATTTCATTATTTAGTGGTTGCCAAGTTGGGATTTTTAATGCAGTAGTTTTTATCGCATTTTTTATGAAGTCTATCTCTGTGGGAATTCTATGTTGGACTCTATCAGAAGGTGACAATGCTGCTCTTTTCTCTGGATTAAATATCCCGCTTTCATAAAGACAGTACGCAGCAGTTGCCAAGGTTTTATTATCTAACAATTTCCAATCTAAGTGATTGTCTAAAGCTTGCCAAAAACCATTGTCATAGTGGCTGCGATATAAATCCTGTACTTTTTCAACGCTGCCAATTTCAAAAGCCTCTTTAAGCGGATTCATTAAAACGATTTGTTTTGCAGTTTCCGCATCAACATTAAAGGCGAGTGCCGCAAGGTTATCTTTAGGCTTATCATCAAGGAACCCTTCAACGACTTGGTGAGGTAAATCTCCCTTCAATAACTCTTCTACAACATTGATATTGAGGCGACGAAGTAAGGCATAATATGCCAAGTGCGATAATGGGATTTTGTTACACCACTGCATATGTAAGGAACCGATTTGATTAACATATAAGATCAGTTGCCTTGGATTGGGCAAAATGTCCTGTTTATATAAAAACCAAACGTACAGCTTATAAATAATGTGAAATTCTGATTCTTGATGATTCGGAAAAGCCTTCTGGCAAAGTTTGAATAGGTAATCTTGCCAGTTTGATAGTACAGGCGGAGGAACTTCAAATCGGATTTGAAAACATTTATCCAAAAATGATAAAGCCAAAATGTTTTCATTCGCTTCGGCTTTTTTTATTGCCCTAGCATCATCTTTATTTACTGGTGAATTAACATTTTCCTGAGCATTTTGAGGTTTCGTAATTTCCTTTTTATTTTCGCTTCCAGTTTTGGGTTTATTCCATAAGCTTGAGATACCATCAAGGTCATACGGCATAATTATCCATAATCGTTTCAACCATTCATTATTAGTATGAGTTCGGGGACGAAGGAAAGTCTGTAAGGTCGCCCAAATCTTCAAAGCTTCTGAAGGAGCAATGCGATCAAGATTGTCCAGCACTAGGACGATTTTCCTATCGTCCTTGGTGAGTGCTGCTTTCATTATTTCCCCAAATATTTTTTCAAATTCAACTGATGTTGGGTTCGTGGTTTTATTTGTTTTGGTTTGTTCTTTGGAAATGGCTTTGTTAATTAACATCGTCCAGATTAACGAGCGGATTTCTAATGATTGAGCGTTTTTCTTGCAAAGTTTTTGATATATCGCACCTATAAATTGACATATTGCACCTATAAAAACGGCAAATAAGGGGCTGAGTGTAAGTGTCAAACCTATTAAAAATTTTCCCGAGAGTGATGAGGATAAATCTATCGTCAAATTGTCTTTCAGTGCAGCATTTAAAAAAGCTACCCCAATGGGAACCAAGAAGAAGAGAACAATAACAATCATCCCAAACATTGTCACATGAGGCTTGTTTTTTGTTTTTTTTATCTCTTTTCTTTGGGCAATGATTTCTTTTTGTTCGCTCCAATAGTTAGAATCGATCCAATTATTTTGAATTAAGTGATCAATTAACTCTTCGATAAAGGTTCTTCTTAATGGATCACCTTCATGCGCCCAAGCATCAAAAAGGAAGAATGTATAATTGGATTCGCCTACAAACTTGGAGCAGATTTGATTCACTATCGTAGTTTTACCTGACCCCCAGTTACCTTCAAGTCCAATAGCTTTTCCGCCCTTTTCTTCGTGGCGAATGATTTCTGCAATAGCATCAGCAATTCTTTCAACAGCAGGAAAGATATTATTGTCTGCGGGATCATCGGGGATTAAATAAGTTCTACAGGTTCCTTGCATACTCATTGAATTCCTCTAATCAGAAGGCGATATAATAAATGAGTTGCTTCGCTAAATTTGGATAATGATGTGTGCCAATATATTATTGTTAGAGAATAAAGGCAAATTTGTTATCCGATTTTCATTGTTGCTAATTTTAATTGACCTGTTTGAACCTGTGGCGGTTTGTGGCGGCTTACTTTCTTGTTTTCCTTAACGCGCCGATGGTAGAGTTAATTTGCTCTCAATGAATATAACTGCGACAAGTGAACAAACCTATTTTAAAGAGTCGGAATCAAACAGCCCCGAAATCAGTTTCCAAAAAGGTTGAACAAATTGGCAACAGTAACCCGAAGAGCAAATCCTAAAGTGATTAAAAAAGCGCCCGCAAAAAAAAGCCTCTGGCGACGCATCTTTTCGCCCGTCACGCTTTCCATTCTCGGTGTCTTGATTGCCATCGGTCTCGGCATTTTCGCTTATTTTTATCACACCTATTCGCAGATGATTGATGCGCGACTGCGCGGCGACATCACCATTCGCACGACGGGTCTTTATGCCGCGCCGCGTACCATTCGCACAGGGCAACAAAGCTGGTCACTCACGTCGCTTAAAACCTATCTCGACAGCATCGGCTATGTCGAAAACGGCAAACAGGCTGATGTCAAACGCGGGCGCTATGAAATCAAAGGCAACACCATCGAGATTCAAACCAGCAACTCGGCAATTATCAATAGCGTGCGCCAGTTTCCCAACATTGCCGTGACCTTCGCTAGTAGCGGCAAAGGGGTCGCGAAAATTACCGGTCTCGATAACAAAAAAAATCTCGATTCGACACTGCTTGAACCCGAACTCTTAACCGCCATATCCAACGATAAACAGAATCAACGACAAAAAATTGTCTCTTACAAAGACCTGCCAAAAGATTACATCAACGCGGTGGTTGCCATTGAAGACCGCCAGTTTTTCGAGCACAGCGGCATCAATGTTCGCGGCATTGCGCGCGCCTTGTGGCGCAACGTTGACGAAGGGCAGGTGCAGCAAGGCGGCTCTTCGATTACTCAACAACTGGTGAAAAACTTTTTTCTGTCATCAGAGCGCACCGTCAAACGCAAACTGCAAGAGATGATGATTGCCATCACCCTTGAAACCAAACTGTCGAAAGAAGAGATATTTCAACTCTATGCCAATGAAATTTTCATGGGGCAAAACGGCAGTTATTCGATTAACGGCGTAGGCGAAGCCGCCGAAGTCTATTTCAATAAAGATGTGTTGAATTTGAATTTGCAGGAGTGCGCCTTTTTAGCGGGCATCATTCGCGGACCAAGTCTCTATTCCCCATACAGCAATCCTGAGAAAGCCAAAGCCCGTCGCAATCAGGTTCTCGATTCGATGGTCGAAGCTAATTTCATTACCCGCGAACAAGCCGACAAAGCCAAAGCTACGGAACTCAAAATCGAACCCAAGCGCAAAGTTTTAAATTCCGACGCGCCGTTTTTTGTTGATTATTTACAGAAACAATTGAACGAAGAATTCGCCAGTCGCGATTTCAATCACGATTCTTATCGCGTCTTTACAACCATTGATATGGATTTGCAACGCGCCGCCGATAAGGCAGTAAGCGATGGACTGGCGGCGCTCGACCCGATATTTTCCAAACGCAAAAAAAATCCGGTGCCGCCGGGAACTCTGCAAGCGGCGCTCGTCGCGATGAATGCCAAGACCGGCGAAATTGTCGCCATGAGCGGCGGACGCGATTACAGCGCCTCGCAACTCAATCGCGCCGTTGAAGCCAATCGCCAACCGGGTTCGGTCTTCAAGCCCATCGTCTATGCCGCGGCGCTCAACACCGCTTTTGAAGACGCACAGGAAAATGTCATCACTCCGGCAACGGTTTTTCTTGATGCGCCGGAAACTTTTCTTTATGGCGGCGGCAAAACTTATCAGCCGGGAAATTTCGGCGATGTCTATTCCAATAAAGATGTGACGGTGCGCGATGCCTTGGTGCATTCATTGAATGTCGTCACGGTGCGCATTGCCGAGCGTGTCGGTTACAATCGGGTCTCACGGATGGCGGAAAAACTGGGATTGCCGCGCCCGCAAAATTTACCTTCGACGGCGCTCGGCGCAGCCGAAGCCACACCTTTGCAAGTCGCCTCGGCGTACACGGCATTCGCCAATGGCGGCAAACTCTCCGAAGCCCAGGTGATTAAACAGATCACCAATTCCGATGGCGGCTCAATCATCGAAGCCAAGAATCAAAAGCAACAGGTCTTGCGCCCGGAAATTTCCTGGTTGATGACATCAATCATGCAAGACGTGTTGGCGCGTGGCACAGCGGCGCGCGCCCGACAGATGGGCTTTACGGCGACAGCCGCAGGCAAGACCGGCACCTCGCGTGATGGTTGGTTTGCCGGATACACGCCCAATCTGGTTTGTGTTGTGTGGGTCGGCTTTGATGACAATTCCGAACTCGGACTCGAAGGCTCGAAATCGGCGCTGCCTATCTGGACAGCGTTTATGAAACAGGCGCTGGCTCTAAGACCTGACCTCGGCGGCAATGAATTTACCAAGCCCGATACGCTTACCAGCGCAGAGATTGACCCGGCAACCGGGCTTTTATCCGATGATACCTGTCCCAACCATCGCACAGAGTATTTTGTCGGCGGCACCGAACCGCAGATGACCTGTAGTTCAAAACCCGCGCAGGAAGGCGACGCGCCGCTCAAACCCGAAACCGAACCTCAACCCGAAGAACCCGCTGACCCGATAGATAAAATGAAAAAAATTATGAAGGAAGCGGCAAAGGATGGGCGCGAAGAACGCAAACCTAAAGCGGAAGAGAAGCCGCCGAATAAACCGGATAATCAGAAACCTTGACTTCAGTGATTAAAAACCAACAGAGAACGGAACAAACGGAAATAACGGAACAAACGGAAACGATATTGATTCTGAAATAATCGCCAGCCTTTTCCGCCTGTCGTTTGCCTTGATGAGTCCGCAAAGAGCGACCAATCATTGAATTAATTTCTGGTTTCCGTTTATTCCGTTATTTCTGTTTGTTCCGTATTCTCCCCCTTGCCTGATTGCCAGTCAGTTCACATTCTCAAAAAAAATTTTCACAAGAGGTATTTTTTTGTTTGCTCAAGGGTCTGCTTAATTGGGTAAACATCTCGGGTTCTCCTTCGGGGTGCGGGTAGTTTTATGCACCCCACTTTTTTATTTAGCCCTGCCAATTAAAAAGCCTGATTTCGTCATAAAACCTAAGATAAAATTTGCAATTTTCAAATCAGCCGTTAAAATCTTGGTGCATTTGTATGGATACAGATAGTAACAATTTAAGGAAAGTAGCTGATGCGAGACGACCGCCTCAAACTGATGCTCGATTCAATCGTTCGACTTGCGCGCCGTGGCGCTATGTCGAATGCCGTAAACCTGCTCACTAAACTCCGCCCGGTTGACATCGCCCAAATCCTCGGGCAACTGCAAACTCACGACCGCGAAATTCTTTTCAAAAGTTTCCTCGATAACGATTTAACCAAAGCCGCCGAAGCCCTTTCGGAAATTGAGACCGAAGACGCCGTTGAATTATTGGCTGGACTCAACCGCGAAGACGCGACCCGTTTATTGCAGGAATTGCCATCGGACGACGCGGCGGTGCTGGTTGCCGAAATGCCCGAAGAATCGCGCGAAGAGTTGCTTGAAGCCATGAAATTGGAACTCTCGACCGATGTGCAGGAGTTGCTCGGCTTTGCCGATGAAACCGCCGGTCGCATCATGACGCCCGATTTTTTTGCGCTGGATGAAGATTTAACCATTTCCGAAGCCATCACCGCTTTGCAGCGCCGTTCGGAAGATTTCGAGATGGCATTTTATTTATATGTCATCGATTCGCGCAATCATTTGCTGGGCGTCGTCAGTCTCCGGCAGTTGTTACTCAATCCGCCATCCACGCCGCTCAAAAAAATCATGATGGGCGACGTGATTAAAGTGACAACCGACACCGATCAGGAAGAGGTCGCGCGCGTCGTTGCGACCTATAACCTGCTGGCGATTCCCGTGGTTGACAGCGAAAATAAGCTCGTCGGCATTATCACGGTTGACGACATCATTGACGTTATTCGCGAAGAAGCCACCGAAGATATTTATGCGCTGGCGGGTGTGAATGCTGATGAACGCGCCTTTGGTGATTGGATGACCTCAATGAAATTGCGACTACCGTGGCTGGCATTGACGCTCGGTACGGCGCTTTTAGGTGTAGCAGTGGTGCAATTTTTTATCGGGACGATTCAAACGAATACCTGGCTTGCGGCGTTGATTCCGGTAGTCGTGACGATGGGAAGTTATGCTGCAACGCAAACCATGACGGTAGTCGTTCGCGGGTTGCAACTTGGCGAAATCGATTGGGAGAACAGTTGGCGCGTAATGGCTAAAGAATTACTGGTTGGTTTTGTGACCGGCGTGGCAATTGCGCTGTTGGTTTTTGGGGTCATTTGGTTGTGGTTTGATTTGCAACTTGGGGCAATCATCGGGGTGACCATGATTCCGAGTATTTTACTTGCGGGACTCATCGGTACATTGATTCCCGTGGTGCTTAAACGCTTTCACTTCGACCCGGCGCTGGCGTCTTCGGTGTTTGTGGTGACGCTTACCGACGTGTTGGCGTTATTCGGCTATCTTGGTATTGCCAGTTTATCAATCAAATATCTGGGCAAATAGCAATGTTCAATTCATCTGAAAGCGAACAAGAGGTTGAAAAATCTCTATTCCGGCAACGCATAAAGACGATTATTATCGGTTCGCTGCTGGCTGTCGTTTTAGGACTGGTCATCGTCAACACTTTCACCTACTTTCAATACGGCGGCACCATGTTCGACCGTTTTTTTGAAAAAAAATCGGAAGATAAAACCAGTCCCGATGCCGGCAGGTTCGCTTATGCCAAAGGCACGGGCGATTACCTCGGCATCATTCGCAGCGAAGGCAGACATCCAAGCCGTGGTTGGGTTTATTACATCGAACAACCCGGCGGACAGTTGATGGCAACCGCGAAAGAAAAGGTCGAAGTCCGCGACAAATAATTCGACCGCGTGTCGCCTGGCGATAGGCATACTTCGCTAAACGGAGCCGCTGGCAATTGATTTTACTTGAGGTTTTTCAGACGCGGTCAAAGACCGTTTGCTCAACCTCAGTAGCAAGCCGCGTTATTCTTAATGCCTGCCTATTGAAAATTAGAAAGCAACAAAAGATCAAACGTCCACAGTCGCCTGGTGATGACCAGATTTTTGCCATCCGCCGACAGGTCAAATATCAACCGTCCCTCAAGCTTCAAATCGGTAATGCGTTTGGCAGGGCTGCCGTCGAGCGGCTGCATCCAGATGTTTGAAAAGCCCTCCTGGTCAACTGCATACAACAGCGCCCGCCCATCGGCTGTCCAACGAGTCTCAGGCACCAAAGGAATATCCGGCGACAAGTCAAAGCTTTTTTCGAGTTGTCCGTTGTCAAATGAGATGACGAGAATTTTATGGCGATGGGTCGTTTTCGGGTCGCGGGCAAAAAAGGCGACGTGTTTGCCATCAGGCGAAATTGATGCACGGTTGGCTTGCCTGGCGAGAAAAACCGGCTGCCCGCCATCTATCGGAACTTTCCACAACGAGTAGGCTTTATCGCCCGGAGCCACAGAGTAATACATCACCCACTTGCTGTCGGGCGAACATTGAGGAAATTTTTCTCCACCGCCTGAAGTCAAGGGTATGGGATTGCTGCCATCGCTTTCCATTCGCCAGATATTGAAGGCATCAGCGCGATTGGACGCAAAGACGATATAGCGCCCATCGCGCGAAGCCGTTTGGTGTGTATCAACGCTGCTTTCGGAAGTCAGTCGCTGACTTCCTGTGCCATCGGCATTCATGCGCCAGATGTCCCAATTACCATTTTCGAGTGATGAATAAACGATTCGCCCATCAGCAGCAAAGCACACATCGGAATAATAGCCGGTTCCGAAGGTGAGTTTTTTCGCCGGGCTATTCTCGTTCAGCGGCGCTACCCAGAGTTCCGAAAGCAGTTGAGTTTGAATCGCGGCAATTTTTCTGGAATCGGCTGCCGAATTCAGGCTGAAATATTCTTTTGAGTCGTTGGTAACCCGATGGACTTCACCTTTCGGGTAAGAGACATACCAGACCTGTCCGGGTTGTGAATCAATCTCTTTAGCGGTTATCAACAATCCGCTGCCATCGGCGAGCCATTCCACCCAGCGTGTCCAAAACCATTTTTTGTTGGTGAGCGGGATTTGCTTGCCATCTGCGAGACTGATACCAATCAAACCGTTTTGCAGGTTAAAGGTTTCGCCGCAGCCAATCGTACAGGCAATCATTTTGCCATCAGGCGACCACGCCGGAACTTTGAAATAATCGGTAATCGGGCGAGTGGCAAGCTGGCGTTCTTCGCTGCCATCGGCATTGGCAATCATCAGCGCGCTTTCGCTTTCCGAATTGCGTATAAACACCATCTGCCGGTCATCGGGCGAAAGCGCAATAACCGCTTCGATTCCCTCAGCGAGTTTAGTCGATATGCCGCCAAGCGCGGGCATTTTATAAAGCACATTCTCGTGGTCGCCCACTTTCCGCTTCACCAGATAGAGGTAATTGCCATCGTGCGAAAAGGTCAGGCTGTTGTAGGTCGCAGCTTCCGGCGGCACAATCTGCTGGGCGCTGCCGGTCGCCAGTTGACGCAACCATAAACTATCGCGGTTGCCCTGCTTGACTGAATAAACCACATGCCTGCCATCGGGCGAAATGGTGGCGCGCGGGGTCGTGCCGGTGAGCGTCAGTTGATTGACCGTCAATTCTTGAAAAGGCGTTGAATGAGTCGCCCGCCAATAGCGTATGAACGCATAGGTGATCGCCGAAAGCAGGATCAGTGATACCGTCAAAAGCGCAACCATTCTTCTTTTATAAATTCGATATGGCTCCTTGACCTTGGGGAAGCTGCCGGTGGTTATCGTTGATGTGGGTGGCAGGTGGTTCGCAACTTCCGCTTCATCCGCTTCAAAGGTTTCGGCAATAGTGACGTGCGCTTCCCGGTTTTCGATAATCGTTACCTCTTCGTCAGTGAAGGGCACCTGCTTGACCTGGGCTACGAAACGATAGCCGAGACCCGGAACCGTAGCGATGAAGCGATTGTCATTGCGACTCTCACCGAAAATTTTTCTCAAGGTATAGATATTTTGTGTCAGGTTGTTTTCTTCAACCGCCGTATCAGGCCAAATCTTCTGCATCAACTCATCTTTTTCAATCGTCTTGCCGCTGCGTTCGGTGAGCGCCAGCAATAAATCAAACACCTTTGGGGCGAGCGGCACAATCTCGCCGCTGCGTAGTAGCCTGCGCTTGCCAACATCCATGCGAAACTCGCCAAATTCATAAAAGTTCTTTTTTTGCTGATACATAACTGTCTTGAGAAATTTCTTGAGAAACCCCTTGAGAAGATTTTTGAGAAGAATTTATCGGTTTCCTAAGTATTTCCTTGCCTTTGATGAACTAAGTTCTCTGACGCGATGAAGCAGTGGATTGACACCCTGCGGGAAAGTTAAAGCCGCGCTCATTGTAATGGAAATCAGTAGTCGGAGGCAATGTGAAGAAAGAGCGACACGTAGAAATCAAATTAAAGACCGAGCGCACCATTTCGATTAAATCAAGCCGGTCACTCACGACTTTTTGTGAACCGTGCGGCAAAGAGGTGCAGATGTTCACACCGGGACAGGCGGCGCTCATCAGCGGACTCACTTCACGCGAGGTCTACCATCGCGTCGAAGTCGGCGGCGTTCACTTCACCGAGACTGCTGAAGGATTGCTTCTGGTTTGTCTCGAATCGCTTCTCAGCTATCAATCCTCGCCAGGCGAATCGGGCATTGAAATCGAAGAACGCGATACCCCGACTCGACCGCTTCAAGAACCTTGTTCTTCAACAGAGCGCGAAAATCATTAACTCGCTGCTTTCAACAGGCTGCAAAAAAAAAGAAAGGAACAGAAGGAAATGAACCACAAACAACTGCTCAACGGACTTTTAATATTGACGCTTGTCCTGATTGCTCAAATGTACACTGCGTTACAAACGTCGGTTGCCGGCAAATCGGAATCTGGCAAGTGGCAACCGGTTACGGCGATTCGTCGTGCTGATCAATCTGGCAATCCGGACATCACATCCGATGCCAGCCGGTCATCGCGGATTCCTACGCCGCCATATCCGATTCAGACGGAAAATATGATGGCGCTTTCGACTGCGCAAGCGACCATTCTCGCGCAACTTTTCAGATGCGATGATATTCGTCTTCAACATACCTCAAGCTTTGCGGTCCTGACTGCCGAAGCGGCGCGCAGGGCAGCATCTATTTCAATTTTGACAACCTCGCCGGTCAATCTATCGAGCGCAATGTTGCCAACTATATTTTTAAGAATTCTATGCAACCACGCGAATGCAACCGCTGAAAATTTAATTGCTTGCTCACTTGATTATCAGATTGGTTGATAGAAATGCTGAGGAAATCAGGAGAGCCATCGCTCTTACGGTCTGCGGTTTATCTCATTTGTATAAAAACTGAAAACTACCAATTTTAGGAGAACATTAATGTACAACAGAAAAATCAAACATCTTATCGGTTTGTTCATTCTTTTTGTCGGAGTCGTGCTCGCCATTCCGGTTACGAGAGCAGACGACAATCACCATTTGCTGAAATTACCTCCCGGTGTCTGTGACAGTTTGGAAGTCCCGGAGGGTCAAAATCTGGTCTTTCGTGCCTATGCGCTTGGCGTGCAAATCTACAGATGGAACGGCATCGGTTGGGATTTTGTCGCACCGGCAGCGACTTTATATGCCGACTCAAACTATCGCGGAAAGGTCGGCATTCATTACGCAGGACCCACCTGGGAGAGCAACAGCGGCGGCAATGTCGTCGCCAGACGTCTTGCAGGTTGCACACCGGATTCGACGGCTATCCCCTGGTTACTGTTGCAAGCGGTATCGACTGATGGCGCGGGCATTTTCAGCAAAGTGACCTTCATACAACGGGTGAACACCACCGGTGGGTTAGCGCCTGCCACGCAGGGTTCAAGCATTGGCGAAGAAAGGAAAGTGCCCTACACGGCGGAGTATTACTTCTACCGCGGTGAAGATTAATTCATTCACGCCAGGCAGACCGGTGAGTAGTCGCGATGGCATCACTAAATCGGAGAGTCGCCGCTGCTCGCCCGTCTGTCACCGGTTCAACGTTTATTTCCCATAATTAATTTCAAAGGAGTGAAATCATGAATAGCATAACTGCTTCCGTTTCGGAGTTGGAAAGTTTGAAGTCCAAATTGAAAACCACCTGGATGTCGGGCGATTTCGATAAGATTGCTCAAATCATTGAAGCGGGCGGCGAAGAATTTATTGCCCGCTTGCAAATAAAGCCCGGAACCCAGGTGTTAGATGTCGCTTGTGGCACCGGCAATCTGTCGCTTCCGGCGGCGCGCGCCGGTGCCATCGTGACCGGCGTGGATATTGCGCCGAATCTGTTGACCACCGCGCGGGCGCGCGCGCAAGCCGAAGAAATCAAAATCCAATTTGATGAAGGCGATGCCGAAGCCCTGCCTTATGCCAATGGTAGGTTTGATGAAGTCGTGACCATGTTCGGCGCAATGTTCGCCCCGCAACCGCAGGTCGTCGCCTGGGAACTGACGCGCGTCTGCCGTTTGGGCGGACGATTGGCAATGGCGAACTGGACGCCCGCTGGCTTTATCGGTCAACTATTTAAAATCACCAGCCAACACGTTCCACCGCCGCCGATGCCTTCACCTTTGTTGTGGGGCGATGAAGAGAGAGTGCAGGAACGTTTGCGCACAGGCTTTACCGACCTGCAACTTAACCGGCGCGAACTCATCATGGATTTTTCCATGACGCCAGCCGAAGCCGTCGAGTTTTTCCGCACCTGGTACGGACCTACGCTTCGCGCCTTCGCAGCCTTGAGCGAAGCCGGGCAGTCGGCATTGCGCCGCGACCTCGTGACGCTTTGGACAGAGCATAACCGCGCGACGGATGGCACAACCCGCATCGTTGCCGAATATCTCGAAGTCGTTGCCAGGCGCGCTTAACCGGTACGTCAGTGGTCGCGCCAATCTTTTGTTAAACCTGAAGGGCGGCAAACGATTCATTGCCGCCCACCTTGAATTTTCAAAATTATTCACTCAAGCCAAGGTCTGGCAGGTTGAAGATTTTCGCAACTTACTTTTCACCAAGAGCGAAACCCCAAACTTGAATCAGACAATCGATGATTTAGGAGAGCAACATATGAAACGAATGTTTAAGAGCAGTTCATTAATTTTGATATTAGCAATGCTGGTGACCTCAACTCTGGCGCAAAGTCGACAGAATGCCCCCGTAGCTAAAGCTCAATCAGGCGCTATGGAAAAAAGCGGCAATACCCCGGGTCGAATTGCCAAGTTTACGGACAACAAAAATGTCGGTGATTCCAACATCACCGAAAGCGATGGCAAAATTGGCATCGGCACAGCAACGCCAACCTCACCATTGACCGTGCAGGGCATGATTGAAACCACTCTTGGCGGTTACAAATTCCCCGATGGCACGATGCAGACCACCGCAGGATTAGCATCGGTTTTTCGCGACAATACACTTAAAGGCAACGGCACACAGGCATCGCCATCAGGTGTGGCGGTTCCGCTCAATCTGACGGGTGACGTCACCTTTGGCAGCGTGCTAGTGGTTTCCAACACCCACGAAGTCAGCACCGGTGTTACAGCCAGCGGCGGGGCAGGCGGCGCAGGGGTGCGCGGTCAAGGCGGCAATGACGACTTTTTAGGTGGACCCGGCGTGGTTGGTCAGGGTGGGGCAACGACTGGCGGCTTTACCCCTGGCGGCACAGGTGTGGCTGGCGTTGGTGGTCATGCCGAAAACGGGCAAGGTGGCGCTGGACTGATTGGCGATGGCGGTGAAAGTACCGGCGGTGATGGCGGCACGGGCGTGTCCGGGCAAGGCGCTCGCGGCATCAACGGCAACGGCGGCAAAGGTCTCCGCGCGCTGGGCGGTTCCAGCGGTGGCGCTGGCACACGCGGCGGCACCGGGCTTGAAGTAGTCAAAGGGTTCGGCGTCAATGGCGGAGCCGATGGATTGGCGGGAAATTTCCTCGGCAATGTTCAGGTCATCGGTAATGTTCATATCACCGGCACTCTCTCAAAGGGCGGCGGTTCGTTCAAGATTGACCATCCCTTAGACCCCGAAAACAAGTACCTGTCACATTCCTTCGTCGAATCGCCCGACATGATGAACATTTATAACGGCAACATCACCACCGATGTGAATGGTCGGGCGGTGGTTGAACTGCCGGAATGGTTCGAGGCGTTGAATAAGGATTTTCGCTATCAACTCACGGTTGTCGGGCAATTCGCGCAAGCCATCGTCGCCGAAAAAGTCAAAGGTAATCACTTCGTTATTCAAACCAATGCGCCGAACATTGAAGTCAGTTGGCAGGTCACGGGCATTCGTCACGACAACTGGGCAAATTCCCACCGCATTCCGGTTGAAGAAATGAAATCCGACAACGAACGCGGGCTTTATCTGCACCCGGAAGTGTTCACTCAACCTGAAGAGAAGAGCGTGATGATGGTGCGCTATCCTGAGCGTCTGCTTGAAGCCAAAAAGCGCCGCGAGGCAGCCGCGCAGTCGCCGCGTCAATAGAACCATAGGCAAATGGCGTTTGCTGGAAACCCTTTCGTGGTTTGAGAGAGCAACGCCATTTGTCCATCGGCTTTCAGAATTTTTTATTGAGCTGAAAATAATAAATAGTTGAAGGAAGGAGCGATTTGATTATGGCTAGTATAGGACCACGTGAATATGCATCGAAATATTGGAATATGGAAGTGCCGATGATTAACGACGATAATGAGATTACTAAAATTGAAAAAATTAACTTTAAAAAATACCGGCTCCACCAGGGGTGGAAGGATAATATCGCGCCTCCGGGACACGCGGAGTTTTTACAGGCAACAACCGCTTATGCCTATCGCTTAATCTCAAAAGAGAAACCCGTCAGATTGGTGGTTAAAAATATCTGGGGCGGTAAAAACGAAATCATCGTCTCGACTATGGATACATTCAGAAAAAAAATTCAGGTGCGGGCAGTGCAGGCATTTTCCGGCAAAGGTTCGCCCGAAGATGTGCAACTCACTTTACAACTGGTGGCGCGCTGTGGACTCGCCAATAATGGATTGCAACGCTATTGCGATGAAACGGTTGACCAATATGCAAGGCTCGGTTTGGATTGCAATGGTTTTGTGGGCAATTACCTCACTTATCGAAACGACACGGTCAAATGGAGTATAGAAGGTCCCAAAAGAAATCTGAGTGAAACCGGAATAAGAACCATCGTCGAATCTTTTGGCACAAGACCGGTAACCAATGTCGATGATATGCTCACCCCTCGCATGTACGTTTTAGGGCTGGTTGACGGCAGCGGAACGGTCATTGACCAGTATGCCCCTAATGGCGGCGTCGGGCATATTATGATTACTGAAGCAGTCAATAGCGCGCGCAAACAATCGGTCTATCCGCCAATTCCTAAAGAGTATTTAAATGACAAACACCTTTGGTATATGGGCGTAGAATCCACACCCGCCGTTGGTTTGTCGCGGATTGCTTATGTGATTTTGAAAATCAACAAATACGGTGTCGCGACCGTCTGGCGTAATGAGGTGAAAAGCCTGGTCAATGTGAAAATCTATCCGGTCAGTTAAGCAGGGTTGGTTTTGGCAGTCAACATTCATTCTCAGGATTTTTCGATTAAGAGACCGGCAAAAGCGCGCGGAACAGATGGAAAGGCGAATCCAAAATCATTCCGTTTGTTTCGCGCGCGATATGCAGTTGATAAAAAGTGGCGTTCGCTACTCAATAACCCGATGGCACCCGCAATAGTGAGCCGCAATGTTGATTTGCTGAGCGTGCGGGCTTGAATTATGATTGCGGCATGGAAAACGGATCTTTTATTGATGATGACGTAGTTGACATCACGCCGCGCAAACGCCGCCCCTGGCTTCGGTGGCTGATTGCCATTGTCGTTTTACTATTTTTGTTCGGCTCCTCGTTGCTTTCCATTTACATCGATGCGTTGTGGTTTTCTTCGGAAGGCTATTCGGATGTCTACTGGTATAAATTCAAACTTGGCGGCTGGTTGTTTCTCATCTTTTTTGTCGTCACCTTTTTACTGATTCGTTTACCCTTTTATTTATTGAATCGCGCTTTACCGGCGCTCACTGAACGTCCGCGTGTCAAATTCGCGTCGGTTCAAGACCTTCGGGATATTAATTTGCTGCCGGTGATTTATCGTCCGGGAGTGTGGATTTTATCGGCGGTCGTGGCGTTTTTTTCGGCAATGAACCTGAGCAGCGAATGGGCGGATTTTGCGCTCTACCTGAACGCCGCAAACACCGGCGTGACGGATGCGATTTTCAACCGCGATATCAGTTTCTATCTCTTTAAACTGCCGGTCTGGGATTTGCTTGCCAACTGGTTTCTCGCCATCTGTTTCGTGCTGTTTATTGCGACAAGTTTGCTGGCGCTATATGTGAGTTACATCGAACGCATGCGCGGCGGCGATACGGTGAAAACCAATAAACAAACGGTTGCGGCAATCAGCATTGCCAGTGCGCTGCTTGCGCTTGGTTTTGCCTTGAATACCTATTTGAATCGCTTTGAATATCTCAGTAAACGACACGACCTGTTTTCCGGCGCAAACTATACCGATGTCAATGTGAGTCTGCCCGGTCTAACCGTCGTTATTGTGGTTTTGCTGCTTGCCCTGGTTGCTTTGCTTGCCAATGCCCTGGTGATGAAACGTGTGCGCATCATCGTCTGGAGCGCCATTATTATCGTGGCGACGTGGGTGATTGCGATTGGCATTTTGCCGTCATCGACCTATTCGTTTTCCGTCAAGCCCAATGAACTGGCGAAAGAATCGCCCTACATTCAACATAACATCATCGCCACCAGAACGGCTTTCGGGGTTGACCGGTTTGAAGAGCGTCCCCTGCAACCGACGCCAAGCGTGACGCCCGCGCACATTCAAAACAATCGCGACACCTTGAATAATCTCCGGCTCTGGGATCGCGACACCCTGCAAAAAGTGCTCGGTCAAATTCAAGCGATTCGTACTTATTACAAATTTGAAACGCCCGATGTTGACCGTTATACCGTCAATGGCAAACTCCGGCAGGTGCTGCTTGCGCCGCGCGAGATGGATGTTGAGCAATTGCCCGAACAATCGCGCAATTGGATCAATCAACATATCGTTTATACGCACGGGTACGGCGTAACCGTGTCAACCGTCAATGAATTTTCGAGCGAAGGGCAACCCAATCTTTTACTGAAAAATATGCCGGTTGAAAGCGCTTCGCCGGATTTGAAAATCACCCGCCCGGAAATTTATTTTGGTGAATCGACCGATTCCCATGTCTATGTGAAAACCAAACCCCAGGGCGGAACCCTCCCTGAATTTAACTATCCGGCAGAAGGCGACAACGATTCTTACAATGTATATGAAGGGCAATCGGGAATCGCGGTTGGCGGATTGTTCCGCAAACTGGCGCTCTCGGTTTATCTGGGCGACGGAACCAATCTGCTGTTTTCCGATTATGTAACCGCGGACTCGCGGGTTTTGATGCGCCGCGATATTGAACAGCGCATTAAAACCATTGCGCCGTTTTTAATGTATGACGATGACCCCTACATCGTCATCGGCAAGGACGGAAAACTTTACTGGATGATTGATGCCTTCACCTATTCAGACCGTTACCCTTATTCGACGGCTTATCGAGCCGCCGGTCAAAATGTGAATTACATTCGCAACTCGGTAAAAGTGGTGGTCGATGCCTATGAAGGCACGGCGAAGTTTTATGTCTTTGAACCGGATGACGCGATCATCAAATCGTATCAAAACATTTTCCCGCAGCTTTTCAAACCGGCAAGCGAAATGCCGGAGGATTTGCGCGAACACGTCCGCTATCCGAGTTTGCTCGTCAGTTTGCAGGCATTTGTTTACACCCTCTATCACATTCAAAACTCGCAGACTTTTTATAATCACGAAGACCTCTGGGCGATTGCCACCGAAGAAGGACTGAATGCGCAAAATAAGGAGGTCAATTACATGCGCCCTTACCATGTGTTGTTGCAGTTGCCGGGAACCGAAGGGCGTTTGGAATTTGCCAATATTTTACCGTTTACGCCTGCCGGTGAAGGGCGCAACAACATGATTGGCTGGCTGGCGGCGCGCAGCGATGGCGAAAAATATGGGCGCACCCTGGTTTATAGTTTTCCTAAAAATGTGACGATTAATGGACCCACGCAGATTCGCGCCCGGGTCAATCAGGATGCCTACCTGTCGCAGCAAATGACCCTGTGGAATCAAAAGGGTTCAAGGCTGATTCGCGGCAGTATGCTGGTCATTCCGCTTGCCGATGCCTTGATGTATGTCGAGCCGTTTTATCTGCAAGCCGAAAACAGCCCGTTGCCGGAACTGCGTCAGGTGGCAATTGCCACGCAAGACCGGCTGGTGTCGGGAAAGACTTTTGAAGAAGCCTTGAATGCGTTGATGCCCGGACTGGCAGCCCAAACGCCGGTTAGTGGTCAAGTCGCGCAACCCTCACCCACACCGTCAACCGATAAACCGTCAACTGATAAACCGTCAACCGGGCAACCATCGGAAATTGAGCGGTTGGCGAAGCAGGCTCAACAACTCATTACCGATTATGAACGCCTGTCTGCCGAAGGCAAACATCGCGATGCCGGCGAGAAGCTTGATCAATTGAAACAGGTGTTAAGCGAACTGGCGAAAAGGCGAAGCGGACAATAACTCTGAAAAGTTGGTTGCCTGTCGGGGGCTGACGACATTTTTGGTTTCCTGCAAAGACGCGGTTAAACACCGCTACTTCGAGGGGTCTTACTTCATTTTTTCAATTCAAACCGGCGAGCCGTTTTTTAGCGGTGATGATTTCGGGAATATCTGCGTCTGCCGCTTTCCAGGTTTGCAGAAATTCCCGGTAATAGCGGAGCGATTGTTCGCCGTCGCCTTTTCTCGCATAAGCCTCTGCCAGATAAAAATGTGCCAGCGGATAATGGGGATTGATTTTCAAGATGCGTTGAAATTCATCAATAGCCTCATCAAACTGACCGAGTTGTAGATAAGCTTTGGCGAGACAATCTTCATACGAATAAATATTCCAGGAGAGCGGGCGATGGCGCAGCGTTTCTTTGAAATGTTCGATAGCTTCAATGGATTTTCCTTCCTGTAAAGCAAGCGTGCCTTGCAGACTGTAGAAAAGTCGCAAGAAACCGCGATGTTTATACTGTGTGAAGGGAATGGTCGCCAGGACTTCAGGTTTTAAATTCTCTACCGCCTGGCGATCCCCTCGCGCCAAAAACGTATACAGAAGGCTCATATTATTTAACGTATTCAGTCGCATGACTTGCTTTGCCAAATTGGTGGCGCGTTTGAGATCGCCTTTTTGCAAATAGACAAACGCCTGACATTCACGAGCGCGGGCGCGCTGGCGGTCGTTTGCAGCAATTTGCGCAAGTCGTTCGTACTGTTCAAGCGCGGCACGGTAGCGACCTTGCTGAAAGTATGTATGACCGAGATGGATAATGTTGACGCCGGATTCCGGGTTGATGGTTAAAGCGTGATTGTATGTTGCGATGGCTTCATCATAACGACCGAGCCACTGATAAAAAGCTGCCAGACTGTCATAGGCATTGGGGTCTTGCGGCGCGAGTTGAATGTAGCGTTCAAAAGCCGCTTGGGCTTCGTCATTTTTGCCCTGCATCTGATAGGTTTCTCCCATCGCGTTGTAAAGGTCTTTAGCCTCGGGGTCAATAATCACGCCTTGTTTGAGAACCGCCAGAGTTTCTTCATAATTTTCCTGCGCCAGCAACAACCAACTGAGTCGTTGATAGGCTTCAACCTCCAGCGGATATTTTTCCAAAAGCTCCTGATAGGTTTTGATTGCCTGCTCGGTATCATAGTTGGCGTTGGCAGACCAGGCGGCAATGAACAATCGTTCTTTATCGCTTAACCGCTCGCCCAGTTCGAGGGCTTTGGCAAAATAGGGTTTGGCTTTGTCGCCCTGCCCCAGGCGCACTGCATAGACATAACCGATGCGCGCATAAGCCATCGCAAATTCGCTATCGAGTGCTATGGCTTTTTCAAGTAATTCGAGAGCTTCAGGGAATTGAAACATCTGCGTTTGCTCAAGCGCGAGCGAATAGTAACGATAGGCATTGATGTTGTCGGTCATTACGGCGGCGAAAGGCTGCTCTTTCTCTACGCTGGTTACGCCGAGATGCGCCGTGAGTTTGTGTGATAACGCATCAACGCCTGCCAGAATCTGGTCGGGTGTATCGGCTGTCATCCCTTCGGCGGCGATGAGATTACCGGTGCGCGTGTCGTGAATCTGCGCGTCGATGCGAACCTGATCGCCAAGTTTAGCGAAACTTCCAAGAATGATGACTTCGGCTTGAGTTTTTTGCGCAAGGTCTAAAGCTTCATCCAGGCGAACCGTGGCGGCGCGCTGGTGTCCTGTGCGTTCAAACAAAAGGTGGAGTTGCTGGCGGCTGAGTACCGACAGACGATTGGAACGCGACAGGTTGGTGATCATCATATCCGCCAGACCTTCGCGTAACCAATCCAGTTCCGCAGTGGCGGATTGATTTTCAAAAAATAACACAGCCACAGATTTTTTCCCCGGCGCTTTCGATAAAGTGACTTCGGCTGTCGAACGACCGGCAGCCAATAATTTCACTCCGGCATACAGACTCAATCCGATGATTAAGCATCCGGCAATCATGACGACCCCCTGCACCCATCGAGTCTTTAAAAAAGGTTTCCGGGGAGGCGTGGGTGAGAATAAGGCTTCACGGTTGGCGGGCAGGTTTTGAATTTCTTCTTGAATCTCATATTCAACTGAGGTGATTTCTTCGGTCTCTTCAAAAATCAAACTGCCGGTGCGAATTTCATCAAGGTTACCGATAAAGCGATAGCCGGTTTTGGCAAATGTCTTGATGAAGCGTGGCTGTCTGGAATTGTCGCCAAGGGCTTTGCGGATTTCGACAATCGCCTGCACCAGCGCGTCATCCGTTACCGCGATGCCTTGCCAGACCTCCTGAATTAACTCGTCTTTGGTAACCAGCCGTTGGCGTTGTTCCAGCAGATAGGTGAGCACCGCCAGGGATTTTGGGCGCAGGAAGAAGGTTTCGCCGTCGCGGCGAATGCAGCCTTGCGCCAGGAGAATTTCGACCCCTGCCGCAAAATATACCCGCTGCCCCACTTCATTCATCATGTTTGAAACCCTGTATTTCGGTGATTTCGGAAAAATCTCGTGACTTTTTCGTTACTTTACCGGGCGATTTTGCCATAAGTGGTGATGACCTGATTTGAGGTCTGGTGCAGCAAATCGCCGGATAACGGCGCGGATTATACCACAACTGCAAGGCAAAATAACGATGATCAAACGCAACACGAAGATGAAAATTATCACCATCCGCCGTCATAAAACGTTCAGTTTGCCTGTGGAAGTTTTACGCCGTCATTGTCCGGTTTGCCAATGTGAGGTCGAAATGATGACCACCAGGTATATGGCAAAGATATCAGATGATGAACTTCAAAGACTGGTCAGGTTGATTGAGACAGGACAGGCGCACGCCATGCAAATTGTCAATGGCAGCTTACTCATTTGTACAAATTCACCTGCTCCTGACGAACTCTAACCGTCAATGTCCTAAGTTCAGGTTAGACCCAAATGAATTGCCATAAAGATGAACAGGGCTGGGAAAGCCAGTCGGGTCTATAGAGCAGATTAACCAGGAATCACTTTGAATAGGATAGCTAACTTCAGGAGTTCTACGACCGTTGTATCTGTTCAAGTTTAAACAGACCGTCAGAGTCGTTGCGCTCCAACCGGTCTTCGTGCGCCAAACAGGAACGAAACCTCAATAATTCACCAATGCAAGGAGGAATGGGTATGACTCAACGCAAGAAATTCGCGCTTTGTATGGTTTTCATTTTAGTTGCCAACTTGCCGGCAATCTTTTCGAGCGCGTCCATTTTGCCGTCAGCACCCGGCTTTAAATCGCCAGCGAAGGACAGCCCAACCTCACCCCTTGCCAGTATGCTCAATGCAGACGGAACGCTCAATTTGAAGACCGGTTTTAGTGGCAGCTTGAATGCGAGCGGTTGGCGTATGGAAACCACCGAGTCGGGAGAGCCGCGCTTTATTCAACAGTCGCCACAGGCAGCGGGCGACGAGAAATGGGATACGCAATTCAACAATCCCGGTGCTAATAGCACGGTCAATGTCATCACCATTAACGGTTCGGATATTTATTTCGGCGGCGGCTTCACAGCCATCGGCAATATCGCCGCCAACCGTATCGCCAGGTGGAACACCACTACAAATACCTGGTCGGCGTTTGGCAACGGTGTTAGTCACTCGGTCTATGCGATTGCCATTAGCGGTGCGGACATCTATGTCGGCGGCGATTTTACAACCGTTATCGGGGTTAGCGGAACCCCGAAGATTGCCAAATGGAACACCACGACGAGCACTTGGTCGGCGCTTGGCACGGGCGCTGATAACGCAGTCAACGCCCTCGCCTTCGTCGGTTCAGACCTTTACGCTGCCGGTCTTTTCTCGAGTATGAGCGGCGTGAGTGGCACAAGTCGCATTGCCAAGTGGAACGGCAGCAGTTGGTCGGCAGTTGGCACGGGCACAGGCGCTAATCTCGGACTCAACTCGCTTGCCGTCAATGGAACCGATTTGTATATCGGCGGCGGCGTCACCAATATCCACGGCGTCGCTGTTAGCCGCGTCGCTAAATATGCCACCACCACAGGGACTTGGTCGGCGCTTGGCAACATCGCCACCAATTCGCTCAACAACAGCGTCAATGCGCTTGCCATTAGTGGCGGCTTTCTTTATGTCGGCGGCAGTTTCACCAGCGTCACAGGGGTTAGCGGCACGAGTGGCATTGCGCGTTTCAACCTGACGACGAATACCTGGTCAACGGTTGGCGGCGGCGTTAGCGGCACGGTCTTCGCTCTCGGCGTCAACGGCTCGGATATTTATGTCGGTGGCAACATCACGCTGGCAGGCGGCGGCAGCGTTAATCGTGTTGCCAGGTTCGACGGCAGCAGTTGGTCGGCGCTGGGAACATTGAGCAATAACGGTGTGATTGGCGAAAGCGCGACCGTCAATGCTTTTGCGGCGAGCGGGGGTTTTGTTTATGTCGGCGGTTTTTTTAGCAATGCTGGGAACGGCGCGGGAAATTGCCTTGCAAGATGGAACGGCAGCAGTTGGTCGGCGATTATTAGCGGCAACGGTATCGGCAGTAATGGGCTGGGGGCTGTCAACGCCATTGCCGTGAACGGTACGGATGTCTATGTTGGCGGACGCTTCACGGGAGTTGGCGGCATTCCCGCCAACGGTATAGCCAAATGGAACGGCACAACCTGGTCAGCGATGGGGACGGGTCTCGTTGGCATTGCCGGTCTGGGCATTGCCAACGCCATTGCCGTAAACGGTACGGATGTTTATGTCGGCGGATTCTTTTCGACCGCCGGAGGCGTGAGCGCCAATAACATTGCCAAATGGAACGGCACGAGTTGGTCGGCGCTCGGCAGTCCGACCAACGGCGTCAACAACGAAGTCAAAGCCATCGCCGTAAACAGCAGCGGCGAGGTTTATGTCGGGGGGGCTTTTACTGCGGCAGGGGGAGCCAGCGTCAATCGAATCGCCAGGTGGAGCGGTACGAGTTGGTCGGCGCTTGGCAGTCCGACCAATGGCGTTGATAGCATCGTCAACGCCATTGCCGCAAGCGGCACGGACATTTATGTAGGTGGACAATTTACGACGGCGGGCGGGGGTAGTGCCATTCGTATTGCCAAATGGAATGGCACGAGTTGGTCGGCGATGGGTAGCGGCATCGGCAACACGGTCAGAGCTATTGCCGTGAACAGCGCCGACCTTTATGTTGGCGGCGACTTCACTGGCGGCGTCGCGCGTTGGAACGGCACGAGTTGGGTGGCTTTGGGAAGCGGCGTCAACGGTATCGTCAACGCGATAGGGGTGAACGGCGCGGATGTCTATGTCGGCGGATTTTTTACAACGGCGGGCGGCTCCGGCGCTAGTCACATCGCCCGTTGGGACGGTGCGAATTGGACAACGCTAGGTAGCGGCATGAGCGGCGAGGTTAAAGCGATCAAGTTGACGAACAGCGACGCTTTTGTCGGCGGCAGTTTTTTAATTGCCGGTATCGTTCCCTCGACGTACTTTGCCAAATATCAAATTGCTACGTCGTTTGTCAGCAGTTCAAGCACCGATTGGCATACCGCTTCTAATTGGGGCGGCGGGCAAGTGCCGTCGGCAACTGATGACATTAATCTTCCCGGCGGCGGAATCACAGATATTACCTCAACGGACGTGACCGCACGCAACTTGACGGTGGCTTCCGGTCGCACCCTCAACATCAACGCTGGTCGCACACTTACCGTAAATGGCAGCTTGAATGTTGCAGGGACAATTGCCGGAAGCGGCACCCTCATCTTCAATGGTTCGCTATTCGAGCATAACAGCGCCTCAGCGATTCCGAATGCAATCTTTCAAGGCAGCGCCGCACAAACCATTGCCGGCAATGGCAACGGCACTTTCACCAATTTAACCATCAATAATTCAGTGGGGGTAACCTTGGCTGCGAATCTTGCAGTAAACGGCGCGCTAAATCTGACGACCGATCTCAATACCGGGTCATTCGTTTTAATCATGCCCAATTCAGCAACCTCAACCGGCGCTGGCGATGTGGTTGGTAATGTGAAGCGCACAGGTATCGTCAACGGCTCAACCATCGCGTTTGGCAATGTTGATAATAACCTCACCTTTAATTCAGGGACGCCGCCTGCGGATGTCACCATCAATTTAGCCAAATCAATGCCTTCAAGTATAACCAACGTCATCAATCGCCTCTATACCATTTCACCAAATGGCGGTATAGGATATGCGGCGACTTTGCGGTTGCGTTATCTCGATTCCGAAATTGGCAGTTTGAATGAGAACAATTTGCATTTATGGCGATACAATGGTTCCGCCTGGGAAGATAAAAATGGCACGGTGAATACTGCAAACAATTATGTCGAAGCGACAGGGATTTCGACATTTTCACCCTGGGCAATCGCTACCCCGGCAGCCCCAACTGCAATAACCCTCATTCAGTTTCAAGCCACCGCTTTTGACGATGGCGCAGTGCTCGAATGGCAAACCGGTTTTGAAGTCGATAATCTCGGTTTTAACATTCACAAAGAATCATCCGGCACACTTACGAAAATCAATGCGCAATTGATTGCCGGGTCAGCTTTGCAAATTGGCTCACACACGCCGCTCGCTTCGGGCGGACGCTACAGCCTATGGGATGCATCGCTTGCGGGTTGCAAAACCGCGGATTGTCAAAATCAACGGTACTGGTTGGAAGATGTTGACCTGAGCGGCGAATCCACCTGGCACGGTCCCTTCCTGATTCAACACCTCAGTGGACGCGCGTCACTGCGCGCTCAATCGGAATCCTTTAGTAAACTTGCCGAATCATCATCACCCACTAAGCATTCTCAGATGATGATGCCCGTCGCCAAATATCCGGCAAGCGAAGGTTCAGCGATTTCGCTTCAACCGATTCTCGCATCCGGCAAAGCCATAAAAATTGCTATCAATCACCCCGGATGGTTTCGTATTTCAAAGGCTGAACTGATTGCCGCAGGTCTTGATGAACGCCTTGACCCCAGACGTTTACAACTATTCGTTGATGGACGGGAGATTCCTTGCATAGTGACAGGCGAGCAGGACGGTCATCTGGATGATGGCGATGGGCTTGAATTTTACGGACTGGGATTGGATACACCGGCAACCGATAAACGCATTTACTGGTTGGTTGTCAGCCCGCAATTTGGCAAACGCCTCAATAAAATTGCCAACGTGAAGGGACTGCCGCTCAACAGCAGCTTTCCCTGTACGGTTGAACGCCAAGACCGCTTTATCTATTTCTCGGCTTTGCAAAACGGTGAGGCAGAAAATTTCTTCGGTTCATTGGTTCTCAATAATCCCACCAATCAACGCCTGACGCTTAAAGACCTCGGCGAAACAAAAGCGGTTCGCGCCACTCTTGAAGTCGCCTTGCAAGGCGTGACCGCGATAAGCCATCGCGTTAGTGTAAATCTCAACGGCTCGTTACTGGGGTTTATGCAGTATGAAGCGCAGCAAGCCGGCAAACAAACGTTTAGCTTTCCGCAAGCTTTACTCCGCGAAGGTGAAAATATTGTTACCTTGCAATCGCTCAACACCACGAATGATTTCAGCCTGGTAAATTACATCCGCCTGACTTATCCGAGACGATTCAACGCCGACAATGATGAATTAAATTTCAATGCCAATCCTGGCGAACAAATTACCGTCAGCGGTTTCACTGCAAAAGCCGTTCGGGTTTTCGATATTACCGATGGCGATAATCCTCTGGAAATTGAAGCGGCGATTGAAGAGGGAAGCGCAGGCTATTCGGCGACCTTTACAGCAAGCGGTAAAGGTGAACGCCGGTTGTTTGCCACCGTCATCCATCAGGCAGAACAGGCGGTTTATCTGAAAGCCGATGTGCCATCCAGATTGCAGCATCCGTCAAATGCCGCAGACTTTTTAATCATTACCAATGGCAGATTCGTTGACAGTTTGAAAACCTTGGCAGAAACACGCAACCAACAAGGGTTACGAACGCTTATCGTTGACCTCGAAGATATTTTTGATGAATTTGCTTTTGGGCATAAATCGCCGCAGGCGATTAAAGATTTTTTAAGTTATGCGAATCGCAACTGGCGCGGGCGACCTCGCGCATTGATGCTTGTCGGTGATGCCAGCTACGACCAGAGAAATTATCTGGGGTTTGGCGAGCAGGATTTGATGCCGACTAAAATTGTCGGCACACAATTTTTGGAAACCGCAAGCGATGACTGGTTTGCCGATTTCAACGGCGACGGAATTTCCGATCTCCCGGTTGGTCGTTTGCCGGTGCGCACCGTTGAAGAGGTTGAGCGAGTGGTTCGCAAACTCATCGCATACGAGACGGCATCGCCATCGCGTGAAATGGTTTTGGTTGCAGACCACGACAGCCAATTCAATTTTGAACAGGCATCGCAAGCGTTGCGTCAGTTCATTCCCAGACAAATTTCGGTTCAGGAAATATTTCGTTCACAGATGAGTGATGCGACAGCCAAAGCCGAACTGCTTGCGGCAATTCAGCGCGGGCAAAAATTGATTAATTACAGCGGTCATGGCTCATCGGCTATCTGGCGCGGACATTTGTTGACCACTGATGATGTGCCATTTTTGACGGGGATTGACCATCCGGCAGTGTTTGTCAACATGACCTGTTTAAATGGTTATTTTTCGGATGCTTTAATTGAATCGCTCGCCGAAGCCTTGATCAAAGCGGATGGCGGAGCCATCGCTGTCTGGTCATCCTCTGCAATGACGCCCCCGCAAAGTCAGGCATTGATGAATCAGGCGTTTTATCGCGCCTTGTTTAACGGGGGGCGAGTAACGTTTGGCGAAGCCGCACAACAGGCTAAAGCGGCAATTCAAGATTTGGATTGTCGCAAGAGTTGGAATTTGCTTGGCGACCCGACCATGAAAATCCGTTAGGTGATTAAAGTTTGGGTGTTAACGCCGAAATTAAAAACCGGTTGACACGGTCAATGTATATTTGCGGATTCGCCTGATAAGCGTGCCCATGAATAGCGGTTTGGTCGCCTTCGACAATCATCAACTCTTTTTCATTACTTGAAGACGCATTGTACAAAGCCTCTGTGATATTCGGTGGCATTCGCTTGTCGAGTTTGCCGGAGATGAAAAAGATAGGGACTTTGCCCATCGCTTTCACCGCACCAAGCGCATTGAGTTTCGCGCCGTCAAAAGCGGCGCGTTGTTCAATGAAATATCCGATTTCGTTAGCCAGCGGAAAAGCCGGAAGGCGCAAAAAAACCTTGATGTGATGCGCCAGCGTATCTTCAAATGAAAGAAAGGCGCTATCGGCAATCACCGCAGAAATCTCAGGGGTTTCGGCAGCCGCCATCAAGGCGGTGACTGCGCCCATCGAAATGCCATACAGCACAATTTTGTCCTGACTACTTATCTCTTCGTGAATAAATTTAACGGCGGCTTCGGCATCGAGGCGTTCGTGATAGCCGAGACTAACGCGGGCTTCGCCACTTGCGCCGTGATTGCGTGAATCATAGAGCAACGCGCCGTAACCGAGTTTCCACAAATCGACAGCGCGCTCCAAAAGCTCCCGCCGCGAACGAAACAGCCCATGCGAAAAAATGATTGTGGTTTTTTTATCGCGACTCGGCAACCGCCAGGCGCTGATTTTGATACCGTCGGAGGTTTGAAATTCGACATCTTTGAATTCTGCGCCGAAGGTGGCGGGCGTTTCCGTCAACTTCCGATCTATTGGACGAGTCGTCGCGCCCGTAACCAGCCGCGCGAATCCGTAGGGCAACACGCCATAAACCAGGATGATTGCCAGAATGAAAAGTGTAATGAGCGCGCGTTTAAGATAGCGCCACCATTTGCCGGGTTTTCTTTTCGTCAGTTCTTGAGCCATTGATATGTTGAGCCTGTTTAAAAAAAATAGTTCTCAGTCAGTTGATTGAACGATGCGCCAAGGGTTAAGGGTTGCCGGATTCGTTCGATTTCTGATGCGGTTCACCCATCATCAAAATAAAAACTGCGGCAGCCAGGGTCACCACGCCGCAGAAAATGCCGACAGCGTGATAGCCATAGCGGTCATAAAGCAGCCCGCTGGCACTGGTTGAAACCGCAATGCCGATTTGTGAAGCCGTGTTACGCATGGCGACGAGCGCGCCGCGCGCCTGAGCGGGGACGAGTTCGGTTGCCAGGGCTTGCAAGGGTCCTTGACGAAAAGCGAAAGCGAGCGCCGCAATCGAAAAGGTAACAAATAAAAGAACTCCCAAATCGAATTGCGGAATGACAAACAGCATGCTTGCCAGCAATAACGTGCTGAGCAACGAGACGGAGCGTTTGCCGAATTTATCGGCAAATGGGCCTGCGACAAATGCGCCGATGAGCGAGATGATACCAACCGCTATGAATACCAATCCCACCTGACGTGGCTGCAAGGTAAATCTTTTCGCGAGCCACGAACCCAGAAATGCCAGGAACCCTACGAAACCGCACGATACGCAAAATGCCGCAAGGATTGAGGCAATGCGTTCGCGGGTATGAAACGCCAATTTGATATTGGCAAAACGCCGCGATTCTTCAACGACGTGCCGAGTGATGAAATGTTTATCTTCAGGCAGATAGACCAGTACCGAGATGAATGCCAGAAAAGCGACGATGCCAAAGACTGCGAAACTGAACCGCCACCCCTGCGATTGCGCGATGACCGTGGCAAGTGGCACACCGATAACAAGCGCGCCGAAATAGCCCGCCTGCACCACACTCATCGCCACGCCGCGACGTTCATAGGGAAAAAAATCGCCGACGTAGGCAATTGAACAGGTTGAAATGGTTCCTGCGGCAAGCCCGGTGAGCAAACGCACCAGTGCCAGCGTTACAGGGGATTTGATGATAATCGTGGCAAGCAGCGACAGTCCGAAAAGAACAGCGGCGAATAGTAAAAACTTGCGCCGTCCGAATTTATCCGATAACGGGCCGACGAACAACGCCGCAAAGGCTGCGGCAAGCGCATAAGTCGGCAGCATCTGCCCGCCGACTTGTCCCGCCTCAAGCCCGAAATCTCTGGCAATCAGTGGCAACAGCGGTGAAATCATTTGATTATCGCTGGTGCCTAAAAAGAAAAGTAAAAAGAGAATCGCCATCACCAAAGAAGCCTTTGGTAATGTTTGTACAGTGTGCGCCGTTGTAGTCTCTTCCAATACCCCTCGCTGAAGTTTTGATTTAGCCGGGAAAGTAAAAGTCTAAACGGTCACGAGTGGGAAGGCAAAAGCAAATCGATTTTGAAGTTGGTGTGACACAATCTTGTTTTGAATAGACCATAAATGGTCATTTTGCATATGAGCAGATTTTTGAGACGCCATAAAATTTACCCGGAAAATCAAACTTTTGGTTATGCCTTCCCCGTATCGGTAACGCAGAAGAACTGGCATATAGATTGCTGAAAAACCGGAATGAGGAGGGAAAGCATGAAGCCGCAAAGAGGGTTCTCACTGATTGAGTTGCTTATCGTCGTCGCCATCATCGGCGTATTGGCGGCAATTGCGATCCCGAATTTGTTGAGTTCCCGTCGCGCTTCTAATGAAGCCTCGGCAATCAGTTCCGTGAGAAGTATCGGGTCGGCGCAAATCGCTTATCGATTTACTACCGGCCAAGGTTACAATTACTGTAACTCGTTAGCTACCCTTGGCGTTGATCAACGACTGGATACGGTGCTCTCTGCTGGCACCAAAGCCGGATATAACTTTTCCTGTACAGGAGTTGATGCTACGTCAACGTCACCAGCTTATTTCGACACCATCGCAAATCCACAATCCAGAGGCCAGTTTGGTACGGGCAACCGGTCATTTGGCTCAAATGACACCTTTATCATTTATGTGCGCGAGGATGGTAGCGATATTACGATAGGCTCTCCTCCGCCAGGTGATCGCACCCCGCCCAGTTCGGTGCCTTTGAATTAACCGCTTCACGCCGCCTTAATCCGAAACCACGAAGTTGTAGAATCGCCATTCTCAGCAATGCTTTGGTGCTTTACAATCAACTGCATGAAGTTGACGATTCTCGGATCAGGCACCTTAATTCCCAATGGAAAAAAAAATTCCGCAGGTTTTTTTGTTGAAACTTCCAACGCTAGAATTATGCTTGATTGTGGAGCCGGTACACTTCACGCCCTTGCGCGTTTCGGGGTTGAATGGCAATCCTTAACCCACCTGTTTCTCAGCCATTTTCACGTTGATCACATCGGCGAGTTAGCCTCATTATTTTTCGCCCTCCGTTATGGTTTAAGCCGCGAACGTCAGCAGCCGCTGATGCTGATTGCGCCTCAAGGCATCGACCGCATTCTTGAATGCCTGAAACAGGCGTTCGGTGAAAAAATATTTAATCCGCCATTTCCGTTTCAGCAACGGGTTGTTGCCGCCGGTGATACTTTGCAAATCGCTGACGATTGTCATCTTACATTTGCTAAAACTCCACATACCGATGAAAGCCTGGCGATTAAAATAATCAGTGAAGGAAAGACGCTCGGTTATACGGGCGACACGGATTTCAGTGAAAGCCTGATGCGGTTTTTTCATCATACAGATTTGCTGATTTCAGAGTGCGCTTATCTGGAACCTCAAGCAGGAAAAAAACACCTTTCAATTACGGATTTGGGGAAATTAGCTATGGGTTCTGAGGTTAATCAACTGGTGATTACTCATACCTATTTCAATTTGCCGGAGGCTGAGATACAACAACGTCTGGGAGCAATATTTACCGGGGAGATAATCATCGGCAGCGACGGTTTGTCGTTGGAAGTTTAATTATATCTTAGGCTTAGAGGATTCGGTGAGGCTCAGAAAAGCAAGCGCCGCAACCCTGCTTTTTAATCACTGCCACTCCTTCTCAATTATCAGAAAATTCTCCGTTGACAAAAAGCGTGTTAATGACAGGAATTGGCAATCTGGTATAACGGTTTTTGTTAAAAAGGGGCAAGAACCGGTCTTTTGAAATCCCGGATGGCTGGAATATCCCCAATCAATGCTTCATTTCACCATTCGGGGCGCAGGTTGCGAGAAGTTGGCACAAGCTTTGCGAATGGAACGACTGTCACAGCACTGATGAGCCGTTAGGACGGTGAAAGCCTGCGGCAATGATAGGCAACCAAAATTTAAGGAGAATAAAATGAGAAAAGAAAAAGGATTTTCGCTAATTGAGTTATTAATCGTCGTTGCGATTATCGGTATCATCGCCGCAATCGCTATTCCGAATTTGTTGAAATCGAGACAGGCCGCTAACGAAGCATCAGCTATCGGCAGTGTGCGCACCATCGGTTCAGCGCAAGCCACATATCAATCGACCTCAGGCAGAGGCAGAGATTTCGCTGTCAGTTTGACCGTGTTAAACGCCGATGGTCAAGTTGACTCGGCTCTTGGCGTTGGCCAAAAAAGCGGCTTCAATTTCAGCTGCGTTGGTGTTGCTGCCGTTGCCGGTGGTCTTCCGTCCTATTTTGACACCCAGGCTGAGCCGCAATCGACAGGTACTTTCGGTACAGGCAATCGCAGTTTCAGTTCAAATGAAACCTATGTGATTTATCAGATTGCCGGTGGAACGGCTGTAGATGGTGCTACCCCTCCGGGCAACCGTGCTCCGACGGGTATGTCGCCAATCGAATAACCTTCGAGTCTAATCAAAAGATTAAAACGGGGAAGCCTTTCAACGGCTTCCCCGTTTGTGTTATAGTTCGCTCCATCAGTTCAAAATTTCGCGGAACCAACAAATAACCTCCGCGTTCGATTGCGTAAGAAAGCGCCAAACGCTCCCTGAAAAGGGTAGTTAGATTCTAGAAGAACTGAGGAGAGAATGATGGATAAGAAAAAGCAGAGAGGTTTTTCGCTGATCGAGTTGCTTATCGTCGTCGCAATCATCGGCATTATCGCAGCCATAGCCATCCCGAATTTGCTCAAATCTCAACAGGCTGCACGCGAAACCGCAGCCATGCGTGAAGTTCAGGCTTTGGGCACTGTACAGTTACAATATCAAGTGACCAAGGGACACGGAAAATTCGCCACTTTGCAAGAACTCGGTGCCAATGCTTATGTCGATGCCAATATGGCTTCGGGCATCAAGGGCGGTTATATCTTTACTTCCGAACCGGTTTCGGCGGGAGAAAAAATGCCATCTATGTATGACACCACCGCCAAGCCCGGCTCCACCGGGACTTTCGGAACCGGCAACCGTTCCTTTTATTCCAATGAAACCAATGTGGTCTATTCGGCAGAAGGCGATCAACCGCCAACCGCAACCCCGCAAGACCGCATTCCGAAAAACGGTCAGCCGATTTCTAATTAATCAATCTGAGTGGGCAGTTTAAATTCAGACTTAAACTGCCCACTCAACCAATAACTTTCCGCCCTCAATTTCAGCCCTCCTGATTCAAGCCTTTTTAGTTCGTGGTTTAATTCAAATTCTAGCCCCGCTGAAGAATCAATACCGATATGGCGAAAACCGATACCGTAGCGAAACGCTTAGAAAAGGGCATTGCTAAATCCTCAAAAGTTCAACCTGTCGATGCGCCGCAAACCAATCTGTTGTTGCGAGCACTTGACCGAATGGATGTTTCGCGAGTCATTCTCTTGCTTTGTTTACTCATTGGAATTTCATATGCAAATTCGCTGGGCGGCGATTTCGTTCATGATGATATTGACCAGATTCTCAAAAACCCCGATATACGCAGTTGGGATAATCTTAGCAAAGCCTTTACCACACACGTCTGGCAATTTCGCGAACGTCCCGAATGGTTGAGAATTCCGATTCCGCCGCCTTATTACCGCCCATTGTTTACGGTTTTGTTCACGGTTGAATACCAACTGTTCGGCATTTGGCAACAGGGCTGGCATCTGGTGAGTGTCTTACTGCATATCTTTTGTTCTATCGGTGTCTTTTTTGTCTTGATGCAGTTATCGCGCAACCGAATGATAGCCGTCATCACCGCAGCGATTTTTGCTGTCTATTCCATACACGTTGAATCCGTCAGTTGGATTAGCGGGGTGACCGACCCTTTATTTGGCACATTCTTTCTCTGGGCTTTTTATTTTTATTTGCGCTACAAAGAAGAGCAGAAAACCCGGTTGTTGATTTATTCCACTTTGCTTTTTGCCGGGGCGGCGTTTTCCAAAGAAACCGCATTGACCTTTGTGCCCCTGATTTTTGTTTTTGAAATCATCGGATTTAATCATGATTCACCATCAGGCGGATCGCTTAAAAAATCCAAAGGCTCCTTTGATTTCATCGCTTCGCTAAAAAAAGCTGTGGTGATGAGTTTGCCATATGCGGGTGTAGTTGTTGTCTATTTGCTTGCCCGTTTTCTGGTGCTTGGAAGTTTAACCTGGTATAACCCAGCCGCGTACCATGGGCCGCGTATTCATATACTCTGGACATTGCCATGGGTCGTTTGTACCTACCTGCTACATCTGCTTTTTCCGTTTAATATGAGCATTGCTTATGCGACCGATTATGTGAAATCGCCCGCGTCGGCAAGCTTTATTTTTCCGACGCTGGCACTGCTGATCATCACCGGCAGTTTGATTTATTATCACTCCAGAATCAGCAAAGCGGTGTGGCAGGCATTCGCTTTTTTGGTTGTTCCGTTGCTGTTGGTTTTCGATATTCGCCAGCTGTCGGTCGAATACCTGATTGCTGACCGTTATCTTTATCTTTCAGTGGTTGGTTTCGGATATCTCATTGCAATGGGCATCGCGAAATTAGCCGACAAAGAAGAGCAACGCATTCATCGACAGATGAAAACACCATCGGCTGTCGAACGCCTCGGTTTAAGCTCGGCGTTGGTGATTATCCTGTTGACGTTTTCAATTGTCGTGACGACCAGAGAGAATCAAGCGTGGGCAGATGGTTATTCGCTATGGGCGGCGGCGGCGCGCGTGCGCCCGAATTTCTGGGCGACGCATTACAATGCCGGACTTGAACTCATTAAAGCCAAGCGATTTGCGGAAGCTCGCGACGCCCTGCTTCGCGCCGCTGACATTACTGCCGCAGAGCCGACGGTGTTTAATGAACTCGGGCAGGCTTATATGGGACTCGGTGAAAACTCGCGGGCGATAGAGAGTTTTAAACGCGCGCTCGATATTGACCCTGAGACTTTTGAAGCCCTCAATAATCTCGGCACGATTTATTTCAATTCCGGCGATTTCGTTTCAGCCGAACGCTATTTTAAATCTTCACTGTCGCTGAAGCCGCAAGCGGTATCTTCGCGCTTCAATCTGGCAATGTGTTACAGCCGTCAAAATCGTTTCCAGGAAGCGATTCCTGAATTGGAAAATTCGGCTAAGTATGCGCCCGATGATGGCGAAGTCTTATACGAACTCGGTCTCGCTTATGAAAAGGTTGGGCGCAAAACCGATGCTCTTGCCACCTGGCAAAAAGCCTCGGCGCTCAAGAATACAGAGGCGTTGCGTAATAAAATTAATGACGGGTTAAATCGCCTGAGAAGTTAATGACTTTTAGAGATTGGCGATAGCTTTTCTCTTATAGGCGTTTGGTGGAGCTATTCGACACGTTCAGCGCGTCCACCATGTTTGACTATCACGCTTGGACGTTTGCTCGGCACCAGGGCGTGGCGCGTCCGTTCATTTGCTTGAAACATTTCCGAGCCGATGTTATCGCGGATGTAGTGGAGGAAATTTTCAAATTCGCGCTGCATCTGATTCATGCGTTCGCGCATGTTTAAAATAACCGACACGCCTGCCAGATTCACGCCCATATCGCGTGTAAGATTTAAAATAATTTCCAGACGTTCGATGTCTTCTTCAGTGTAATAACGGGTTCCTTTGGGCGAACGCGATGGTTTAATCAAGCCTTCGCGTTCATACAGCCTGAGCGTTTGTTGATGCACGCCATATTGTTCAGCAACGACGCTGATGGTGAATTTCTTGGATTTCTTAGAGTTTCTCATAACCGTTACTCTGTTCAATATGGTATTGCCATCGTTTTTGGGTTAGGGTTCAACCTGCTTTTGCGTGCGTTCTTCATCATCACCTTTGCTGCCGGTTTCATGTCTGCCTTCATCCTGATCTTTCAAAAATTCAACTGCGGCGCGTTTGTTGCGCGTATCGCCGACAAATTTATCCAATTCCAACATTCCGGCTCGCAATAAAGATTGCTTGCTTTCAACCAATTCGTTTTCAAATTCCTGCGCTGTGCGATTGCGTCGTCGGTTATCCTCTCTGATTAACGCCCAGATCATCAGAACAAAGATAATGGCAACGACAACCCAGGCGATTAACTCATACATAAAACCTCAATAGCGCGATTTTATACTCGCTAAAACCGAATCCCTCACGCTGCGTCTTATTCCAAACCCATTTCTGCGCGCGGATTCTCAGGGTTTTTCTTGGCGTACTCGTGCAGCAATTCTTTGGTCTCTTCGCTGATCACTTTCGGCAAAACAATTTTGACTTCAACATACTGATCGCCGCGCATGCCGTCGCCGCGTAAACTCGGCACCCCTTTTTCACGCAAACGAAAACGCTGCCCCGATTGGGTTCCCGGCGGGATTTTAAGCCGCGCTTTGCCTCCAATGGTTGGCACTTCAATCTTTGCGCCAAGCGCCGCTTCGGGAACTGTAATCGGAATTGTGCAATAGATATTATCGCCTTTGCGTTTGAAATACGGATGTTGACCGACGTTGGTGACAATGAATAAATCGCCCGCCGCGCCGCCAAACAATCCGTTGTTGCCTTTTCCTGCTACCCGTATGCGTGAACCGGTATCGACCCCGGCAGGAATTTTAACGGAAATCTTTTCGCGTCCGTGGGTACGGGGAATTTCAACATTCAACGTGGTGCCATGCATGGCATCATCAAAAGAAATCGAAACCGGATATTCCAAATCCGCGCCGCGTTCGGCTTGGGTGTAGGCTTGCGAAGCGCGCCCGCGAAGATTCGAGAAAATTTCCGAAAAGACATCCTGAAAATTTCCGGCATCAAAACGCGAAAAATCAAAACCGCCACCGGCTGCGGCTTCCGCTGTGATGTTGTCTGAGTAATAGCCGAATTTATCGTAAATACCGCGCTTCTTTTCATCCGAGAGAATATCGAAAGCCTCGGAAATATCTTTGAACTTTTCCTCAGCGACTTTATCGCCGGGATTGACGTCCGGGTGATATTTCCGCGCCAATTTACGATAGGCTTTCTTTATCTCTTCGGGCTTGGCGTTACGTGAAACACCAAGCGCGGCATAATAATCTTTCTTGGACATAACGCTTTGTGCTGGTGCTTGGTGCTTTGCCTGTATGTTTAATCTGAGAATGGCTAAACACAAAGTGCAAAGCACCCAGCGCCATTACTATTTCTTGTCATCAACATCAACAAAATCGGCGTCGATGACATCGTCACCGCCACCCCCGCCAGTGTTGCTGCCTGCGGCTGCTCCACTGGCGCTACCGCCTGCTTGACTTGATGCCGTCTGTTGATACATCACTTCGGCAATCTTATGCGAAGATTTCGCCAATTGCTCGAACGCCGCGTTGATTTCATCGGCGCTTTGCGATTCGAGTTTGCCTTTGGCTTCAGTAATCGCTGCCTCAACTTCGGTGATGGTCGAAGCATCAATCTTGTCGCGGTTATCGGCAATAGTCTTCTCGATTTGATAAATCATGCCATCGAGTTTGTTGCGCGCTTCGATGCGTTCGCGCTCGCGCTTGTCTTCGTCGGCATGTGATTCGGCATCGCGCATCATGCGGTCAATCTCTTCTTTCGATAGACCGGACGAAGCGGTGATGGTGATTTTCTGTTCGCGTCCGGTGCCCAAATCTTTCGCAGAGACATTGGCAATGCCATTGGCATCAATGTCGAAAGCGACTTCAATTTGCGGCATACCACGCGGCGCGGGCGGAATGCCAACCAGATGGAATTTGCCGAGCGTGCGGTTTTGTCCAGCCATCGAGCGTTCGCCCTGCAACACATGAACTTCAACCGAGGTTTGATTGTCTGATGCGGTCGAAAAGACTTCCGATTTGCGGGTCGGAATCGTGGTGTTGCGATCAATCAATTTGGTGAACACTCCGCCAAGCGTTTCAATACCGAGTGAAAGCGGAGTGACGTCAAGCAACAATAAATCTTTGACTTCGCCGCCCAGAACGCCTGCCTGAATGGCTGCGCCAACGGCGACCACTTCGTCAGGGTTGACGCCCTTGTGGGGGTCTTTGCCGAAGAATTCTTTCACCATCTGCTGAACTTTCGGAATGCGCGTCGAACCGCCAACCAGCACGACTTCATCAATCTGATTGGGTTTCAATCCCGCATCATTCAATGCCGCTTTACAAGGTTCAATGGTGCGACGCAGCAGGTCGTCAACCAGTTGCTCGAATCTGGCGCGCGTCAACTTCATAACCAGGTGTTTGGGGCCTGAAGCATCGGCGGTGATAAACGGCAGGTTGATTTCCGATTCCATCGTCGATGAGAGTTCAATTTTGGCTTTTTCCGCGGCTTCTTTCAGGCGTTGCAAAGCCATCTTGTCTTTCGACAAATCAATGCCCTGATCTTTTTTGAATTCATCAATGATCCAATCAATCAGTCGTTGATCAATGTTATCACCGCCAAGGTGGGTGTCGCCGTTGGTCGATTTCACCTCAACGACGCCTTCGCCGACTTCGAGAATCGAAATATCGAAAGTGCCGCCGCCAAAGTCGAAAACCGCAATGGTTTCGTCTTTCTTCTTATCGAGACCGTAAGCCAGAGCCGCAGCCGTCGGTTCGTTGACGATGCGCAAGACTTCCAGTCCGGCAATCCGCCCAGCGTCTTTGGTCGCCTGACGTTGCGAGTCATTAAAGTAAGCGGGCACCGTGATGACTGCCTGCGTCACTTTTTGACCGAGATGGTCTTCGGCTGCCTGTTTCAATTTTTGCAAAATCATTGCAGAAATTTCCGGTGGCGACCATTCTTTGCCACCCGCAGCGATACGAACATCATTTCCAGCCGGGGTGACTTTGTAAGGAATCATCTTCATCTCTTCGTTGACTTCATCATAACGTCGCCCCATAAATCGCTTGATTGAATAGACCGTATTTTCAGGATTGGTGACGGCTTGGCGCTTTGCCACTTGCCCGACTAAGCGATTGCCATCTTTGGTGAATGCGACGACCGAGGGCGTGGTGCGCGACCCTTCGGCGTTGGTGATGACAACAGGTTCACCGCCTTCCATTACAGCAACTACAGAATTCGTTGTACCCAGGTCAATGCCTATTATTTTACTCATTTTCTTATAAGCCTCCGATTTTTATAAGGTCGAAGCTATCTTAAAAATTTGAGTGTGTTATTGTCAAGTTTTTTGTTTGTTGGTCAGTCAAAAAGCTAGCTTGAATGATTGAAAATGCCGGTTTATCCCGTCGTCAAGATAATTTAAAGCGAGAAAACCCTGTTTAGAGAGTTTTATTCCTATCAATTTTAGTTCTTAAAAATTTTACGATTTCTGCATTGTTTTTACTTTGATTTACGTCTGTTGGTTAGCGGGGGTAGTTGAAATTACCTGAGTTGATAAAATTCTTAAAAAGTAACCGAAATTGCAAAGGAGAAGTGCGATGAAAAAAATAACCTCACTGTTTTTAGTCGTTTGGCTATTAGCGATTGCCGGATTTGCGGTTCAGGAAGGAAAAACCACCACCAAAAAAGCCTCTACAAAAGAGAGCGTTGACTGCTCAAAAGTGGATGATGCAAAAATCGCGGCTGATGTGAAAGAGAAATTCGCCAATACTAAGACCCTGAAGGATGCCGGCATTGAAGTTGCGGTTCAGGGTGGTAAAGTGACGCTTACCGGAAAAGTTCAAAAAGGGGCGACCAAAGGGTTAGCCACACGCCAGGCAAAACGGGTTTCATGTGTCAAAGATGTTGTAAATGAAATAGCGGTCGAGAGTGCGCCTACGAAAAGCACAAAGTGAAGTCTGCTATTTTTGCTACCACGCGCAGGTGAAGGTTATCTGCGCGTGGTGTTTTTTTATCGCCTGAACCCTTCCCATTTCACTAACCTGGCGAGGAATCCGAAATGAAAAGCCTTGAATGGAAACCTGTAGTTGCGACCTTGTTACTCTCGGTTTTGCTGCTTGGGCAAATCGCTTACCCGGATGATTTGGACAACCTCATTTTTACCGGTGAAGTTAAAGATAACGCGCAGGCGGTGATCATTTCAGCGAAGGTGCAGGTACGCAACCTCGCGACCCATATCGAGCGACAGGTTGAAACCGATACTCGTGGACAATTTAAAATTCTGGTAAGCGAACCGGGGCGTTATGAGATTAAAGTGAGCGCCGAAGGTTTCAAGGAAGCCACTAAACAATTCGACACCGTAACCGGTCGCAAAATCGTTGCGGATTTTATATTGATACCCGCAGGTATTACCGAACAAATGGTCGTTCAAGCGGCAACTGGTTTGTCGATTGATACGACGCGCACCGTCGCAGGTGACACCGTTGACCGTAAAGAGCTTGAGAGTTTGCCGATTCTCAATCGCGACCCCCTGCAACTCATTTTTCTATTAGGGGGCGCAAGCGAAGCGCCGCTCTCGACGGCTGAGCTTGCAGATGAAGGTCGCGGGGTATTTCTCAGAAACTCACCCGAAGAAGCCGGAATTTTTTCGCTCACAGGTGCGCCGGCGACTTCCAACAACATCACCATTGATGGATTCGATAATAATGATGACCGCGCGGCGCGCGAACGCATCAAACTTTCACCCGAAAACCTCGCCGAAATGCAAATCATCACCAATCAATACGCCGCAGAATACGGACGCGCTTCGGGCGGACGTATCAATTTGCGCACGCGCAGCGGCGGCGCAACTTTTCACGGTGAAGCCTACAGCTATTTCAGCGATGAATCTTTGAATGCCAACACCTATTTTCGCAACGCCCGTGGACTCGGACGCATTCCACAATCGGAATATCGTAATGGCGCAGTTTTTTCCGGGCACCTCATCAACCAAAAAAATTTTTTCTTTGTCGGGTTTGAAAGATTAGAGGTTAGCGATTTTGCCGAAATCAACACCTTTGTGCCAACCCAAAGCCATCCGCTTTTTGCTCTGCCAAAACCCAACACGCCATTTTCTTCAACCGAGCAAGTCGGATTGCTGTTTGAAGAAATCTCGACGCCGGAAACCAATAACACTTTGAATGCCCGCGCCGATTTCAATTTGTCGAATTCGCATACTGCGGCTTTGCGATTCGATTTATCGCGTGGAGAAAATAAACGCGGATTTTCAGGGGGCAGCCGTCTGGCGGAAACCCTGCTGATTGCCGGACGCAATTCCGACTCCTTGAGCTTCACGGATAATTGGATATTGTCGAATCATCTAATCAGCCAGATGCGCGCGCAGTTTTCGCGATTGTTGCCGCGTTCGAGCGCCGAGATTGATTCCATTGGCGTCATCATCAACGAACCGAGCCGGGTCGTTGCCGGAGCGTTTACCGGCAGCGATTCCGCACCGGCTTTTTCACGAGAAGAACGACGCGGGCAAATTCAAGATAACCTGTCGCTCATTCGCGGCGCGCATTTCATCAAGACCGGATTCGATGTTCAGTTGGTGCGTTCAACTTTCAATAATTTATTCGCCACCGGCGGACAATATACCTTTGAAACCGTTGATGATTTTCTTGCCAATCGCCCGTCGCGATTCATTCAACGGTTCGATACCACCAGCCGCGCGCGTAACAATGTTATTGGTTTATTTGTTCAGGACGAATGGCGCATCAAACCGAATCTCACTCTCGCTTACGGCGCGCGTTGGGACAGTGAATCGATTTTGAATGACCGCAATAATTTCAGCCCGCGCCTGGCAATCGCCTGGGACCCGTTTGGCGGCGCGCTGTCGCGGTCGAAAAAATTTGCGCCGGGAAAAACCTTAATCCGCGCGGGCTTTGGTCTTTTTTACAACCGCGCCTTGCTCAGAACGATTGATGATTTTTCGCTCGGCAAATCATCCATCACCGTTGATTCAAATATCACCCCCGATATTTTATCATCCGTGCAGTTTCCCAATCCGATACTCGATAACACCCTCGTTCAACGTTACGGCGTGGTTGAAACAGACTTTCTTAGACGCATCAGTCCTGACCTTGAAATTCCTTACACCTTGCAAACCGGCATTGGCATTGAACGACAATTAAGTAAAAACGCCGTCGTCACTATTGATTACATTTTCACACGCGGCATGCATCTGTGGCGCGAAACCAATATCAATGCGCCGCGCCTGCCCGCAGGGTTTGCCAGTTTTACCGAGTATTTATTAAGTCGCGATTTTGATAACCGTCCGGTTCAAGGCGCGCGCCCGATTATCAACGCCAATGCCGATATTGTGCGCTTCGATTTGGGGACGAACACTTCAACGGCTTCAAGCGCCATTCAATCCATCAACGGCATACGCCTTTTAACTCTCGGATTGAACACCCAGCGTTCAAGCAACCTCAGCACGGTGTTGAGAATTTTGCGAAACCTCAGACCCGACCCATCGCTTACCCAAGTTGAACTTCTCGAATCAACCGGCAATTCCTTTTATCACGGCGGGATTTTTTCCTTACGCTATCGTCTATCAAATTGGGCGACGTTGCGAACGGTTTATACGCTATCGAAATTTATTGATGAAGGCACCACCAACACCGCCTCGCCGCAAAATTTAAGTGACCGACGGGCTGAGCGAAGTTTATCTTTGCAAGACCAGCGGCATCGCTTCACCTTGAGCGGCATTTTTCAACTGCCAAAAATCAAAATCACTCTCGCGCCGATTTTTTCCCTCGGTTCGGCAAGACCTTTCAATATCGGCGCAGGCTTTGATCGCAATTTGAATGATATTGCAAACGACCGCCCCAATTTCATTTCAGAGATTGCGAGACCGGTTTGGCGAAAGCCCAATTCCAATGCGGCAACGGATGTGAAAAGCGCCCTCGCGCTTGCTCCCTTGGGTTCGGATGGCAACTTGCCGCGCAATTACGGCAGAGGACCCGGCACCTTTACTTTCAATATTCGCGCATCGAGAACCTTTCACTTGACAGAACAAATTCGCCTGCGTCCGGCGATTGATGTGTTCAATGTATTAAATCACACGGTCTTTAATTTTGGTTCGGAATTCGTTGATCGCGACGACGCAGATTTTCTCGTCCCGCGCCGTACCCAACGCCCACGCACCATTCAATTGAATGTAAAGGTGGATTTTTAATCGTCACTGGGCGATGCCAGACGGATTTATTTGAACTCCAAACCGATTAAGTGAAGGAAGAAAAGCCATGAACGATTTATCGCCTCTGTCTGGAAAGTGAAGGATGCGAGTAAACCGCGAAAATGTCTGTTCCGGGAGCCACTGAACGGTTGGCTACGGATAGTGAAATTGCCTGAAAAATTGAAGAGAATGATGAATTATCTTAAAGAACTCACCTTTCCTGTCGGTCTATCGCTTAGTGTTTCGATGTTCTTAGCGATATGCGCATTCGGACAAACGTTGAGTCGCGATCATTTGTCAATCACTGATCAAACTACCATTACTCAACCGGTATCCGATGATGTTTCGCTGATAACGATTGCCTATGGAAAACTAGCGAAATACATCAAAGCTGCGTATATCTGGCAAAGCAACGGAGAGCGACCATTAAACCGGCAAGGCAGATCCGAGAAATTAGCGGACAACGGAAGCTCAATCAGTTTTGAGATTAAAAACATACGCACCGGCGCTATAGAAGATATTTATCAAGACATTTATGGCGAGCGGGTTTCCAAACCGCAAGGGGATATTTTGAATGTCGGGCAAATGACTGTCAGGTTAAATAATGGGTCGGAGCGTATTGCCTATAAAGCGGAATGGGGAATCAATCAATCGAATTCTTTGGTAGAGGATTGGCAACACACCACTTTTGAAGAGGTATTAAGAAGGGTAGGGACAACCCTTCCACCGGTTAAAAAATATACGGCTTACGACGTGAAGGTAAAATTTGGCAAAAAGGAAAAAAGCTATAAGGCAATGATTCTGCATCACGAAATGACATCATCATCAACTTTGCAGTTCAGCTTTTTGGATAACATCGTCGGTCAAATCGCTTTGACGAAGGCATTTTATGAAACACGTCCAGCGATAGAATAAACAACAAGTTTTACAGTCAAAAGGTGTATACAACTTTTTCCGTTTTTAACCTTTTACACAGGTATGATGATTCAAACTCTATCAACGTCATAGCCCTTGACTACAAAACCTCGAAACGCCAAGACCAGCATGGGAACTTATTTCGCTACCGCGCCAAGGTGCGTGATGCACAGGGCGCAAGTGTCGGCAGGTGGGCTTGGGATGTCTTTTTCAAACGCCAATAATTCAGGCGAGTTTGCCGAGTTTTGAGGCGCTCTGAAAATTCAAGGCGCGTTGTGGAAAGGCTTTGGCATTTGGCGGGAGCGTGAGAGGCGTGGTCGGTTGAACCAGTTTTCCGGTGGCGCGGGTGAGTCGCGCTTTGCATTCGGCTAAACCGATGCGGGCGCGTGCCGCATAGGCGCTCTGGTAATCGTTGATGTCAACCTTTTCAAATAATTTGATTGCCAGTTGAATGTCCTGTGAAGCGAAAGCGGCTTCTGCGCCTTGCACACAGGCGCGCGGTACAGCCGCATCATCAGGACAGCATCTGACGAAGCGAAAATATTCAATCGCGGCTTCGTGCCGCATATCAATCTCTTCAAGATATTCACACAATTTGAACCAGTCTTCTGCCGGAATGTTCGGTTCGATTTTATTATCCGGGAATGCCAGCAAGAGATTGTCATAGGCGTAAAGCGCCGCTTCTTTATCGCTGTTTTCGATGTGATGGCGAATCAGTTGCGTGTAAATGGTATTGAGTTTGTCATAATCGCGGGTCTTTTCATAAACCTGCGCGAGCGCCATCAGCAGTTCAGGTTTGCCCGGATGGGTTACTAACAAAGCTTTCAGTTTACTTTCTGCCTGCTCAAATGCGCCGGTGTCCAGGAGATGAATGGCTTCGGCAATTTTGGGTGAAAGTTGATAAGCAATTTTCGCTTCGATTTTTGGATTGATGTACTTTTCTTCGATGCGATAAGCCTTCATTAGAAAAGCAAAGGCGGCACCGAAAATGAAACCGGCAATGTGACAACGATAGCTGACGCCATCAAAATTGCGCGTTTTATAGGTGAAAAACCACCACAACAGAATTTGATTTAAAAAGAAAAATGCCATGTAGTAATAGCTTTTCACTAAAGCGACGCCATACGATTTTTTTCCGAATGCCATCATCGGCAGCGCCAATGGAATCGAAACCCAACCCATTTTCATGCGGGTTTTGGGAAGCCGAACCAGAAATGCACCCATCAATGCCGACACCGCCCCCGATGCGCCGATGAGTCCGGTGCCGCTTACCGCATCAGGGATTGCCGAAACCACTGCTCCCAATAAAAAGAAGCCCAGAAAAAGTGGTCGTCCCCAAAGGTCTTCAAGGCTGAATGCCACCGCAAACAACATAATCAGGTTAAACAACAGATGAACCGGAAAAACGATGCCCAGGATGCGACTGTTGGAATGTAAAAACGAATAGGTGAGCAATTGATAGGCTTTGTACTTTCCGTCGCGTACCAATCCATATTGATTGTAGAGATGTTCCTGATCGGCGATTTCTAATTTTTCGATGAGCGGTTGCAATTCAGCGCGCAATTGAATGGCGGTGGCGCTGCGAGTAAAACTGCGAACTTCATCAGCCAGGTCGGGTTCTTTTCTTAATCTCTCCTCGAATGAAGTGAGTTCCTTGGCGAATAAACCTGTGGCTTTCAGGCGGTTTCTGACATTTTCATCAGCCAGAATATCGCGGTTATCATCGATAAAAACTTTTATATATTTGAAGGCTTTTTCGCGGTCGCTATCCTGTTTAACCGTAACCGGAAGACTGACGAAATAGATGATGGTATTTAGCGCAAGAATGGCGAAGGTAATAATCGGTAGTCGCCTGACGATGGAATTTTCATTGCCCAGCGGAATAAAAAAGAAAAGCACTTGAAACGCCCAAACTAAAATCAGGAGAGTTAATAAAATCGTGTCTAACATAAAACTGGCGCTTTCTAAATCAGCTTCTGTTAATCAGTAGAGGCGCTTTGTGGAGGCAGCAGGAGTTTGTTCGGTTAATCGCTCTTTAATGATAATTCAGAGCATTTTCGGTAGCAACAGTTATTGTTAGTAACAAAAGCAAGCCCAGGAGCTTGCCTCTGTCCGGTGAGTAAATTTATCAATCAATCTTAAAGCCACGTAGCAATCTCAAATGAATGAATCTTAAAGCCACGTAGCAATCTCAAGGGTGCTCCGCAGCGTGGTAGTGTTCCTTACTGGCATCACGCAATCCAATCCACCAATCTTCTCGCGCCGCGTTCACACTTTCTGCTCCGGCTTGCATTAAAATATCGCGGATTTGCGATTCCTGTTCTTCATCATCAAATAAACAAATTACCAATGAGCGCCCTTGTTTGAGCGAATCTTTATAAACATAGGATTCATCAATCGGGATACCTTTATTCAGGTCATCTTCCAATTTCTCGCCAACGGCAACGCCACCCAAAGCCCCAAGCAAAGCGCCTGCGGCAATGCCGAAAGCGATAATCGTACCGACTCCCGGTATCAACGCGCTTATGGCAATGGCTCCTAAACTACCTGCGCCGGCACCAACGGCTCCGCCAACCACGCCACCTATCGCCGAACCCATTCCCGGTTGCTCACCTTCAGAGGTCGGGATATTGGCAACCTCCTGTTCGGATGATTGTGGAGTAAGGCGAATAATATTTTTTTCATCGATTCCCTGAGCGCGCAGATTATCAACCGCTCGTTTTGCATCTCTATTTGCTTTAAAAACGCCGACAAGTTCCATAAGTCATTCCTCGCTGATTAAGTTTTCTCCCATTTGAGTTGCAAGCTTTATGCCGTCCCGAAATTGCTGCGCCGAGACATTTATTTTTTCAGCAAGAAGAAAAGTGCTTTTGCTTTAATGGCGTTCTTTTTTGTTACGCTGCCTGTATTGGATTCCTACAAAACTGCTGGTTACTTCCCTTGAATTTTTTACTCATCAGTAAATTTATTCAACGAAAGCGCGACTTAACCTTCGGCATATGGTTTGCGCTTGGGTTGTCGGAAGGTTTGAGAACGAACCAGTTTTGAAGGAGGAGGATTTCAAAATGTCTACGAGAGCAGAAAGCGGTTTTTTGGTATCGGAACAGCCTGTTCATCAAACATCGGGGATATTTGCTGCCTTGAAAGATTTCATCAATCGTATTTTTGGTTGTTGGCATAAGGAGATGAGCCGTCCGTTCACTATTGAAGGCGAAACCTATCGGGTTTGTCTACATTGTGGCGCTCGCCGACAATTCAAACGCGAAAGCTGGGAAACTCAGGGGCGATATTATTTTGAAGATGCTTCGCCTGCAAGAACCAGAGGTCAAGTTGCACCGGTTAAAATCTCCAGATTACCGAACGAACAATTGGCGTTACCGCTGAAAACCAGTTTCAACTAAGTAGATAAAAAATGAATTGTTGATGTTTGATAATTCATAAATTTGCGGTGCGCTGCCTACGGAAGCGTTCTCCCTGGCTGTTGTAACAATCAAGTACATAAAAAATGTGGATGTACCGTTTCTTTGCTCAAGGGTTTTCAGCCTGACTCTATCTCAAACACATTTTTTAAAGTTAAGTAAGCAACGTTGTTTGTTCATCAATGGCGGTTTGGCTCGCTCTTTGCAAATGACAAGATTGTCAAAAAAATAGAATTAATCTGGTTGAATTTTAAAGCGGTCAGGCGTTCAGCGATGATCGCTTGAATTTCTTTTAAAGATTAACTCTAAATCCAGAAAACAAAATTCAAGTATCTCTTTGCTACCTGCGTTACGAATTAAAAGGAGATTTAGCGATGACTTATTCAAACAATCCTTCAGATATAGCGAATCGTGCTGATGAAACATTCAATAGACCTTCACAACCATCGGGGTTTAACCAGATAAAAACCACGGTTGCCGAAAAGTTACACTCGGCTGCCGATGCCTTGAGTCAAAAGACCAGGCAAAACGCCAACCAACAAAAAGAGGGAATCACCAACTACGGAAACCAAGCCGCCGATTGGCTTCATCGTTCTGCCGATTACATTCACGATTTTGATCCCAAACGAGTGAAATCCGATTTGCAAAATCAGGTGCGAACCAATCCAGGGCGCACCTTGCTGATTGCAGGGGCTGCCGGATTGTTACTTGGCGCATTACTTCGTCGGAGGTAATTAACATGCAACCGAAACAGGAAACCATAAAATCGCTTCAAGCCAATACTCGCGAAGAATCCCTGACCACTCTGCTTAGAGAGCTGGCAAGCAACTCCGCGGCTTTGGTGCGCGATGAACTGGCGCTTGCCAAACAGGAAATGAGCGAAAAAATTGCTTCGCTCAACAGCGGCATCATGGTAACGGCAATCGGGTCGATACTCGCTTTGCTTTCTCTGATGGTTTTATCGGCTGCCGCAGTAATTGTCTTAGCGCCTTATGCGGGCTTATGGCAGTCGGCTCTGATGATCGGCTTGGGATTAGCCATCGTCGGCGGAAGCATTGCCCTTACCGGAATTCAAAAAATCAAAGCGATTAAATTAAAACCTGAAAAGACCGTAAAAACTTTAGAAGAGGATAAACAATGGTTGAAAGAAATAAGCTGATTTCGCGAAGCAATTCCGAAACTCGTGAAGATGACCGAAGCGCCGATGAGATTCGTCGAGATATTGCCAACCGTCGCGAATCTTTAACGGGAACTGTCGAACGTCTCGGCGATCACATACAACAACGTCTCGACTGGCGACAATATGTGGCTGATTATCCTTTTGTGGCTATAGGGGTGGCTGCCGGTGTCGGTTTTCTATTTTCAGGAATGTTCAAACGAACGCCGACGCCTGGCGAGCGCATTATGGATGCGGTAGCCGAAAGCCTCGAAGATATGCGTGATCGTTTGTACTCGACTTTCGATGATTTGCCTTTGAAAAAAAATGGTGTGGGCAAAACCGTTAAGGCTGCGGCAACCGCGATAATCACCAAACAAATTGCCGATTATTTGAAGGATAAATTAACCGCAAAAATCGAATCGTCAAATAATCGAATCAAGCAAGCCGATATATCCACACCCAAAGAAGAACGCGCGCGAACCGCTGTGAATTCTGAGATGGGTACTTAATTTTTAACGGACGCCATGTCCATTTTATTAAACTATCAGGGAGGAATTATGGAAAGTACACCAAAAAGAGCACAAGAAACCGGAAAAACTTCTGTCCCGGAGCGTAAAGACATGCCTTCTACCGGACAATCGCAACCAGTAACTGCTACGACGCCAAACCGTCAATCAACGGATGAGCAAACCCTCATGGATCAAGGGACGGAAATCATAGAACAGGCAAAACAGAAAGTTACGGATGTTTATAATCAAACGGCTCAATCGGTCACTCATGGTTATGAAAACATCAAAGCCTATGGACAAAAAAATCCCGGAACCATGACCTTGATTGCGTTTGGCGCAGGAGTTGGTGTAGGGCTGTTGCTTGCCAACGGGATGATGAATTCGCGCAGCACCAGAGCCGGGCGAATCGTTCCACCGGTTCTTAACGCGCTTTCCGATATCGCATCACAAGTTTTGCGATAGGTTGGTCAAATCGATAATTTGCTGAAGCTTTCAAAGAGTGATAACCAGACCTCATACAGGTCATCCGTAAGGTTGAAGGTTATCGCTCTTTGATTGCTGTGGGATTTAATTATTTTGAGCAGAGTTTACCGATTTTTCTTCGCTTTTTTCGACACTATCAATTTTGTCTTTGGGTACGACGATAACGGCGGGAATGCGCAAAAGATGTTTACCCGGCGGGGTGCTGCCGCGCTGCAATTCGGGATTCAAATCAACCAGTGAACTGTAAGAAACGTTCAGCTTTTTCGCCAGCGGGCGTAAATCGGTTTGTTGAGCGATGGTTCGGGTCTCATATTTCGGCGTATATGAAGGCGGCAATTGAAATCCGTAACGTTCAGGATTTTTCGCAATGTTGACGACCGCAATGATTGCCGGAACATAATTGCGGGTTTCACGCGCTAAGTATCCTGCGCCGTGCAATGCCCAAAAGTCTCTGGTGCCCGCGCGATTGATCGCCGAATCGACATTGCCGGGACCGGTGTTATAAGCCGCAAGCGCCAACGTCCAGTTACCACGGAAATAATTCGATAGATACTTCAAATATTTTGCCGCCGCGCGGGTTGATTTTTCCGGGTTCGAGCGTTCATCCAGCCAGTAGGTTTGCGTGAGTCCAAAGTCCGCGCCGGTTCCGGGCATAAATTGCCAGATGCCCTTTGCCCCGGCATACGAAACGGCATAAGGATTCCAACTCGATTCCACTTGCGCAAGCCAGATGAAATCGGTCGGCACACCTTCTTCTTTGAAAATCCGCGTTGCCATTTCGCGATAACGGACAGAGCGGTTCAATCCGACTTCCATCGTCACACGTCCCTTGCCTTTGGTGAAATAGCTGATGAATTGCCGCACCGAGTAAGGCAGGTGTGTGTCATTAACATATTTGGGAACGGCGTTTTTCGGCTCGTTATCTTCGGCTACGACTTCATCGAGTTCGGCTTCCGAAAGTGTGGCGATTTTATCGAGCGGCGACGGTTCATAACGTTGTTCGCTGAATCCGCCGTCTTTTTGTTCGAGCGAAGCGATTTGATACCGATTGACTTTTTCAATCAGTTGTCGGTAATAGATGCGCAACTGGTCGTCGCTGCGAATATCGATTGAGCCAATCAGTATGGAATCAACCGCCTGATCAAATTCGCGGCGGGCTAATTCGTATTGCCCGTTGGTATAGGCTTCCTGCCCCTTTACAAAATGTCTCTCGGCAGTTTTGATTAATTCGTCAATCTCTAATTGTTTATTGTTTTGAGCCTGGTCAGATGCGTAGGCAAATAATGGCAACGAAGAAATAAAAAAAGTAAGTAATAATGCCGATACAATTTTTAACGAATGCTTTTTCATATTTATTTTTAATGTTATAGCAATCTTTGCAAACGCCGTTGGGTGATTGCAGGTTCGATTTTTTATTATAACCGATACTCGCTGGCTTTTAGCAAAGGTTTTCTTCAGCGAATTTTCGTCATGCGGGGGATCACTTTTTAATACGAATCGATGAGTCAGACCGTTACAAATCAGCAACCGTTGCCGCGCCTCCTTGAAGTGATTGTCTGCACGGTGGAAGATGCCATTGCTGCCGAAAACGGCGGAGCCGGGCGGCTTGAAATCATCAGCCACTTTGAAGTCGGCGGGTTAACTCCGGCTGTTGAATTGGTGCGTGAAATTTTAAATGCAGTTGCAATTCCCGCGCGCGTTATGCTCAGAGAGAACGCCGGTTTCAATATCAATGCAAAAGAACTGAAAAAACTGGCAAACGATGCTAAGCGATTTGCTGAACTTGGCGTCGATGGGTTGGTGCTCGGATTTTTACGCGACGGAGAAATTGATGTCGAGGCAATGAATGCGGTGCTTGGGTGCGCGCCGAAAATGAAAGCGACTTTTCATCGGGCTTTTGAACAAATGGATGACCCCTTTAAAGCGATTACGGTATTAAAAAACTTCACCCAGATTGATCGGATTTTAACCAGTGGCAGACCTGGCGAGTGGCAGCGAAATATTGAATTTCTTAAAGCGCTTCAACAAACTGCACAACCGGAAATTGCTATACTGGTTGGCGGTGGATTAGACGCGCAAAAACTGCAAACTCTGGGTGCGGAATCTACTCTGCGTGAATTCCATGTGGGCAGAAGCGCGCGCCTCGGCGAACAACTTGACGAGGGAGTTGATGCCGAAAAAGTTTCTCGGTTGCTGCGCTTGCTTAACTGAAGATAACTTACTCGGCGTTATCTTTGAGATTGATATTGAATCGTTCAGCCATGCGATAAAGCGTGCGCCGGTCAATCTTCATAATTTCGGCAGCGCGCGTGCGACTGCCGCCCACCTGTTGCAGCACATGCACCAGATAGCGGCGTTCCAATTCGTCAAGCGAGGGTAAATCATCAAACAGCGTCTGTAATTTTTCGCCGCGATTGCTGCCCACCTGATTGCGAACTTTTTCCTGTAAATCACTCGGCGTAATAACCGAACCACGCACATACAAAGCGGCGTGTTCGATGGTGTTTTCAAGTTCACGAACATTGCCGGGCCAATCGTATTGTTCGAGCAATGACAACGCCTCTGAAGAGATAGAAGTGGCAACCGTTCCTGCTGATTTCGCGCGTTTGAGAGCGTGAGCCGCAAGCAGTTGGATGTCTTCACGCCGTTCTCTGAGCGGCGGCACACGCAACGTCACCACGCTTAACCGATAAAACAGGTCTTCGCGAAACCGCCCTTCTTTGACCTCCTGTTCGAGATGGCGATTGGTGGCTGCCAGGATTCGCACATCGACGTGAATATTTTTAGTGCCGCCGACTCTGCGAATTTCGCTCTCCTGCAAGACGCGCAACAATTTCACCTGCATGTTCAAACTGGTTTCGCCGATTTCATCAAGAAAAATGGTGCCGCCGTCAGCGTCTTCAAAGAGACCGCGTTTGTCTGCATAAGCGCCTGTGAAACTGCCTTTCATATGCCCGAACAATTCGGCTTCAAGCAGGGTTTCGGTTAAAGCGCCGCAGTTGATGGCTAAGAACGCGCCGTTATGGCGCAAACTGTTGCGGTGAATCGCGCGCGCCACCAGTTCTTTGCCGGTGCCCGATTCCCCGGTAATCAATACGGTCGAGCGCGATGGCGCAACCACGGCAATCTGTTTATAGAGGTCAATCATTTTCGGGCTGTGCCCGATAAGCCCCGATGATTCGCTGTACTCTTTCAAAATGACTGCCTGGGTTTCTTCGGTCTTCTGTTGGGTGAGAGCACGTTTGGCGGTGGCGATGATTTCCGAAATATTGAACGGTTTGCTGATGTAATCGAAAGCCCCTTCGCGAACCGCTTCGACGGCGGTTTCGAGCGACCCGAAGCCGCTAATCAAAATGACCTCGGATTGTGGTGAGATGGTTTTGAACTCTTTGAGCAGGGCAACCCCATTGATTTTGCTGCCCAGATTAATATCGGAAACAATCAAGTCGAAGCGTTGGCGATTCACCGCAGCGATGGCGGCTTCGGCAGATTGACTGGAGGTCACTTGCCAGCCTTCTTCGGAAAAAATTTCGGAAAGAAAATTGCAGGTTTCCAAATCGTCGTCAATAACCAGAATTTGTTTCATGATTTCTCTCACCAAATTATAGTCGCATTGCGTATGCCCCCTGATTCATTAACAAAATTTTCTGCTTTCGGCAATTTAATTAAGAAATTTGTGAGTTTGCCGGTTTCACTTTCAGCGCGAATCTCGCCGCCATGTTCGAGAATAATCTGTTTGACAATGGTTAGCCCAAGCCCGGTTCCGCCCTGTTCACGCTTGGTTGAAAACAGCGGCTCAAAAATTAAACCAATCTCTTCGACGGGTATGCCTTTTCCTGTGTCGGAGATTTTGATGAGAATATTTTCTTCTTCCAGGCTGGTCGCCACTAACAAATTGCCACCTTCGGGCATGGCATCGAGACTGTTGTTAATCAAATTGAGGAAGACCTGTTGCAACTGGTCTGCATTGGCATAGATTGTCGGAAGATTGTCAGCCAGAGCTTTTGACAATTTTACCTGCCGCGACGACAGCGTCGGTTGCATGGCATAGAGAATATTTTCAAGGATTTTGTTGATGTCGCCGGTTGCATATTTCGGGCGCGGGCGTTTGATGGCATCCAGCATGGCGCGAACGATTTCGGTGACGCGGTCAATCTGCGCTTCGATAACCGCCAGACGATTGGTGATGCGTTCATCGGTGGTGCGGGCGCGAAGCAGTTGCACATGACCGGAAATTAAATTCAAGGGAGTGCCGACTTCGTGCGCGAATTGCGCGGCAAGTTGCCCGGCGGTTGCGAGCTTTTCAAGTTTTGAAAGCTCTTTCTGCATTTCAAACAAATGCAGGTTGGCGTCTTCGAGTTGTTCGCTGCGTTCGGAAATTTCGATGGTCGCTTCGCGAATGCGGGCTTCCAGCAGCGCGTGTTCCTGATGTAACTGTTCAGCCATGCGATTAAATTGATTGGTCAACATTCCCAATTCATCCTGCGAAGCGATAGGAACTTCAATCGCCAGATCGCCGCTTTGGGCTTTTGACATTGCCGCCAGTAAATTATCGAGCGGAATATAAATCAGGTATTTGAAAAGAAAATAGACCAATAAGGTGATGGTAATAATCGTCAGGATGAATGAAGGGAGAAGCGTTTTGCGCAGCAACGTCCCGAAACTTTGCGATTCATCAAACGACAGCAACAATTGGACAACGCCGAATTGGTTGACGCCTCTATCATCGGAAATATCGATGCTGGCTTCGACAGTGATTAAAGTCTGATCGCCCTGATGTCTGGTCGCAATGATTTCGCGATTGCCCGTGCCAATCGGCTTAAAAGCCTTGCTTGAGCCGTTGGGGGATTGAACGGTTGCAGGAATTAACAGGGTTTCAACCCACTCGCCCGTAGCGTTTTTATAATAAACCCGCGCTTCGACAATCTCTTTGTGAGCGTTTAAAAAACTCTGTTCGAGAATTTTTTTGCTCTCTGTCCAGACGGGAACGAATGCTTCAGCCTGGGCATCTGCGAAACGGTTTTCGGGAGGTTTATCCTGCGATTTTTTATTGATGATGACGTTTTGTTCAATGATTTCGGCAACCCGAACCGCAAGCAATTCGGATTGATATTTTTCATCTTCAGCGGTGAGGTTGTTAATCGTGAGATTGGAAAAATAACCGGCAACCGTAAACACCACAATCAACACAATCGAAATCAACAGGGTGGTTTTCGTATGCAATTTGAGGGCGGCAAAACTGAACCTCTTGGGAAATTTCATGGCGCAACCACTTTAAAAACTATTGAGGGGGTTCAAACCATTAATCATTTATCTGGAATTTGCGTGCCAGAGTTACCCGTTCAGTTAAGTGCTGAAATTTCAGCCTTAAACAATTTTGACGGCTAAAAAAACGGCATTTAAAACGTGACGATTTTGAAAGCTCTGACCATAAAGCCACGCCTGCGGTAAACTTTAATTTATAATTCATTCACAACCGAATGAGCTAAGCATCCAATGGGTTAGGCAGCAACCGGCAAGCCGTAGTATGATTGGCAATCAGCAAGAAAAATAACAAAGCCTAAACACAGGACGCAGCGATAAAATAAACTCGGAAAGGTCTGCGCGATAATGAACAGTTCAAAAGAGAGATTGAAAGCCCTGCAGGCGATTCAAGCCAAAAAAGAAGCCCTCGCAAAACATATTACACGCGCTCACGAACAGGAACATGCTCCGACTCACGTCAGTCGTATTGAGACTGCCAAAAAATTTATCGGCGATGAATTGAAAAAACTGACGCCGCAGGAACGCGAAATCATCGAACGTTTCGTCAATCACCGGCAGGTCGCCCGCAACGTCACTTCCGAATATGAAGAGCAATTGACCTTTGGCGAAAAACTCGCGGATCGTTTTGCCGAGGTGATGGGGTCATGGCGCTTCATCGTTGCGCAAACCATTTTGCTTACCATCTGGGTCATTTTAAATATTACCGCTTTTATTAATCACTGGGACCCCTATCCGTTTATCCTGCTCAATCTCGCGCTTTCATTTCAAGCCGCTTATGCTGCGCCGATTATTATGATGAGTCAAAACCGGCAGGCTGATAAAGACCGTCTGCAATCGCGCAACGATTATGAAGTCAATCTGAAGGCGGAAATGGAAATCCTGCAACTGCATGAAAAGTTCAATGATTTGCGCGATTCGCTGTGGGTTGAACTGGTGGAGATGCAACAACAGCAACTCGAAATTCTCGAAGAGATTGTCAAACATATCCGCGTGCAGGAAGACCCCACTAACGAAGATGAACCGGTTTGAAGATGAGCTAATTTTTTGTGGCATTTGTGCGCGCGCTGCAAAGAAGCCACAGCTACCTTAAACCGATGAGGCAGCAAACGACCGTCGCGCAAACCGCAATAAACCTCGAAAAATCGGCTTAAAACTGCATATTTCTTCGGTTTATAACGAATTGCATAGAGTCGGTGAATCCCTGAACGGATTGATTAATTACTGGCACGCCTTTTGCCAAACTACGGATGCCAGCTTAAAAGAACACAGATGAGAGGGAAACACAGGAGAGTTCTGTTATGGGTGGTCTATCTTTAATTCCGGCGAAAGAGATTTTTGTTTCGGTTTTCGCACAAACCGATGTGGGAATGAAACGCCAAGCCAACGAGGATACTTACTTGATTGCCGATTTAAATTCAGGAAATTCCAATCTCCGGTTCGGCGTGACCTCGCACAGAGTCGGCGACCGTGGCAGTTTGATGATTGTATCGGACGGCATGGGCGGACACCGCGCCGGTGATGTAGCAAGCGATCTGGCAACCCAAATCGTTCTGGATTCCTTGCTCAATTTCCCGGAAACCTTGCAGGCGAGCGAGCGTTTGGATAGAGCCACGCGCATTGCCAATCGCATCGTTTGCAATTGCTCGGAAAAAAATCCTGAGCTTGCCGGAATGGGCACGACGATGACCGCCGTTTTGGTCGAAGGCACGAATGCTTATATTTCACAGGTCGGTGATTCACGCGCCTATTTAATCAGAGACGATGACATCACCCAGCTCACCAGAGATCAATCGCTTCTGCAATTGCTGCTTGATACCGGACAGCTTGAGCCAACCGATGCCGCGAGCCAGCCGAACAATGTGATTATGCAGGCAATAGGCATTTCACCGTATCTCGAACCGGAAATTACCAATGTCGAATTGCGCCGTGATGATTATCTGGTGATTTGCAGCGACGGGTTATCGAATAAAATCGAGCCGCAGGAAATTCTCGAAGTGGTTCAAGCTGCCGTGCGACTCGATATTGCCTGCCGCAAACTGGTGGCGATGGCGAATGCCCGGGGCGGTGAAGATAACATCACGGTCATCATTGCGCGCTTTGATGGCGAAGCCTTTGATTCACGAAGCCGAAACGAAATATTGAGAGTACATAGCATCAACTAGCAAAATCCTTGGTTGATTCTCCGAATAAATGGTTCGGAGGGTAATCAGACCTTGAGGGGGTAGTAAAAGGTTTGATTGCCAATTGAGAGTAGCCTGTAGGTAACGCCGATGAAACCAGCGGCACGAGTTCGCTCGTTGAAAATCGCGCGCCCGGTTCGCACCGACGGCTATTTGCAGGCTTCTCTTTTTATTTGAAAATTTTTTCTCCCAAGCCAATACACCGAGCAAGAGGTTCGATAGTGATTTTGCTCCTGGTGTTCCTGGTGAGCTTTGAGTGATGCCGAAACACGCAAAGTTCACCAGGGATACCAGGAGCATTTTTTTGTAATGACAAACCCTCCAAAAGCGATTCGCGCAAATGTCTTATACCGGTCAGTCATTGCGCGAGCATTTCTCAAAATCGAAAGCGGTTATTTCTCGAAAATAAAAATCAAGCCAGCAGATTGGGCAGAGGCGGCTAAATGCCATCCGTCAAATCCGTTTTATCCGCCCAATCCGAGGATAAATTTCAACTTTTATGAGTGTGCTGGTATCAATTTGAGCGAGCAATAAACCCTGTCTATTTTGCGCGGGTGAAAGAAAAATATTCATTGTCTTGACAGCCCGAAGAGCGAGTCCGTATAGTACATCTTTCGCCGTTGGGCGGTTAGCTCAGTTGGTAGAGCATCGGTCTTACAAACCGGGGGTCACTGGTTCGAGTCCAGTATCGCCCACCATCAAGGTTGCACTCATTTGCGTATTTGAAAATTGATAAAATCTTTGCAAGTTTGCGGAGTCGTAGTTCAGTTGGTTAGAACGCCGGCCTGTCACGTCGGAGGTCGCGGGTTCGAGTCCCGTCGGCTCCGCCAGTAAAGCCCGTATCAACGGGGGATAGAGACCGCCTTTCGGGGCGGTCTTCTTCTTTTTCGGCGGGTGTACCCATTTTTGTACCCATAATGTCGGTAAGTCCATCAGCAATAAGCTCTACCGTCTGTTGTCTGAACGTAGGTGAGAAGTGTTTATACCGCTCTAGTTCTTCTGATCTATGACCTGTGAGCTTCCGAATCACCGCATCAGCAACACCGCTCATAAAGAGCATTGTAGTTGCGAAATGTCTCAAGTCGTGGATTCGGAGGTCTGTTATACCCGCAAGTCTGCAAATCCGTCTGAACCGCTTTCCCAAATCCCACACATACGGCTTGGAGAAGTTCCCCTTAAACCGGACGTTTGGTTTAGCAGGGAATAGGTACTCATGCTTTCCGTAGCTGGGGAGTTGCCTTAGCGCCCAGACTGCGAGTGCTGGAAGTGGAAGGCGCTTCGGTCTTTTGTTCTTGGTCTTGGCAGCGTAGATGAATGGATACTCCTCATCTACTCCAACCTCTGACCATTTTCTTGGCAGGATTTCTCCCTTACGCATACCCGTACAGGCAGCGAGGATCACGAATCCCATAAGCTCAAAATCTTCTTCCTCCCGGCACTTCTCGATGAGCTTTACCAGTTCCTCGACTCCTACGAACCTGTCTCTGGCTTCTCGTTCGGGGACTTGCTTGGTCGGGGTAACAGGGTTGTCATCGTACTTCTTCCACTTGATTGCAAAATTGAAAGCGGAATTGATGATGGTTCGGTAGTGGTTGACCGAAGACGGCGACAGCTTCTCTTTGGTCAAAAGACCGTCAAGAAAATCCTGCACCATCTCTGGCGTGAGGTTACGGGCTTTGAGCTTCCGAAACTTATTCAGCCTCGGCAGCAGATAATGAAACTTGCTCGGTTTGTCTTTGGCGTGCTTCTCCCACCAAAAGTCTAAGAGTTCACCAAACGTGATTGACTCAAATTTTCTGGTTGGGATCACCCTGCGTTCTGACACCTCGATAAGCCTCCGTCTCAAAAGCTCCTCTGCTATGGCTGGGTCTGTGGTGTGGGCGCTTTCCTTGATGCGCTTGCCGGTCCCATCCATATACCTGATCCATAGATTAGGACTGCTCTTGTTGCGTTGATAGACACCTTTCGGTAGTTTTGCTTTCATCGTTCCTCCTTTAGGGCAGATTTATTTCCAATAGGTCATAGATGACGTATAGCCTACAGGTAGGGCATAACGCGGCTCTTGTTTCGCATCGAGGGCCGTAGTTCTTCTTCAACCACTTTCGGTAGTAAGCTAATAACTTCCTGCTCTCCGGCGCTGGCTCGAAATCAAGCTGGCCGAACTTTACTACTTCACCTTCTTTGACAATGATTGGTTTGGGCATAGTAGAATTGCGGGTTAATGCTTAACCTTCTTTCTAACGATTATCTCCCAGTCACCAAGTTGCTTTTCACCGTTATATACTTGTTCTTGAGTGATAGTCATTGTTTCGGCTGCCGTTTCAGCACATTGTTTTATTAGCCAGAAGCATATTGCATTTAGTTTTTCTACTTCGTTCATAACCCTATTACTCCCGCCAGCCAATGAAGTATGGCTGACAATAAATATTCAAGTTTGGCTTTCATAGAATCTTCTCCACGTCTGACAGATCATAGGCGAGTATGTACAGACAATTATCTTTCAACATATCGTTGGCAAACTGTTCTTGATAGGTTGTGCGCTTATTCTTTCCCACCTTCGCCTCAATACCTATGAAGCGGCCAGTGCCCTTTTGCCAGCCAATAATATCGGGTGATCCAACCGGGGCAAGTTGTACTCGGTATTGCTTACGCTCTCCGGTGTACATTGCGCCGCTGTTATTGCGCCAGACGGTATGACCTTTGAAGCGAAGATAATGCAAAATTTGATTTACTAACTGGGTTTCTTTCAGATGGGTAGGGATTAATTAAATACTCAAAGCTTGTTGACCAGTTGTAGCGGGCTGGGGTTTGAGGCTGGGACAATCTCTTGTATGGAAGGAAAGTAAAATAAAGGAATCACAGCAGACTGCGCTAGAAGCGAAATTTGCCTCTTGGCGGGGACTTTCTTTCGGGATGGCTCTTTTATCGTCTTTGGGTGTTTCCGTTGAAACCAACCTGAGCCAATTAACGCCCGCACCATGTTTCCTCCCGCATCTCCCCCGACATAGCTCTTTTTGGATGGGGAACCTCTTATGCGCTGCGTTTACTCCATCAATAAGGTCTTGCACTCGCCTACGATAATCACGAAAAGGAATCTCATTAGAGCAATGCCAAGCCCCGTCTGATAGCAAGTCTAAAATGAACTGATGTTGATTACTCATAGCTTGCCTCCGTGAATGGCGTTTGGAAAATTCAAGTTTGCAAATTCTCCGAACATATCTTTAGCGTAAATATCGTATACCATTGCTGCATGGCACTCGTTCTCGAATGTGCCAAAGCTATACTTTCTTCCTTGGAATGTGGTCTGAGCTTGCCAAGCTTTCTTGTGTTTATTGTTGGCAATATGGACTCCTTTATAGGTAGATTGCGTGCCGTTATGCTTCGGACAGTTCGCCTGGTTCTGTGACTTCGTAGCAAGTCGGATGTTTTGCCTGCGATTATCCAAGGTGTCCAGGTTGATGTGATCTACTTCCAGTCCCTTTGGCGCATCAAGAATCATCCGGTGCATATAAATATGCTTGTAGTTTATTTTAGTGCTAGCGTACCCCTTAGAGCTGTAGAACCATTTATACTGACTTAACCAGCTATAATCTTCAGCATCAACTATTGCAACCCTACCTCTTGTTAGGGGTATTTGTTTAATGGTTTCTCGTTGGCCGGTCATTTTGATTTCATTTAATTGTTTTATCTTGGAGGAAACGCGCACAGGCAAACTCCATTATCTCCCTTGGGGTTTAATTGCTCTGGGCGTTTTTTAATAGTGGATTCTACGCAATTGCTCTAGTGGTAGTGGTGGTTTATCTTTATAAGGATTTTCTCTCATGAATCTATTCCCATCCATTACACCACCAATATAAGTAATTATCCCTAAAAGAACTTTATCTTTTCCCTCAACCGTTTGCTCGTTAATGGCATCTTGTAGCGCCAATTCGATACTCTGCAAAGCCTCGTCCAACCAAGCCGTAGGTGGAAAAGTTCTATGTTGGTCAGCTTCGTAATTTGAAACACGTTCCATTTATTTAGCGTTGGTCGCTACCCTATTTAATTATTGGTGGGACTTCTGCGGTAGCAGAATGGAGCTTTAGCTCCTTAAACAGCCTCTTAACCGGAGTGAGAAGAAAGTCAATGGCCAAACGTAGTGAGCCGTAGGGTAGCCTTTACTTTCTTCGAGCGGAGGTTATTTAATCTCTCCACCACCAAATATGAGGATCAAAAATATCTATCTTAACGCGGGTAGGGTCTTCTAGTTTTTCCCAATCTTCTTTAGCCCAAACGTGGTCAGGAAACCTATCAGCGCCGTCAACCACTACAGTAAATGCACCTTGGTCTAACATTACATAGTCAATCAAGGCTGGTGTTTCCCGCCAGTAAATCTTTGTTCCCTTAACTAACTTGTTCCAATCAAACTCCATCAATTTTGGTAACGTAGTCAGAATCCGACGCGAAGCATAATCAGGTTCTCTGCAAAACTCTTCAAATACCTGTTCCCCATTACGGAAATAGTGAATCGTTCCGCCCTTACGCCATTCTTCTCCTGATAATTCGCTCTCTTTAAGATAGGTATATGGCTCATAGGAGAATGACCAAAGGATTCTATGGCCGTTAAATGGGATACCATCAACTTCATAATGGGCGTCCCAATGACCTTGTTTTTCTACCCACTCCAATTCTTTCTCCTTACCATTGATATTGACTGTATTCATATTCGCTACTCTCCGCCGTCAGTGCGGCGATTAATTATGTTTAAAACTAAAAGGTATATGGCTTGGGTTCCTTAGATTCTTTCCGTTGTTTAGTAGCTTATCAGCGATAGTGGTCATCCCTTTTACAAACTGGTCCTCAATTAGAATCATTTTCTCTCTACTGATTTTCACCTTTCTCTTCTCTCCGGTATCTCTATTAAAACCTTTCAAAAAGTAAACATTGCCGCCTTGATTGCCATTAGGTTTTGAATAGACCCAGTATTTCATGTATTTTGTTTGGTAATAACAATGATCTGTTCTCATCTCATTTTGTATTCAAAGATGCTGCCAGCTCTGCCGCTTTCACGAACAGGCCAGCAGCGGTTTTAATTTGTTTCAATCTGTCTCTCTGGCTTCTTAAGTTCCTCTTGCACACGGCGCTTTTCTTCCAATTCGATAATCAAAGTGATCTTGGCTTTCAATACATCAATCCTTTTCTTAAATTCTTGTTGCTCGACTTTTTTCCGTTCTTCTTCAATTTTCTTTCTACGCTGTTTCTCTTCATATTCCTGAAGCTCAACAGGGGACATCTTCTTTTTATCAACTAGCATTGCCTCAAAAAGACCACTCATTAATTCACCGGCAAAGTCCTTGCTCTTTAGAGCTTCGAGTCCTTCCAAAACCATACTAAAATCCTGTGGGGTGAGTTGAAAGAACTCATTTAACTTCTCGTTATCCATCTTTGTTTCCTTTTTGCCCCTCCATTAATGACTTGATAAATTGGTTCCAAGATAATTTTGATCGTCGGCGTTTTTCTTTAAGGTCTTCCCAGACAGGATCATCCATCCTAATATGCCTGATTTTGTATTCCTTATTCTTCATAAGTGTGGACACGAATTGTGGTCACTGTTCCCCCTCATTCCTTTCCTCTCTCCCGACCCAAGAATGGTGCTGGCGGTGGATGTCCTGTGGACAAGTCTGAGAAGCCCTAAGATTCTTGAATATAAACGCCGATTTTTAATAACAAGTCGCTCGGACTATCTAAGCGATACGTCCCCTTTCTTATACGTCTTAGTCTCTATCTCAACATTTTCGGTACCAAAAAATGTTGTTTAGTGGACTGATGGGGTGCCTGGCAATATCGGGTCAATTCCCAGTCAAGGATAGTCCTGTCGAGTTGTTATTAAGTTTTTAAGGCGCTTGGGTACGGTGTCGAGTTGGATTTATCGGGGGAGAGTCATAGACTCTATGCTGCTGGCGGTAGGATTTGCGCCTACGGGATTACGCTTCCCCACTCGGTGTTTAGCCACACCAGCAACATACAATTTATGATTCGATCCGCCGATATTCTTTCGGGTCTTATTTTTGGTCCCTGTTAATTCAGGTTGCACCCTCGGCTTATTCTCAATAGCTTCCAACGGCGAGGCACATTCTTTAGATTCGCTGGTGTAGGGAGGCTTTGCTTTATCCGCTACGTTTCATTGTATACAATCCGCGTAACTGCAAAACCTCTTGGTACCAAACGCCCACATCAACGAATCTATTTTTAATCTCACCGTGGAAAGTTAGAGAGCAAAAAACTAGGGGGTAGGGTTAGACCTACAGAGCAATGGTCTCGATACTTACACTCGGCTTAGTATTCTACCTCTTGCAAGTAAGGTATAAGCCTCGTCCGCATACTGGTGCACCAGCTCTTGCTTAACGGTGTTGCGGCTCACTGTCCGCCACCCCTAGTTTCTTGCTTGGAGTGAATCCCAGCCAAAGCTGGAAGTCCACATAAGTTGTGGGAGCGACCCACTCCAAACAAAAAACCCTTGGCTTAGAATTGGCTGACCTGCTACGGATACAGACCAACCCTAAACAAAGGGTTCTTAATGTAGCAGGATTTCGTGTGTGGTTTGAAAAGGACTAACGCTTTCCTACATCATGACAGATATATGAAATCCGTCAATGGCAGTTATCCACAAGGATTAATCCCAGTTTAATTCTCTCGGTCTGACCAGGGTTTCATCATCATACCCAGAAAATTCCCGCATTAAGAATTCTGAAAATTCAGTTCCCGAAGTAAGTAGTATAGCTCCTGCTTTGTCGAGTTCCGGTTGCTCGTTCGGATCACCTACCCTTCCCAAGATTTGGTTTACATCTTTGGTATTAAAGAGAATCCCTCCGTCTGGCAAGGTGACATACCGAAGGCGTTCCCCATTAAACTTAGTAACCTGTATTTGCATAGTGTCCTCCTTGCCACAGTATATCATTTTCACTTTTCCACAAGCTGCTTAATTATCTTTACAGGATCGGCTTCCAGTGCCTTGACTATATCAAGGAATTCAATAACATCCAGCCTGCGCTCTCCTAACTCATACTTAGCGACGAACGAATGAGCCGTGTTTAGCTTTGAAGCCAGTTCTCTCTGGGAAAGCCCTTGGGCCTGCCGTGCGTTAATCAGTAAGGAAATAAGAGTTTGATACCGCTCGGTGAAGACGGATTTTGTCATCCATAGAAAATAGAACTCAATTCGTTTGCTCTCAAAATGGAAGCAGGGTATACTCCGATAAAACTAGAAAGGCGGACCCTTTATGTTTAAAGCAATTAGTGCTGCGCTGTTGTTGCTATCGGTTTGGGCGTGCGGTACGGAATTTGACAGAAATTCAAATATTGGGAATTCTAGACCAGCTAATGTCTCAGTGACTAATTCCTCCCCTTCGCAAAATTCCAACTCAAGATCATCCAAAGAAGAAACAATTCTTTCCTGGGATGAATATTATTTAGAACAGGCGAAGAAACAGGCTGAAGCGTATTGGAAGAGGCATCTAATCCAATGCGGGGGTTCCTATTTTATCTCAGAGAAGAGAGGTGTCTATACAAATTATTATCAAATGAAAGGCGATCCCAATTTTAATGTTGAAGGTAGGTATTATCCGTCTAAGAATCTGACACAGGCAGAGAAGTTAAACGGTGTTGATCCGCAGCCGTATGAGTGGCGCGGAAAGGCAATGGTAACGTTTAGTGCCGGAAGATCATGTAATGCCCCTGGCAAGGATCAGGGGATGTGGCGAGACGATTACACTATTCGCGTTAATGTTGACTCGAAGAAAGGTAAATGGGAGATTCGCTATGAGCCATACGTGAGCCTTATACCAATCAAGTGTGCTGATGTTCCGTGCGAAAAATAACTGGCCGACCACAACCCCTTGCTGTGGATATTATCAGAAAAAGCTTTGTATAATTAATTGCTTTCTGCGTCGCCAAACGGTCTATATTCTTTTCGCTTTGATATGGAGTATCGTTGCCGGTAATAGTATTGTTTCCCCCCAATACTCTCGTAGGTAATCTGTGGTAGTACTTCAACCTTTATTTCCTCGTTGTGAATCTTGAGGGAATAATCTCCTCTTAAAGTGATGGAGAATTTCTGCATTTGCTTATCTTCAAGAACTGGTGAACCATCCGTGCTTTGATGAATAACTTCCCCATTGCTGTACACAGTCCAAGATACTTTGATATTCCTTGCTGTAAATCCTCCACTGTTCTTGATAGCTACCTCAAAAGCTATTTCTGATGAGTTACTATGGCCACCTAATCCAAGTATATGCACATAGGGTCTATTAACCTCACTCTGAGATTTTCTGGTAGCACCTGTAAATTGCCGATTAAACTCACGGTTTATTTCATTAATCTTTGGGACTAAATCTCCGTCGAAATTTAGTACGTGAATACCATGATCCTGCAACAAGAGCTGTCCAGCGCCTTGAATATCGGGGTTTCTATCAAGTGTCCCGATAAAAACTGTCTTAATACCTCTCTCAATAACCCTGTTTGCACAGGGAACTTTATGGCTGCTACGAGTGGTGCAAGGTTCTAAAGTGGTAAAGAGTGTTGCTCCTACAAGTTCCTGATCGGCCAGCTTCTTTTCAAATAGCGTAAACTCTGCGTGGTCTCCTGGCCTTATTTCGCCACGATACGCCTCTCCTAAAATGGCTCCATCACGAACGATCACGGCTCCGACTTTCGGGGAGATTTTGCCCGGTTCGCTTATGCAGTTTCGGGCAAGCTCTATGGCCCTGAGCATAAACTCTCTATCCTTGTTGTGACTCTTCATTCGCAACTCAGACTTTTTCACTTCCAGCAACAGCGTTTGCCGTGCTGCACGGTTTATCTGGTCAAGTTTATGCAATGAACTCGCGGAAGGATCGCCGCCGATACGATTCTTGATACTGACGACTATATTTTCACGACTCGACTCCAACCTCTCACCAAAATCGTTTACATCATCTAGCTCTAGTTTTAATTCATGCTGTTCGTATGCCTCAACTAAACATTCAATGCGGGCATCTACTATCTTTTGCCAGCGTTCAAGGATCGTGTTAGCGAGGGCTTGATTTAAGACACCACTCTCTCCGAAACCTCTGCGAACAAAGTCAGCCTGTACTCGATCCATCTCAGGTGTAAACCACGCTTCGATGTCTCTAACCCGTTTTCCAAGGGCTAGGTCACAGTAGCTTTTAGCCTCATCGGTTAGTTTCATAATGGCAAAAATGTTAGCAGAAAATCTCCTGTGATTGGAGAGCTTTCCCCTGTGGAAAACCCTCATTGACAGTTCATGTGCGTTTGCTATGCTGACCTTAGATTGATTGGACCAATCTGAAATCATCCTTTTGTATATACCCCCGTCAGTGGTCCAATCACTGCCGGGGTTTTCGTATGCTAGGGTCGAGGCATACTCCTACCTAATCATTAAATAGAAATCCAAATCTATGACAGAACTAGCGAAGCCTAAACAGACTGAAATAGCTATCCCTCTAAAAGACTTGGTGTACGCCTATATCGAAGCCGGAAACAAGGTCAGCAAATTTGAGGAGAAAGCCAAGCCATTCAAGGACGCAAAGGAAGCGATCAAAACGAAGATTATAGAATTGTTCAAAAGCCGTGGCGAGTTTAGTAGCCGGATCGAGGGCGCAACCGTGTCTCTTTCCGTCCGAAAGACGGCGGTGATAGTGGATGAAGTAAAGGTTGTCGAGCAGTTAAAGGAAGCCGGTCTTACTGACTACATCTCTGAAAGAGTGAATGACTTGTTCGAGCAGCCGAAGAAAAAGATAGCCGCAGGCGAGGAACCATTACTAGAGGGAATGATTATCAAAGAGACTGAGTTCATCTCTGTGCGAAAGAATGAAAAAGACGAACCGCGCAAAGTTGTTACCAGCGATTTTAAAAAAGTAGAAGGGAGTTAGTATGGCGCTCGTCAAAACCAATGGCTCGATCAATGAAATCACTGAACGTTTGAAGAGTGAATCCATACCGCCCTCTGAACTTGGTGACATTCTCATGCAGCTTGCTGGCTGGTACGCCTTCTACTCAAACAAGATGAAAAAGGTACAGCTTCAAAAAGCTGAGCGGTGGCTAGCCATTAAGAAGCAAGGCCAACCAAAAGAATATTCCGATACGCGAACTGATATGGAGTGGGAAACAACTCCGTTAGGTAAACAAGAGATTGCCCTTAAATGGGAATTAAAGCGCATCGAAATTATGCTGACCGGAGTAAGGTCTCGACTCTACTCCGATCAAGTAGAAGCAAAGAATCAATATTAATAAGTACAGTGCCGGGTGGCACTTGTTAGCGCACTGTTAGCAAGCGCCCCCGACTTGAAGGAACACTAATATGGGAAAATTTAATGCAGCAGACACCCTGAAGAAAGCCGAAGCTGATGGCTTATTGGGTAAAAGTGATTATCTGAAAATTCAAGAGGGGGAAAATCGAATTAGATTGTTGTCTGATCCGGTAGCGTATCAAAGCGAGTTTAAAGGCAAGTTCAATACTAAGTTCGTGGCTTGGGTCTTAGATCGCAGGGATGGACAAGTAAAAGCCTATTTTATGCCCGCTACTGTTCTTGAAGGTATTGGAGCATTGCAATCTAATCCAGACTATGCTTTTGAGGAAGTGCCAATGCCGTTTGATATTACAGTCGTGGCAAAAGGCGCTGGGACCAAAGAAGTCAAATACTCTGTACTCGGTGCTCGTACCAATACCCCGCTTACTGAGGTTGAATTAAAAGCCTTAGAAGCAAAGGGAACCATTCAAGATTATTTGAAAGAGGTTGAAGAAGTAAAGCAGTCAGGTGGTACTTCTGAAAAAGCTGTGGAACAAACGCTTGGCGTAGATGAAATAGAGAATGATCCAGAAACCCCTTTCGACTAGGCCGTTGCTCTCGGCCTACTCCCTGCGGCTGCCACCAGTGGCCGATTGCAACGGTTAAGAAGTATCGGCAGATGGGTAAACCGAATTGTTCAATCTGCTTTTGCGCCATATAAAGAAAGCCCTGGCGAAAGCTGGGGCTTTTTTATTCAAGAGGGAGAGGAGGGGCAATAACTGCCTCCGCTTCTGCTTCGGCCTCTGCCTCGGCTATCTCTCCTTCAAAGCCCTCATCGTAGTTAAACTCGACTTTGCTTTGTTTGATAATCTCGTTAAGGATGTCCCTTGAAAATCCGTTACCAACAGCTTCCCTAAATCTTTCAAGTAATACAGGGACGTTTATAATCTCTTCGATACAGTCCATATACTTTTGAACAATAGCCTTGATTGAAAATTGCTTTTCAGCCTGTTCCTTTATCGCATTGCGGAGGTCATCTACGGAGTCTAAGGATTTAACAACAAAAGTAATGGGGAACCGTTCGATTTTATCAATGTCCAAAAAATATTTCTTTACGTCTACAGTCTCGGTTACTTGGAAGAACCTACCGAGCGGTTTCATTACAAAATCAATACCGCCGTCATTGGCGTTAGTTCGGCCTGTTTTATACAGCTTGAGGTTATCCTCTTGAATATTCTCTAGGTCATAGCCCCAAAAGATAGTTTGATTGTGATAGTAGTATTTCAAAATGCTGTAGCTGACTATCTCGAAAATACGGGCATCAACGGTAGGTTTTAGTAGATCAGTAATGAACTTGGCTGCGCCTTCCTCATCCAGCTTTTGGGCTTGCTCACAGAATTCTATGAATTGGTCAAAGGCATCCTTTTTAGCCCCTATATAGGCATCAATTATTTCGATGATAGATTGCGCTAGATTATATTCGTTGCCGTTAGCCTCAACCTTGAGCATATTTTCGTTGAACCAATACCTGTTACTTGTTCGGAGAATAGGTATTGTCTCACTGGTGGGGAAATACTTTTTAAACTCTTCATTGAGACGATGGTTTAATGCGTGATTTTGGAGCTTCTGACCAAAGGGCAATTCTCGTTGTCTTTTCAATAGAGCTGTGAACACTGCGCCTTCATAGTCTGAATACTTGTCGGACTTATCAAATCCATTAGCTAAATAGTCTTCAACTAAAACGTAAATCGCATAAAGATTGGCGAAACTTCCACGCGACTTTGAACCTCTTGTAGCTGACTTGGTTTTGATATTGATATATTTCAGAATCTCACTGACATCAAATATAGCTTCTGCATCGTCGCCAAGATTCTTAGCCAGAATTTCTTTAATTGTTTTGGTAAATGCGTGATCCACTATTACTCCTCGGCAAACAAAGCCCCTTGTGCATGGGCTTTGCGCTCAAATGTCCGCGCCGGTCTTATAAGAGGTTGACCCTTATAATCAGATGCAATCTCTAATCTACGCAATCCAATTTTCACATATTCTTCTTGAGTCTCTATGCCGATTGACCTTCGACTTAACTCCTTAGCGACATAGGAAGTGGTGAATGTTCCAGAAAACGGGTCAAGTATAAGGTCATTTTCGTTGGTACTGGCTTTAATGATTCTTTCGAGTAGGGCTATAGGCTTTTGTGTCGGGTGGTCTTCATACTCGTCCATTCGATAACGGACTCTGGGCATTTCCCAGACGTTGCCTGGAACTTTCTGTGAGTTGTACTCGGTTGGTACTGGCTTTCGATAGTCAATTAGTTTTCGGACTGCTCCGGTCTTCGCCTCAACCAAAATGTCATTGGCGTTGAATGTGTAGTTAGCTTTATCCTTAACACAAAATAAAATCGGCTCGTACAATGAGCCGTAGTATTTCTTAGCTTGCACACCAGAACTGTCATAGTACCAAACAAGGCGTGAGAGAATAGTGAGACGCTTCCGAACGTATATATCAAGGTATGGCATATTCTGTGTCGAAGACATTAGATAGAAACTGCCATTGGGCTTGAGCTTCTTGATACAAAGACTAATCCACTTGTAACACCATTTGACATATGCGTCGTCAGATTCCCATTTGTCTTTAGTGCCATTGAAGTTTTTACCTATGTTGTATGGAGGATCAGCAAAGATCAGGTCAATAGAAGCATTAGGAATCTTGAGTAGTACCTTCAAGGCATCACCCCAAAATATTGTATGTCTGTCGTCACCAAACCGCTTCATAGCGCGGATTCTATCGAAAAAAAGAGACTGTCACAACCGGGCGCGAAAGGTTAGGCAGTCTTTTTAGTCTCTACTGCAATACGCTTGTAAGGCAGCGAGATAATGAGTGAATCACTTGAGCATTCGGAATACTTGTCGTCCCGGCTTGTGGCCGTTCTTCTTGTGGCCGTTTGTTTTGGCTTTCTGGTCAAGGCAGGGGGCAAGGTTGCAGGGTCGTCCCATCGCTCCGTAAAGGCAGCGACCTTTCATTCGGTGGATGCGGACGAGAAGCTGAATTGCCTGTTCGATGCTGAGATTCCCAAACAATCTGTGGTAAGCAGAATGCTTATCAAGGGAAAGCAACAGTAGGTTTTCAGGGCTTCTGTCTCCGCCGTGCTGTTTGGGTGTTAGGTGATGACGGCATCTGCCGGGATAGTCTTTGCACTCGACTAGCACTGGTTTCTTTCTCCGAGACATTCAATAACCTCCTCAGTTTGAGATACTGGATATAGTTCTCCAGTATCCGGTTGTGGTACTCGACTCGCTGAATCGAAGTGACCTTGTTCGTAACCTCGGCTTTACCTACCGGCGCAAACATCAGCGAAAGCAAAATGCAAAGCAGGTAAACTATCTTCCAGTAGGTATGGTTGAGTGGCGGTCCTGTTCTGGTAATGGTGATCTTCATGATTTCTCCGGTAAGGCTTTTCAGCCTGTAAGCAGACACCAGTAGCTGAGGTGTACCAGCGTGTTTTCACTTTTCCCTCCGCAAGCTGATGTTCTTGGTTCGTTTCATACGCTCCCAGCGTTGCCGGTCTTTCTCGTCACGGATGGTGAAGGTAAGAAAGGCGACTTTGGAAAGCGTCGAGATGGCGGTGTAACTGGCTCCGATTTGGATTCTCATAGCGTCGTCTCCTTCTAACCCTGCTCCTATTTGTTGGCTCGTTGCTACCAACCGCATGAGGTCGATATAGAAGCAGGATTAGAGGGAGGGGAGCATTTTTCAGCTCCCGGTAGGCGTTATGAGTGGATTAGAGGTGGGAAATAGGCGGCGAACTATCTTTTGCGAGTCTTCGCTTTCTTCTCTTCTGGCTTCGGGTTAGGAAGCCTGAGTTGAAAGCGGCAGCCCGGAAGCGAATCAACCGTGAGGTTGATTGAACCATCGCTATTGACAAAGCCGATGCCCGCGCGATTCCACAAGGGTTTCTTGCGGCCCTCGACTTTCACAATCTGATACAGATTTAAAACCTGTGCTGCCATATCTGTGTATCTCCTTTTACTTGATTTCCGAAACTTTCGATTTCGGTCTAGGTGTGAAGTAGATGTTCCGTTCGATTTTGAGGCCAAACGGTCCTGTGATGGATTCAAGCTCGGTAATCGAGAAATATCCCCATTCCCGTTCATGTCCGATGACATAACCGAAGCAAATAAACTGGTCTTCCTGTTGCTCACCCTCGGTTGCAAACCACGTCCACTGATTCCAGGGACAAAACCACTTCGCATAAACGATAGGGTCTTTGACTTGCTCTTGAGAGTAGAGCTTGGGAAGAGAGTTTTTTACTTCGTCTGGAAAGAAAGAATACTCTTCACTCATTATTTGGTTGTCCTCCTTTGCAGAAGCGGACTCCTCTGGGTAACCCACTAGACCAATATCTAGCCGGAAGAGGAATCCACTCCTGCCCCCTGTACCACATAACAGGGAGCGGAGTTTTCGTCCTATTCAGTTGTTAAAAGGAATGAGGCTGACTTCGAGAATGCGAGCGGTTACAACGGGAACAATAAGGGCGAGCTACTATGGACTCTTCATGCCGCCTCTGAGCTTCACGCTTGGCTTTCCTGCGAGCTTTTGACAATGCTTCTCTATTCGATTTCATCGTCTCTGAGCGGTCGTATAGTTACTTCTGAGTCTCGTGCTAGCTTCTGATCAGCAAGGAATTTCAGAAGAGCGTTAAGCAGAACAGAGGCGAGGGCGACAATAAGCGGTGTGTATTGGCCGAAATTAACGTTCGGTAGTTCTTGCAAAAGATAAGTGGCAATAGCACCTCCGGCGGCGATTGCTGCGCCTTTGAGGATTTTTTTTGCATCTTGTTTATTGAGGGTAAATCGGGGACTCATATAAATTTCATTAATTCTTAATTCAATTATACTCTCATTCCCTTAAATCAGGGGTTGAGTTGTCCACAGGGACTACTCGGAATCAATAACCAAACCGGGTTCAATAACGCCAATCTGCTTGCTTGGGCTTGGCGCAGGAACATCAATAATTGGTTCGCCGCTTTGGGCAATTTTGTTGGCAAAGTTGGCTTCATTAATCCCTATGTTTACTTTCTTGTCTCCGATGCCTAACTCAATGCGGATTGTGCCATTAGGCTCACGAATTACACGTGCCATATTATCCTTCCAGTCTTCGGGTAAGTCCCGAAAACTTAATGTGCCGGTGAGTGGGTAGTCCGGCTTTAATATTTTCCACTCTTTTCCAATACTGTCTTGAATGTATTTATTACCTTGAGAATCTATGTGGTACAAAGTAACTGCGTGATAGGCTGTGATTTTAGCCGGTGCTCCAATCGGGCCGTTTGACTCCCAATTAGAACCGATGCCTACGGCGATCTGCAATGGGCTGTAATTAAGCGCGTCAATCATCGCGCCCAGTCCATATACCCAACTGAAATTGCCGCCCTTATATCGCTTCTTTTCTGTCGTATCAGGGAGGTTAAAAATATCTGCCCAAGCGTTCGGCGTACTTAGGTTAAGCATTGCATCCGTAAAGGGTACGTCCTTTTCTAGAGTAATCCCTTTCTGCCTAAAGAACTCACTGACCGTATCCATGTAATTACCCTGCTGGGTTGTGCCTGAGATGACGCCTAGTTCCCGGTCTGACAGGTTAATATCTATGCCTTCTTTCCTGCCTTTGGCCTCAGCGCAGTTAGTCCGGCTGAAAGCGACGCAAAAAGGGATTCGGTATTGACGTTCTCTTGGTGGGAGAAATGGTTTCCAGTTGAAACTTTCCCCTGACCCAATTCCACCCGCAAAGATTCGGTTATAAACTGCCTGCCCTGGTAAGGGATCACGGACTAACAGCCCGTATGGTTGTATGTCTTCGTTCATATGATTGTTGATTAATTGTTTGAGGGGCTTCTTAGCCAAATAGATATTTGATGATGAAAGGCAGGAGGACGTTTATGACAATCAAGCCACCAATCATAAGATTCTGCGTTGTCCGTACACGGTCGAGTCTTCTGTCTGTCTGAGCAAGATCAACCTTGCTTGCCTTATTTTTCTCAAGCTCATCTACATCACGCTCAACGTCGGTGAGTCGCTCGGTTGTGCCGTCCTTTAAATCTCGGATGTCAACGCGCATCCCTTTGACTTCGGTGCGAAGCTCGATGAGTAAATCGTGGTCTTCTTGTGTCATTAATTCTTGGTTAATTATTGGCTTGTTTATGAGGAGTTAATTGACAGATTTTGTGGAACGTGTACGCTGTGCGGTATGATAGCTGTTTTATTTGCAATAATCTTTATAGGCTACCTCATCTTTAGTCCTTCTTCCGACTAGATTCAATAATCTTCTGTAGCAGGATATTGGCCTTTTTAAAGTCACCCTTAGCCAGCGAATTCGCCAAGCTGGTTTTTATTATTGCTGATGTGGTTCTCCATCCGGTTGACTGAACAGCCTGCTTTAAGAACTTCAAAGTAGCCGCACCGACAATTACATTGCCTACGGTTCCTTTGATCACGCCACCGGCAATAGCTCCGCCCTCTATGGCTAGTTGATCGCTAATAGGGTTTTGGGATTTGGTTCTTTGAATCGTGTCACCTACTACTTGCCTTACATTGCTCCAAAAAGTGAATTCCTTATTAAGCTTTGCTATATCAGGAAAATCTTCTGCAAGTTGCTGACGAATAGAATTGGCAGCGAGCTTTTGGACAGCGAGCCTGTCAGTTTCTTTGCCGGTAAGACCAAATATCTTACTTTTTTGCGATATAGACCTGTCTAAAATTTGACGAACTTTTCGTGCTGTTTCAACGGAAACCACAGCCTCTCGCGCTTCCTTGGCGCTCCCCCCGACTATATCGAAAAGGTCTTTTTCTAGTCCCTGAAGTGCTCGGTAGCGTCCAACGTCCATTACAACATCGTTGACAATCAATTCTTCCTTTGCTTGTCTAATTGAGTTAAATACGGGAGTCCATGTAGTCTGGGCGTTCTTTGGAAGTTTGGCATAACCTTCTTCCAGGGCTTCCCCTGCTTTTTCCACGTTTCTCTGTGCTTTGTTATATAAAGTGTTTCTAGTCAGGCCAGTAACTTTGCGGTCTATCAATTCAGGGACAACCTTATCTGAAAGCATCTTGTTTTCTTTTGTAGTAGCTCCAATGCCTTTGGAATAAGACTTCTCGGCTGATGTGCGAAGACCACTAGCGGCTGGCTTAGATAATGCTCCGGCAGCGGCTCCGAATAAAGCACCTGCCCCAGCGCCAATAGTAGTGTCCTTAACGACACTTCCTACTGTCTTGTCCTCTTTCTGTAGTCCGACGCCTCCCCCGCTTAATGCTCCTATTGCCGTTCCTTTTCCTGCGGCTCGCGTTATGATTTGTCTTGCCCCTTGCTTTACTGCTTGTGACCCTACCTTTGCTCCTGGGATAAAGAATGTGGCTCCCTCTGCGCCAACGCCAGCGGCATCAAGTCCTGGCTTTTGAATAACCTTTGTGTTTCCGAAAAAGGGAACGTTGACCCCTTTCCGAATAGGGGCATAGCCTTCTTCAAGATTGCGCTTATAACCTTCTGTATCTCCGCGCCGTTTAGCTGCGTTAGCTTCAAGGGCATTCTTAAAACCTACCCCAGCCGCATAAAGGGATGCACCAGTGCGTACAAAGGGGTTGACGATTCCCTTAGCCAGTGATTTAAGGAATCCATCTTTTTTCGGTTCTTCCTGCGTCGGTTGTGAGATAGTGACCTGCTGTTTTTGCTGTAACTGCTGCTTGAACTGCTGAACGCGCGAAGATCCGCCAGTAGAAGAACTTGGGGCAGTCTGGATACCTTTCTGCTTTTTAAATTGTTCGACTCGATTAGACATATGATTTATCTAAGAATGATTTGACTTCTCTAGCTGTGTAATAAGAACCGTTTCCTTTAGGCATTGTTATATCAACGTGGGAACCGTCACCGCCGTTTGAGTATACCTTTCCAGAGTTACCACCAAGAGCTATTACCTGTCCTGCGTTTACTCTCTGGCCTTTCTTAACTTTTAATGCGTCGAAGTGTGATAGCCAAATTTCCTTTCCGTCATCAGTCCTAATCTTCACTTGGTTGCCGAAGCCGCCGTTAGCACCTGCGTAAATAACTGTTCCTGATACCGGGGCTTTCACCGGATCGCCTTTCTTCACATCTACGTCCAGACCCCACTTCCAGTACTTACTTCCATCTAATCCGGTGATAGCACCTAGGGTCTTCAGGTAAGGTGTGCTACCACCCTTAGTAAAATTTCCCGGCGAGTTTCCTATTAGCTCTTGTATCTCCGCTTCGGTCGCGTCCGGGTATTGTTGAACGAAGCTTGCTACTTCGAGGTATGGATATTTATTTACAAGCGGATTCGTAAAGCGCCGTGGGTCATTGCCGTTTAATGGAGTCAGTGATACCGGCTCATCTTCAAAGGTAGTACCAAAATCACGAAGGCCCATTTCTCTAGGGATACCAAACTGATCGAGCTGGTTTCCGTAGAAATCTACTGCTCTCTGGTAGCTCATTTCTTTTCGGGAATAGAGGTCCTTAGCGGCATCTGCAAAGTAGCGCCTGCCTTCTTCGGTCAATCGAGTACCTTTGATGAATTTATCTGGAATATTGAACCATCGTTGCAATGTTCCCTGTGCTTGCTCGGCGTTAGCAAATTCGGTTTCACGAACAACGGAATTCGGATCAAGCATCTTCATAAAGCCGAAAAGCAAAGCCAAGTCGCCTTGAGCGTTATTCTGGTTTGCTCCGGTCTGTACCCGCTCGTAGCCGTCTCTGGTAATAATAAAGTCCTTAATGTCTGGGTCTTGTCTGACATTACCCTGGACTCGTTGTAGCTCGGTGCGCTGTTCTTTGGTAAGTCCGCCGTATGTTGGGTCGGTTTCTTCGGGCTTTAAGAATTCTCCCTGACCGAATCCGGGGGCAATTTGAGCAATCCCTTTAGTCCTGTTAAATAGAATTGGGGTTCCATCAGGAGCGATAGTCAAATCCATATCATCGGGTATGTCCATTTCCACATTCTTTGTTACAAGCTCTCCTGTGATAGGGTCAATGCCGTAGAACAGCCCTTTCCCATCTGCAAGCTTTTCAAATTTATAATCAATCTGTTCAGACTTCTTTTTCATTGCGTTATAAACAAGGTCGAACATATCGTTGTCTTCATAGCCAGCTTGTTTGGCGAGGGCTGCTCTTTGAGCCGGATTGAGTTGCTTCAAATCCACGCCGCTACTAGCAAGGGTTTTTAAGTCACCCCTGGCTTGTTCTTGTGCCTGTGTAAACGCATCCATATCCCGTTCGTACTGTCCTTGGGCTTCTGCCTTCCTTTCTTTGATGGCCTCAGATGCGCGGTCTTCGATGTTCAAAAGTACGGCATTAACCTTTGCCTGTTTTTCTTCTTCGAGGTACTTGACCTGCTGTTGGTTAAATTGAGTGGTCTTTTCCTGCTGGGCTTGACCAAAATCAGAACCCATAAGCCCGGAGCGTGAGACAATGGACCTTGTTTGACCTGATCGGTCTTGTCCCGCTACCTGCTCCTGACTGATAAGGTTGGCGTAGTTGGCATTTATCGCATCAATCGTGCCTTGCATCCGCTTTCGGGTTTCTTCGCGGATGGCATTCTCATCTACCGTCTGCAATTTTGGTTTAGCCACAGTAGGAGCCACAGGTAAAGATGGTGCTGGGCTTGGCGCGGGCGCAGTATACCTTCTTACCGGAGAAGTTGGAGTTGTGGGAGTAGATACAGGAGGTGGAGCTACTGACGGGGTATCTTGGCCAACAAAGAATTGCTGGCCGTTGTTTGTTCCTATAATGTCTTTTGGCATATGGTTTATCTAATGCTCTCAATTACACACCACTCAACAACACAGTCATTCGCTGCGTTGTTGGTTTGGGTTAAGGTGATTTCTAAAGTCTGATTCGCCGTAGAATCAATCGCTCCTGCGGCGTTAGCAAAGAAATGTGACTTGTCCATCGAAACTGCGGCGTCAGTCGCAGACTCAGCGGTACTGGCAGCGGTATCAAGTAGCAATGCTTCAGCGGTCATTTTTTGAGCGTTGGTCGCGCCATCAGCTAAAATGTATCCTTCCAAGAAGCCACTCAGTCCCGCTAAGTTATTAAGCGAAGCCACACTATTCAAAGTCAGTTGCGTTACCCCGCCGTATTTGACCTTGAATACCCACGAAGCAGCATTTTGTAGGATGTTCGCATCACGGATAAAAATTTTGAACTTGATGCCGTTATTAGTGCCGAGCAATCCGCCTGGGATGGTTGCTGAGAATAGGGTCTGCTCGCTTCCCGCTCCTGCCCCACCATTCCCATCGGTGAAAGTAAGTTCAGTAGTCGAGAGAGAGACTTTTTTGCTGGTCCCAATGAAACCTGAAGCAATGAAGTTATCTGAACCAGAGCGCACGATTTTGTCGGCTGCCGCGCTTGCTGATACATCATTGGCGGTTACATATTTATTTAAGCCAGAAGGCGTGCCAGATGTTCCCGCCAAAGCATCCTGCTGGTCTTCGGTAAGCTGCTGGTCAAAACGAGGGTAAAAATAAAGTGAGGTGGTTGATTTGGCGAACCCTACAGTTACTTCCTTCGTTCCGGCACTCGAAGAGATTTCGCCAGCCGTGTTGGAAGCGTAGTAAGGCGCACCTGCGGTCAATCCTGACTGGTTTTCATCTAAGCCGAAGAGCAAGACACCACCAGAGATTGCCCCGCCGTCTACACCGGCTCCTTGGGCAATACCTAAGATTACGTTTTCAACGGTGGCTGCGGTGTCCGCATCGCATTTCTTCCACTCATTGTCAGTATCATCAAAATAAACTAGGTTTCCGGCTGCTACTGTCTCACCTGCGGTCCCTGCAACAATCAATTTATCGTGCGATACTGCGCCGCCATTGACTACGGTTAATACCCACGCCCTATGAGCAATATCATAGTCATTAGTTGGATTGCCGACATTAGAGGCATAGCGAAGTAGAGTTGGAAGCTCATAGCCACTGACAACCGCAAGCATATTGCGAATGTAGGCCAAGATTGGATAGTCCGTAATTTTTACGCTCGCGCCTCTGCGGTGAGCCTTTTTGTTGGCCAACACCTCTGTTTCAGGATCATCAGCATCACAGCCTCTTTTAGAGATTGTTACGGTAGTACCTGAAATTGTGCCGACTACAAATTCTTCATCTGCGGTTCCTTCATCAATAATGAACCCGTAGAGCCCAGATAAGGCGTTGCCGTCTCGGTCTGTTCCTGAAACGACAGAAAATGATGTTGCGGCGGCAGTCATTGCCGAGGCAAGCGAAGTCTCAAACAGTGCGGAGATTTTGGGGATTAATACCATTGGAGTAGAGTTAATTATTTATGCTCGATAACGAGTCGGGAGCTTATTTACATAGGTGAGAATGTCATTGAAGGTGTAAGAGGATACTGAACAGTAACCGATAGAAGTACACTCAAATTTGATTTTGACTTCGCGGAACTTGCCTTGAATAAGCCTGATTTCTTTGATGTAGTTATAGACAGAAGTAGAGGTTTGACCACCGAGCGTAGATTGGCCGATTACGTCAGAGCCGATTACTGTACGAGGGGCAGAGTCTACATTGTCATCATTGCCTTCTTGAGTGCCGAGTAAGACATACGCACTGCGGTCAAAAGAAGCGTATATCTTCAAGACCTGATCCTTGGAAATTTCACCTTGAACCCAAAACTTTTTGACACGCTTTAAATTTTCGAGGTCGAGCTTGGATAAATTACCTTCCCAATAATTCGGGATCGTGGCGGTGTTGTCATCAAAGCCACTAAAAAGTTCAACTACATTTTCAGATATGGATTCACCGGCTACAAGAGCGCCGTTATAAACAGCCAAACAATACACAAAATAATCGTGTTTTTCCCAGAGCTTCAGCCGCTTATTATACATAAACAGCGTATTGTTATTGGTGACATCTTTATGGCGACAGGCGAAAACTACAAACTCTCCCCACTCATAGGTTACTGCCTGATCAAAGCGGTAATCCTGCAAATTAAGCTCGTCAGAAACAGGCAGGGGAATAACTTGAGTAGAAATATTGTTAATGGTCAACAGTCTGAATTTCGGATCGGTCTGATCGAAGTCGTCAACGTAGTAAATGCCGTCGCCCGTAGCGACTGAGGCAAGCTCGTTAGGGATACCGACATTCTGGCGATAGATCAAGTTTGTGGCGCTCGTGTCAGTGGCGGTGAGGGTAAGTGCGTAGGTGAGCTTCTTATGAAGGCAGTATTCAACATCTCCATAGCTCTCTACGTTCATTATCGGAGATCCGCCGTCATCTTGCCGGAATACAAAGCCCTGTCCTGCGGTTCTTGGGGTGGACTTAGAGAAATCCATCACGCCCTGGTTAGTGGAATCTTCCCACTGGTAGTTTGCAGTTCCCACGCCCGCATTGGAGAGTGTGTAGGCTCCGGTCATGTAGTTGATAGTTCCAGTACCGCCGAGTGATCCAGTGAGGACACCGTTGTAATCGTCCGTATAAACCTCGCCGGTTGCTGTGATTGTTATCTGGACTGCAAAACAGGTGCGCTTAGAGCCGCCAGCTTTAAATGCGAGTGTCCCTGAAAGCGAAGTTGTTGCTTCGCCGCTGACCGAAGTATATTGAGCGTTATCAATGTAAGAGCCATAGGCTCCGGTATAGTCGTTCTGCTCAGTCGAGCCTGATTTGGTGCGTTGCCATAGAAAGCAACGGTTTTGCTTTATCTTAATGTAGCCTTTGAAATTCTTAGTAGAACTGTATTGGTCTGAGTAGTCACCAGGATTAGCAACCATTATCTTGAACGGCCCAGAATTCGGTGCACAAATGAGCATCTGGTTTCCGGCTAGTGATGCGTAGTTAGTAAACGTGGCGTAGTTGCTGGAATCAGCAGCAGCAAAGATATTGGTCCCGACTTCAACCCAGTCGCTGGTAGCGGTGCTGTAATATTCCAGCTTCCGACCTCGTTTCCTAAATAAGACCTGAGTGCCATCAGCTTTATAGGCGACGTGCAAGCCGGTAACTTTCCCTGATCCGCTTTGCTCGGTCCCTAGAACCTTATAACCTTTCCGAAGCTCTATCTTGTCTCCCTTGTAGCGCCAGTTGAGCAGGCTCGAAGCCGCTCCGTCTGGAATGGAGTAGTCTTCAATCGAGGTTATGAGTCCTTTAAGGAAATTTGCGACGGTTTTGATTCGCATTAGATTGGAACTCTATTTTCGCTACTTAATGCCGCATCAAAGGGAGTGGTTGAATTATCCATACCGTTGAGCTTTAGTTTATGGTCCCACTGGATCATCTGGTTCTTGAGTTCGGTGTAATACAATTGCATTTCAGGACTCCACGACCTGCCTTTTTCACCCGCGTCAATGGCAAAGTATTTTCGGGCCATCTCATAAGGGATGAGCGAGTGAAATCTTGTGGGCCATATCGGACTTGTGGCGGTGGTAAGGTCGTCAGTCTCTCTCTGATAGAAGAAATAAATCGTCTGGGCTGATCCCTGCGTTCCGGTGAGGTAAAACACATCATTTGCTAGGTCAATCCAGTAGTAACCTGAGATTTCCCGGTAATCAATCTGTGCTTCAAAGGGAATGGGGTAGACTTTTTGGGTCCCTACACGGATAACCAAAGGCGATAGAAAATCACTTGGTAATGCTCTTGAGGTGGTATAAGTCTGTCCTGCGCTGGTTGAAAGCGAAGAATTCAATTTCTTCGTGATCTCCAATTCAAGCTCGGTTTCAATGGAGTTCTTGGCATCATTTGCCAACTGCAACTCAAAATCTGCACCAAGATCATCGCCAATGAGGTTATGGAATTTTTCGAGGATTTGTGAGCCGGTCATAGATTAAATATTTAAGTATTAACTTACTGCTGTTCTGGCTCCTGCGGCAGTTCTAGCGCCTGCTTGCGTGCGGGTGTTGGTCAAACTCTCCCACGTTGCGGCGGTAATAGTTCCGTTATAGCCGTTGCCGGATGAATCAGCGGCGGTAGAGCCGGTTCCCTCATCTATATTCCATTTACCTACCAGCCCTCGCGTGATAGCGGCTCCACGGACAAGTTGCTTAATCTCATCCTGAGTGAGCACAACATTATGTGCGCGAAAATCCTTGATAAGCCCTGGTACATTGCGGCTGCCAGTATTTCGATTGCCTATCAGGAAATCTGCGCCAACGGTAGAACTGATAGGGTTAGCATAAGGGTCACTGACATTGATAGTGGACATAATATCGGCTTCACCATTCACATAAATCTGAGTGGTGCCATCATTGAAGGTGACTGCGACGTGATACCACCTGTGAGCTTGCAAGCGTGTTGATCCCCAATACTCAACAGTCCCCCCGGCACTGCGTTCAACTTCCAAAGCCAGCCGGTTTCTCATACCGTTGGTCTGATCGCCCATAAAACAGAAGAAGTGCGGGTTTTTACCGCAGATTCGCGGCAGCACGTTTTCATTCGTGTTAAAGAGATAAATCCATCCGGCCCAAGTGAAGGTGTGGGTTGCTTCGGGCCTGAGAAGGGCAGTATCAGCGACAGTCACCACCTTGGTCGTATCGAGGGCGAAATTGAGCGCCTTGTTACTGCCGACCGGAGCAATCCGATTCATCGGAGCAGTTTCATAGGTTCCTCCGGTCAGTGTGCCATTATTGCCATTTCCCGAAGAGTCGGTAACGTCACCTTGGAACAGGTATTTGCCTGTAGGACTTGAGGGAACCTTGCCGGTACTGTAGAGACCAACGACTTCTTCAAGCGTTAGTACCTTGTTGTTATAGAACAATAGCTCGCCCATCTGGAAGGCGGCGAAGTTAGTAGCTCCTGTAGCCCTGCGTCCTATGGTTAGAGTCTGCGTCGGTGCGGTCATGGTGATTGCGGTATCAGTACCCACCAACACTCCATTGATATAGAGCTTGGCGCTGTTCTGTTCATAGGTGGCAACAACATGGATTGGAACATCTAAGAGAGTATTTTCTTTATCCAAACCAACGTCTTGTGATGCACCGTTAAATACCTGGAAGCTCAATCGCTGCCGGGAACCCTGGTTTAAGGTAAACCCGCCTGATGGCCCGGCATCGCCCCAGTCAATGACGCGGGCGCTCGCAACTACGGAAACCGGCTTATACCAAAAGGCGACCGAAAACGAAGTTGTCGAGGGGGTAATTGGCAAGGTCATCAAATCAGATGAGCCGTTGAACCGAAGCCAGTTGAATATACGATTTGTTTGGCGGCGAGGCATTTATTTAGGGATTAACATATTCTCTCCATTCATGACCATTGGGACATAAATACGAGTTAGTTGGTTGGTTGCGCATGCCTTCGGCTGGGTTAGTAGCGACAAGCTCTGCGGCCACATCATTCCCTTCCTGAGCACAATAAGGGCATTTTTTATCCATATGATTAGCGATAGATTACGGTTATCTTGGAAGCGGCTGCGGTGACGATACGGAGTCCAGTAGCAAAGGAACAGTTGAATACATACGTTCCTTCAACAATCGAAGCTTTTAACTCTCCTAAGTTGGTTGTTGTGCCACTTGTGTTGTCAATAACTTTAATTGAACCGGCAGCGGTTTCACCAACCACAATAGCGTGCAAAAAGCCTGCGCCACTCTTTACCTGAGTCGTGGTTGCGGTTGAGATGTAGTTATAACTGAATCGTTGCTCGACCTTGATTACGTCGTTCGTCAGGTCTTCACCGGCTTGAAGCTCACTAGCAAAGGCGACGTTTGACGAAGTGGTGATTTCTTCTGGTGAAGAAAAGCCTATCTGCACCCCTACGGCCACATTAGATGAGCCAGTGCGGATCAGGCGCATCTTAAACAGGTCAACGTGGCGGAAGTGGTAGTACACACCTTTCTTTAGCAAGATGCCTTTGCTTGCGGTCGGGGTCTGGTCGTCGAACAATACCCGTATGTCTCCGTCTTCGACGTATAAATCTACTCCGTTGAGACTATCCGGGAAGACGTGCGTGACTGAACCAGCCGTATCTAACAAACTCTTGAGCAGGGTAGCGGTGCCGGTGACCGCTATGACACTGGAGTTTGCATTTTGCAATGCGTAATAAATCATAGTTTTCTTTATTAATTATGGGTTCATCCCTGCTCCCGGAAAGAGAGCAGAGGGAATCCACAAGGGGATTAATCGGCGTCTGCGGCTGGAACGAGAATGCCATTGAGGGCTGCTTCCTCGACAACATAGTTCTCGTGGAAGTCCATACCTGTACCAGCAACGATGTTTGAGGCAATCGTTGTGTGACGGCCTGAGCAGAAGTTCTGACTCATGACACCAGTGCTGTTGCCGGTTGTGAACGTCACGACGGCAGTAGCGGCCTTGGTGTTCTTAAAGATGTTGTTGCGAATGGTGGCCAGCGTTGCGGTGGCTTCATCCATCAACACGCCTGTTGAAAACTGGCCTTGGATAACGCAGTTTCGGATTACGGGTCGAGCAACGGCGGCTTCGAGAGAAAGCCAAGAAACACAGTCAACAACAGTGTTGTAGGCTACGACATCTTCGACAAGCAGATCATCGCCGCCTGAAGCGACGGTGATGATGTCAGTCTTATTCTTAGAAGTCTGGGAACCAATGTGGTAAGTGTTGCGAATGGTGCAACCGGCTGCGGCTACGTTGATGTCCGCTGTCTGGTCGTCGGTTTCAGGAGCCGCGAAGCGGATATTCTCAATGGTGACACCAGCAGCAGTGACGTTGAATACGTCAATCGTTCCGTTGCCGGTGATGGTCGGGCGCTTTGTACCGGAACCCAAACCGATAATGGAAACACCGGCTACGTTAACTGTGATAGCGGCTGTGCGAGTTTCGGTGTAGTCAGGAGCCACCAGGATAATGTCACCTGCGTTAGCAACACAATTGGCGATTGCATCAGAGATAGTGGCGAAAACGTTCGGCTTGGCGTTTTCATAGACGGCAAAATGCTCATCGTAGAACGCCTGATAGTCACTAGCACTTGGGTTCTTCACCCAATAGATGTGACCAGAACCCATGCCACCGCTGGTGATGATAGTGTCAGCGAAGAGAGGGCCGTTCACTTTCACACCTCGATTAAATACTTTCATAATTGTCCTTAGTAGGAGTCCTCCAAAACAGAGGCTCTTACCTTATTTATTAAGAGAGGGTTTTGACCCAAACCCTCAAAGGGCTAATCACTCAGATTAGGTGTAAGAGAAGGTATTTACTTTCACGTTGACGAGCTTCTTAGCTCCATCCTGGAAGGTCTTCTTTCCAAACAGGGTGTAAGGAATTACCTTGTAACCGAGTCGGGCTTCTGCCTTCTCGATCTGGACGGTCGGCTGCTTCTGGATCACAAAGTCAACCGCACCCTTTTCACCAAACATCAACTGGTTCATACAAAGAGTTGTAGACCAGCCATCGGTAGTGTCAGTGAGCGTGTCAGAAACAACTACGCCGCCAGCGCCACGATAGGTAATGTTCATCCAGTCTGAACCAGGAACGTCAGTGGCAGTTAAACCATAGAATTTCACTTGGTCATCGTTGGCTAAAGCAACCTGAGTGGAGTTGGTTGTACCAGGGGCATTGAACAGCGCAGCCAAGTTGACGCGGGTAGCATCAACGTTAGCGCCGATCAATACGTTTCCAGCGGTAGAACCGATGGAAGAAACAAAGGTGATGGTTACACCGTTGAATACAATCGTATCGTTAGCGGTTGGCTGAGTGGCTAAGTTCAAACGTCCAGTCCAGTAGGTAGCATTGGAAACGAACAAGTCGAACCCAAAGTATTTACCCATAGAACCGTTTTCGCCGGTTCTGTCACCTAAGACAGATTCTTTACCAGCCAAGTATTCAAGCAAGGTCTGGTAAACGTCAGGGGTCAAGTTGGCAAACATATTGCCCATCTTGACGTTCCTGCGGGCGAGCTTCTTCTGAGCAAGGGCAAACATCTTTTGGATATTTGCAGGAGTAATCGTTGCGGCCTGAGCAGCAGTGCCACCGAAATCAGCAGCATCAATGGTGTTGGTCGCATTGGTTACTTCAGCGAGGTAGTAGCCGTCAATGATGTGGTTAAGGTCTTTAACCGTATCAGCGGTGTACTGCTCGCGGGTGTCGTAGTGTGACTGGATCGCATCGAGGTCATCAACGTAGAACGGAAGCACTGGGGTCTTATCAACCGTCAGGCTTTCCGCAGTATCGGTGATGTCCTTGAAGGTCACGTCACTACCACGAGTGTATTCGGCAGGAACGATGTTGGAGCGGTAAACTCGCTTCACCGTGTCGCCGTCTTTGAGGTCGCTTTCCAGCCGGAAGTTCGCTTGTTTGCGAAAAACGTCCATCTTTTCCAGACGTTCCTGCATTTCGCGTCCCCACCGGGTAGGAAATGACGCAGATAGTGAGTTGGGCATCTAAGTGAGGGTTATTTAATTCTTTGAATCGGGGATTTGCCCTCTTTGTGTTCTCTTACCCAAGCGTTGTACTTCTCAAAGGTAGCCGAATCCATGTTGTCAATGTCTTTTGGATCATCGCGGTTATAGATTTCCTCAAAGTCTATGACTTCGGTGGCCTGAGTGCCGCCTTGTGAAGACTCAGCACTCGATTTCCCCGGCTCTATCTCAGGCTTGATAAAGCCAAAATAGAGTTCGGAAAGTTCCTTTTGGAAGTACGGTTCGCCGTCAGGTGCTTTCTCAGTTGAGTAAGCAAGAGCTAAGAGCTTTTCTCTGACTTTTGGATCAGTGAATTGCTCATCCGGGAAAGTTTTGGCAAGGGAATCTACTCGCGCATTAAACGCTTTCAACTCTTCCTGTTGTTCTTTCTCAGCTTTTCGCTCCTCTAGTAGCTCCTGGACTTCTTTGGGAAGCTCAGGATTCAAACCATCGCGGGCCGTTGCCACGATGTCAGCAAGGATTTCCTCATCAAGACCATACTTTTCAGCAAGTGCCTTGATTTTGTCGTCCGCCTGTACAGAAGCCGGTTGCTCTGAGAGCTTTTTAATTTGCTCTTTAAGCTGGTCGTTTTCCGTCTTGAGGTCGTGATTCTTGGATAAGAGATCAGCAATGGGCTTTGGCTTTTTGGTAAATTTACCTTCAGGATCGCGCGGTTGTCCCTCATCGGCTTTGGGTGCCTCAGCAGGATCAGCCACTTTATCCTCAGTCTTAGCCTCGACTGGCTTTTCTGGCTCTTTGGGAGCCTCAGTTTGCTCTGGAGCTTTTTCAGGTTCTTTTGGGTCCTGCGGCTGCTCAGCCGGTTCGTCCTCATACTTCACGCCCGGTACTGGGTCGAAGTTGTCAGACGGTTCTGGATTTGGCATAGGTACTCCTATGGATTAATTGTTTGGGTTGCCGTTCTCTCGGCAAGAAATGGATTAAGGCTCCAAGTAAGCCTTTGCCCTTTTGGGTTGTGGGCTAACAAAAAGAGCCACCTTTCGGTGACTCAAAGCTGAACCTAATGAGAACAATCACGAAACTCATTAGGTATCAACGCTGAATACCCAAAGGGTGTGATTGTTTTTAGTTGGTTTGGAAAGAGCTATCTGACTGATCCGCCGATTTTGCCGGCAAACTGGTTAGCTAACTTCTCGGCATCTTCGCCGTGATCCTCTAAAGAATAGGTGCGGACATAGCCACCGTCTCTGGTATAAACATCAAAGGATGTTTTAGCCTCTTTTGCTACCTTGGCCGCTTCAATCGCAGCGTAGATTTCATCCGCTGTCATCTCAGCAGTAATAGCCAATTCCGCCTTAGCAGCAGCCTTACGAGCTTTCTCAAGCTCTTTTTCGGCGGCAGCCTTTACTTTGGCAGCCTCGACTAAGGCGTTTAATTCCTCAGCCGTGGTTTCTTCTTTGAATTCCACGCCAAGTTTGGTTGCGGCTTTACGAAGAGCGGTTAGCTCTTTCTTAGCCTGCTTTTCTTGTTCTGTCATATGGTTTGATTACTGATTAATTGTTTCAAAAGTGCCTAATGGCTTTCTAATCCGTCCAATGCTCGTATTGAGCCAAGCGTGGCTTTTACCAAGGGTAATGCTCTCTATGCTGTAGACCACATAGCCAATGCGGTGTCGCTGCACAAAGTACCTGAACCACTTTCGGAGTAAGAACAATATAAATCTCATTTGTTTATTACTTGGTTAATTAATTTTCCAACTGCGGCGAGAAACTCTCCCGCGTGTTTATCGAACTTATCGGGCTTCACAAGCTCTCGCAAGGTGCTATCTGTGAACGCTCCATACTTCACTTTCCCCTTGTAAGAAACAATGACCATACCTTTCTTTATGTCTGCTGAGATCATCAGGAAGTTTCGCTTGGTAACTCCAATATGAGGGATTGAGCTAAACGCTGCTTTAATTCTGTTGAGAACGCCCATAATCTAGGTCTTTAATAATATCCTGCCTCAATTCTTCTTTGGCTTTACCGTTAAAGAGGGAAGTGAAATTGTCACAAATATCTATCTTGGCAAATAGCGCGTCTCTTTGTCGGTCGGTTAGCTCTCGGTTGGTCTTTAGCTGCTGTTCGCAATGCTCCACCTGAAACTGCATATACTCGTAAAACTCTTTGATAACCGGATTCTCGATGGCCTTTTCTTTCATCAAGAGTTCTGATAAACGCTCCTCATACTGTGCTACGAGTTTTCTATCCTCTGCTTGAAAGCTCGGATCAGAAACCAGTTGTTTTAGCTGTTCGAGTTCAATCATTGCTTTCTAAAATCCCTTAATACTTGCTCAACAATATATTCGACTCCATACGCCACCACTTCATCATTATCTGCATTAAATGGAATTCCCATTGTCTGATATATCTGGATTACAGAATGTAGTGCTTCGTGGGCTAGAGTAGCGATTCCAGATGGGTTAGTAGGAGCATTCTTAAGCCATAGAATAGTCTGGTTTGTTCCGAAATGGAGAGTTTTCCCCACTCTTCCAGGTTCCCACGCTTCGTGATCCAGAGTTCTTAGGTGGTACTTTCTTTCTAAGTAAACCCTAACTTCATCCAACTCCATCCCCTGACATACAAGAATATCGTAGGGGAACAAACCGAGCTTAAGCAGCTTATAATACTTCCGTTTCTTCATACCAAGGGCTTCTTACTTGTCGTTCTAAATATTCCTTCATACTTGTGGGGCTATTTCAGGGCTTAATTGCTGTGAACGGCTCAAAGTACCGCCTGGGGTGTTTGGTGCGCTCTGCGGGGCATCTTCAGCGTCTGGCGAGCCATATAGCTGTTCCGTAGCTGACGGTGGCTGCGGCATCGCTCCCCTTTGGGCCATCATCTGTACTGCTTTTCTGGCTGCGTTCTCCTGAGCAATAGGGAGATGGACTTCAACAATTTCCATCAGCTTATTGAATTTGTCCATCGGAAGATCGGTATCAATGGCGTAATCAAGAATCTTCTGGCAAAAAGCAGTATTCGCGCCCCGGTTGACCTTGTAGGGCTTACTAGCTAGACAATCCTGAATCATCTGTGAGGCTTCAGCTAATATCTCGCGGTTGCCCTCATTCTCTTTATCAAAGGCCATACGAATTTCATCCTCGTCAACTCCTCCGGCTCGGAACTTGGTTTCAGCCCGCCAGCGCGGAGAAGTTATCGCTAATTCATCTTCAGCCAGTCCTTCCATAATCTCTTTTAGGCGCTGCTTCTTTACTTCATCAGCTTGCATCTCAGCATTGCCGCCTTCGACTCGGATATTCCAGTTTGGGTTTACTTCAATGCGCTTGATCTCATCCCACTCTGCGCCCTTCTCGCCAATGATCCGAACAGCCATAGGAGCGCGTAAGTGTTCAAACAATCCCCAAAGGTATCTTCGGCCAATAGCAGCCCAGGCTTTCTTATAGCTCTTGTTGTATAAGCCTAAGCGGTCGGCTACCTGCTGCATATTGCCGTAGTAAATACCTACCTTGTCTTCGCTGCTCTGGCCTTGCGTGTCTGCGGTAACGCCGGTCTTCTGGCCAATGACATTATCAATGTATTGGACTAGGTTAATTGTGCCGTTTAATTCAGGGGTTTCAAATTGGTAGATACCGTCTTGAATGCGCTTTGCGCCAACATTCTTGAATTTAACTAGACCATCAGGTCGCCAATTCAACTCGGCTGGATCAGCTATCAAGTTAGTGTCATAGCCACGCATCCCCCAGTTCTTCTTATTGCGGTTATCCAGTTCCTGATTAACCAGGATTCTAGCCATTTCTGCTAGAGGCACGATGTCATCAACCGGAGCCTTAGACCAGAAGTTGAAAATGTCTCGGTGAGTAGCCCAGGAAGGATAAGGTGATAGGTCAGACTTAAATACTTCGGTTAATGGGCAAACCTTTACACCCAGCCCGGTTTCGTAGTTGAAAAGAACATACTGCTTTACGCCATTCCAAGTGGTGAACCCCTCAATCAGCTTATACAATGCCTGACCTGCGTAGTTGTGAGTAATACCATCCATCCCAAGTGCCATCATTCGGCTTTGCTTGGATTGGTACATATTGTCATTCTGGACCAACTTATCAGCCGAGGTTGCATTAATCAGTTTTTGGACTGTTTCTTTGTCATATCCACGTTCTTTTACCCCTTCTTTTAAATCCTCCCTACTCTTAAAGAGATTATCTTCATAATCGAAGCGATGTTTATTGAAATCACCGCCGCCAATCGGGTCAGCAACGAAATCATAAACGTCAACCACCTTCAAATTGCTTCTGTATTTAGGCTTTGATTCAGACCAAAACTTAAAGATTGCTCGCCCATACAGAATTGCCTGCTTCTTGGCGTCGAGGTCAATCATATCCCAATCGTGGTCTTCGTTCTGGCTCTCTGCTTCGTAGAAGGCTTGAACTTTCTTTGCTGCCTTGTAATCCGCTTCCTCAGCCTGTTCAAACTTCAAAGACGGTGGATCATCAATCTTGGATAACAAAGTCTCAACAAAGCCGGGCACAATCGGGATCGGCACGTTATAGCGTTGCTTTAGGCTCTTGGTCTGCTTGTTGAAATACTGGTCCTCTGCCAGCTTCCAAGCTGCCTCGCGCTGATGCCTGAATTGCAAACCAGCGTCGTATTCGGCGCGAGCTTGTTTAACGATTTGTTGTTTCTCACTATCCATAGTATTGCGTGTCTGCCTCCCACTGAGGCTGTACATAAGGCTTAAAATCTTCATTGACCATCTGGTCTTCTACCAGCGCAGTGTATCTGTGTTCATCGGCTCCGTGACTGGTCCAGTCGTGAAGCGGCTTATCCTTAAAAATCTTCTTATCTTCATCGTACTCTTTCGTGTATTGGGGAATTAATCGGAGCCAGTCTTTGCAGTTAGTCTTATCAACCCAGAGCTTCCTGAAGAGTCTCCTGCCGGCTTCTATACCATCCTGTACGGGTAGATTCGGGACTATCTCAAACTCGATACCTAATTCCTTGGCCACTTCCCAGCGGCTTTTGCCGGTCCCTAGCTCTCGTACCTGAATGTCGTGCGGGGCAAAATGTTTGCCGTAGGTATAGGGTTTTTCCTTTACGAGCTTGATTGCTTCTGCGAGTCCTTTTCCGGTGAATTCGAGGTAGTCAATCTTTCGTCGTTCGAGTCCAACGGCCTGGTAAAATCCAATTGCCATTGAATCTCTGATCCCCAAGTCCCAAACGGTGTGGACAAGAACCGATGGATCATAAGGTACGTTAGTGAACCGACCAGCTTTCTCTGCTTCGTCATATTCTTTCCAATAATAGGCTCCCATAATGGCTGCGGTGAATGAACAATAATATTCCTGCTGGATCATTTCTTCGGCCATCCCTGACTCCCGTTCTTCCTGAATAACCTCTGGGCTTATAATGCCGGTGTCATCTACGGTGAGCTTCTGTACAAACCATTTCGGATTCTCCCTAGCCATTTCATATAGGTCGTAACCGTGATTCTTACCTCTTGGAGTGTAATTAAAGATTGCCCACCCGCCGTTTTCTGCCAGTATCGGCCTGATGAAATCCCAGACTTTCGGGTTTTGAAGAGCATATTCTGAGAACACACAGCCAACAGGGTTAGTACCTACAATCGAATCATAATCATCTGTGCCGATAATCTGGAAGACCGAGTTATTCTTGAACTCGATCAGCATTTCAGTGTTATCCGTTCGCTGTCTGAGTTCTTGCGGAAAGTGGTCAGTAAACTTGAAGCCGTCCTTGTCCATTCCTTTCCAGAGGATCTTCTTGCCTTGCTTGTAGGTCGGGAAAAAGTAGTAGTAGGTTCCTACCCGTTCCATCATCTTCTTGGCTACCAGATTGACTAGAGTTTTATCTTTTCCACAGCGACGATGCCAGAGGATGACGGCGCGTTTGATTCCATTATCAACTGCTTGTAAAAGAGGTAACTGGTAGTCTCTAGGTGTGAACTTGTGGGGGAGGATTATTTCCATAGGAGACAATTTTCACGATTACTTCTCCGTCATCTCCTGTACCGGCTATCTTCGTTACCGCTTTACCAAAGGCTCTATCCATCAATGAATCAATAGCCTTGTTATCTGGGGTCTTAGTCGTAATGTAGTAGTAGGTATCTTCGGTATTACCGTCTAGGTATGCTTTGATCTCTTCTGGATCGGTTACCAAAACGTGTTCCTCGCGCTTCTTACTCCCTTCACCAATTTGGTCAACTCGATACAAGTAAGAGCATCCTTCAGCGATAGATATTTGGGCGTTAAAGAGTTTGTCCACATTCTGAATAACCCTGTTGATAAACTGATCCTCTGCTGCTTTCTTTTCCAGGGTTGTTTTGTTCAGGGAGCCTTTCTTGCGTCCCGCTCCTTTTCTCTTACCGCCCTTCATATTGATTTCTTTATCTATTTATCAAAACTATTTATTTCCATACTTCTCTAAATATCTCTCTTGTACCTCTGCGACGGTAGGTATGTCTCCTGTCTCTTTCTTCAGTTCGTTGTAGCAGTCCAATAATAGCTGTTCTGTTTTAGTCTGTTTCTTCACGAAATTTTATTTGGCTTATTTAAGGAGATGATCACGATGAATCTGTATTACGCTGAATATCCACAATACTTGTCAATTGACACTGTAACTGTAAACTGTTAATATAATTACAGATAGCTGGGGGAGCGGACAACGAATTGAAAGCCAACTAGAGATTCAAAAGCCGTTCTCCCCCTAACTCCTTAAAGCTCATTCGAGCGGAAATAAATAATCATATGAAGCTAGAAGAAATCTTTGTCAGCAAACTTGTGAGTGAAAATGAAGGGGGAGATTCAAACCAGTATGAGTATATCGGTTTATCTCGCGCTATTAATAAGTACGGCCAGTATTGCCGAAACTTTGAACACTTCTATCGCTCTCCTAAACTGAATATGCCTGAGCGTTCAGAGCTAAAATTCAAAACATTTGACGAATGGCTATTAACCGAAATCTAATCAATTAACGCCTAACGGCAGAAACAAAACATATGGCAGTGGATACAAAAGCAGTCCTGCGAGACTATAAATCGCTTATCAAAAAAGGTCGGAAACGCTTCATCAGTGCGTTGGCTCGAAAGCATAACTGCTCTCGGACCTACATCTACAAAATTATTAAAGAATCTCAACCTGTATGAAAGACCTGTTCTACCTGATTTTGCTAGTCATTATGTTTTTTGGCTTCGTTTATCTGGCTACCAGACCAACCGAAGCCGAGTATCAACACTGTATGGTCACCTCAACCGACAAAGCAATCTGTGAATCATTAAAGCCCTAACTATGAGCGACTACCTAGATCAGTTTTTGAAAGAACACGAGGAAGCGGAGGAGAAAAGAAAGCGTAAAAAAGAACAAGAGAACGAAGGGAAAGCGTAGGTACATTTCCGGTAGCGGTACCAATGCCCTAAGCCTTATTTTTAGCCTCAGCTAAAATTCATATCCCTTATATCTTCATAATGGCACATCTGCAATTGCTGTCAATGGGGATAACCCTGTGGACAACTCATCATTAACCAACACAAATATGAAAAACAAAATACAACTTATCGGCTACTCCTTGACCATCGGCTTTATTCTTCTCCTGCTCATTAAAGGAACCCTAGATTATGCCCAGTGGCACTCAACGTACAGCTTTAAGATTCAGAACATCTTCTTAATCGAACCGAGAGAAACGCCGATAGCAAACCCGGTGGTAAAAGAAGCAGAAGCCAAAGAGCCAACCCTAGAGGACAGGGTACGAGATGTTTTCGGCAACCATACGGACACCTTTATGAAAATAGCCTCTGCGGAAAGCGGCCAGAACTCAGGCAACAAAGGCTATAACTGTATTTATAACGGCGAGTCTATGGCCTGTAAGAAAGGCGATGAAGCCAAGGCGTGGTCAGTAGACTGCGGATTCTTACAGGTCAATGTTCAAGGCCGAATTTGTCCTGCTGAGATGTATGACCTCGAATACAACCTGCAAGCCGCTAAAGGGAAGTTTGACCGGCAAGGGTTTCAGGCGTGGTCGGTCTGTCGTTATAAGAAAGTAATATGCAAGTAAACTATGAAGAAACCATTTGTCGCACCACTGGTAAAATGCGTGGTTAAGAATTGCCCTGGTTGGCGAACTACTACCGGCAAACCAAACCTGCTTCAGCATGTGAAAAGTATCGCCAAGTCTGAGGTGCTGAATAAACATATTATGGGTTCAGGTGAAACCATCCACGCAGACTACCTTAAGAAACATATCCACAAGTCAATCGAGACTAGGCAGAGAATTACAATTGTCTTAAAAGGTAAGACACACATCTTTGATCTAGATTAATCAACTAACAGTGCTTCATTAGCACGGTAATAACTATGAATAGAATAATCAAATTTCGAGCTTGGGATAAAAGAGAAAAAAAGATGATAGTCCCTGAAGACCTTTTTGATCCTTACAATATCCCTGTTGAGCCCGATGAGTATGGCTTTACATTAAAAAGCAAGTTCGAGCTAATGCAATTCACCGGACTCTTAGATAAGAACGGGTCGGAAATATTTGAGGGAGATATTGTATCTTGGGGTTCTTCAAGAAATATGTTCATTAAATATGAAGACAGAGGAATGTATGAATTCTGGCATACAGAAACAGAAAAAGCTCACCACTGGGGAATCTGGAATATACATAAAGAACTCGAAGTCATCGGCAACATTTATGAAAATCCAGAATTAATCATTAACCCACCTAAAGCGTATGAACCTTGTATTTAAAATAGCCTCTAAAATCGTAAAGCTAATTTTCTTACCCGTTGTACTACCAGTAGCAATAATTCTCGGTCTTGTAGTAGCAGAAGATTGGCAAGATTACCGAGATGGATTGATAGACTTAATCACATTGAACAACTAACTTCCTGCGGCCTAAGAAGCCGAATTATATGAACGAAGAATATACCTGCTCTATGTGTCAGCAAACATATCAAAAAGGTTGGTCTGATTATAAAGCTAATAAAGAGGCTGAATCCCTCTGGGACGTCGAATCTGCATCAACTAACCCAAGTATGGCAATCGTCTGTGATGACTGCTTTATTAAAATGACTGGCATCGTTAACACTAAACTCCTATGACCAGAACCCAAGACCTAGAATCAAAACAAGCACAAGAGAATCAAGTAGAAAGTTGGGAGGAAGATTTTGATAAAACGTTCGTGTTTGAGAGAGATAGCGATGCAGGCTTTGATATTCTTCTCAAATATGGTGAGAACTATAATGACGTGGCTACAGATACTGACATTAAAGCCTTCATCCGTGAAGTCCGTAGAGAGGCCCAGCTTGAAGTAATCGAGGAGCTAAAAGACGGAATGAAAGTCCCATTGGATGATGGACGCTGGCTTAATGCTTTTGACATACAAGCCCTCAAACAACACCTTAAACAACTATTCAAATTAGACCCATGACCCTCTGGACTAGATTCCTCATCTGGTACGGCCACCTCTCATCTTGCTGCACGGCTAAAACACTCTACGACGCATCCTATGATCAAACAATCTGCTCAAAATGTAAACAACGCCTATGAAAGAACCAACACCAGGATTAGAACACATTAACGACCTCAGACTATGCGGTGACTGCATTATCACCGTAGACGAAAATAAGACCTCCTAACCGGGGGCTTTCAACTTTACACTAGAGATTTGAGGCTTGCGGGTTACGGCGCGGAATAATTTGAAAATCCTAGAACGAGCACCTTGACGCAAGGGTTCGACTGCTACACTACGAGGACAAGGGAGAAAGGGGGCTACCACCCCCAGATACTCAAAACTACCACTGCCAGGACTCCCACCGCTACTGTTCTCCAACTCAAATACTTCAAGTCTCCCCAGGGATCTTTCTTCTTCCCTCCGTAATACTCTTTCTGAAGCTCCCTCAGTAGGACTACTTTCCACTTTTCCATACTCAAACCTTTCTCCCTCCTGGTCCCTATCAAGCAGTCAGGGGTTCCCTTGTGTCATAGGTCGAGTACAATGATTTTCAATTTATGCCGGGTTAAATCTCAGAGCGAGAGTTGTCCACAGGGGCAAATTGTTTAAAGCCCCTGTGTGTCAACTCGCCGCTCTTTTAGCAGACGATAGACGGACTGCTTCTCTGTGGGTTTCAGATCTACAGCCTTCCAGAATACCTCCCGGTCTTCTTTCTACGACACCCAATGACCCTCTTCCGAGGACCATTCCCATATAGGGCTTGCTGACTAACGTGCGGTTTACATAGCGTGGCACTCGAATGCCTATCGTCTATCTAAAGTATACCGCTCAAAACAGCAATGGGGCGTAAAGTTATCCCGAGCGGAGCGAGAGGGACTGCTGCAAGCCGGAATCAGGAACAAATAAGAATAGTCGGAAGATTGGGAAACCCGCATTTACCGATGAATAAAAGGATTTCCTACTGTGCGGCTATCCTCTTTATTGGAATAGTTTTGGATGTCAATTGGAAACACCATTGGAAGGTCACTCAATGGTTTCGAGCGAGTAAAATTCGACGACAGGACTCATTAACACTTCGGCTAAAGGGGTGGCGACAAGCCTAAGATGTGGGGCTACAGTAAATTGATTGTTGCGCCTAGCTTGGGCAAGGATTGGAAGGATTTCTTTGGCGTACTGAGCGGCAGTCTTCGTGATGGGTTCGTAAGGATTCTTCTGGTAATCTTGAACCGTAAAGACAACATAAAACCTACCGGGCTTGGCTAGGTACTGCTGAACCTTCTCTCTGATGTCTATCCCTTCCTGGGTGCCTCGTTCAACTTCAAAGTAAAATTGTTTGCCGAAAATCTGGAGAGCACGGTCAAAACGAAAGCCGTCTTTTTGGTCAGACTGGTGTTCCCAGATCAAAGAAAGTCCAGTCTTGCGGAAAGCAACATAGAGGTCGCCACACTCCTTTTCGTGCTTCCAGCTTTGCTCTGATACGGCCTTGCGCTTGTCGTCACTTCGTTTCCAAAAATAAATCCTCGAACCGCTTTTTTTGTTCTGGTGTAAGACCGCTATCGGCTTGGGAATTATCAGCTTCCTGTCCCACAGGGCTTTGAGGGCTTTTCTTACGGTATCCGGCTTTGCTTCCGTCAACCTTATTAGCTGTTCGGCGGTTAGGTTTGGTTCCTCTCTCAGCGCGAACAGTATCTTGTCCTTCAAATCGCTTGCGTTGTTCATTGAGTAAATCGTCTACGTCTAGGTATGTACTTTCATTATACAGTGCTTCCAAATAAGGCTTGGTATCCACTTCAATATCAGGCACGTTCGGTATCTTGATTAGCGCCGGGTCCATCTTCGACAGTTTAATAACGGCGTGCTGCTTCCTGATCTGAGACAGGGCATAGGAAACGTCCCGGTCAGCCAGCGCACCGCCATAGAACATCTTGACCACCTTTAAGCGGTCATCAGGGTTTGGAATATTAAAAGCGACTTTCAGCTTACAAAGATTCAATACCGCATCCAATACCGCTTTATCCTCAAACTGACCAAAGTATTGATGGGCGATAATGACAGCTAATCCGCTCTTTCGTTTATATGCCAAAAGGTTTGCCAGCTTCTGTGTGGCATACTGCCCAGCCTCGTCAATGTAGAGATAATACCGGCCTTTCCAGCCGTGATCCCGCAGCCGGTCTATCGAATCCACAATCTCATTGATAATCGTCGTACCTAAAAGTTTGGCGTGTATCGGCTCAAAGCCTGCGCCTGAGTACAGATTCACTAATACCACCCAGCCCTGAGATATTAAGTCGGTGAATTTGATTCCTTCCTTTGTTCCAAACATCAGTTCAAGCGTCGGGTGCTGATAGACCTCCAATCGCCTGAGCGTGGACTGAAGCTCATTTAGATACATCGCCCTAGAATTAAAAACCTCTTCAAGCGCCAGTCTATGCCTGTCCATTTCATCGGACTGTTCCAGTATTGTTTTCCGCTCCCTGATGTAGAGAGGATCAGAGAAGTATTTGGCTTCCCTGATAGTCATTCCCGCGTTCCACAGTAAAGACAGAATAGCCGTCAGGTAACGCTGAATCCTCGGAGTCTCGGACTGATCTTTATTACCAAAGGTAGTTTGAATGGCATCCCGAACATTCGATACTGAGGCTTCCTTATTTCCTTGTAGCGGGTTTATAGGAACAATTTTGTTGTAGTCATACCTAGAGGCCGGATCAATCAATAAAACCTTCTTGTGGCCGACTTTGGCGCAGTAGGCGAGGATTTTATAAACCGTATCGCCGCCGTCTGAGGAATCTAAAAAACACAGTCCATTTCCCCGGTCTATATCTTCCCGTACTAGGTGTTCTAAGAATCTGGATTTGCCTTCGCCAGTCGTGCCAATGATGTGCATATGCTCGCCGCGTTCTTCTTCGGAGAGCAATACCTGAGTAGATTCATTCTCGCCTAATAGCCGTAGCTTGTACTTGGAATTTGCCTGCTTCCACATTTCGGCGGAAGTCTGTTCGGCTTTCGGAAAACGAAAGTCTTCCTCCTTTGAATTGCCACTGAGTTTCTTATACCAGTCGGTCAAAGCAGTTCTCCAAGTTCCTTAATCTTTCGGCTATAAGTATTCATCTCGTTTTTCAATCTCTTTACCTCTGCCTTGTCATACGGGGTCGTTGCATTATCCTTCATCTCGTAATAGACCTTCATTGTTTTGGAAAGCTCGGACTGAAGCCGCTGATACATTCTAAGATTATGGGTGGTTTTGTATTCGTGCATCATTCGGTCAAGCGCAGCCTCGCGCTCCTTCATCTCGGCTTCAAGCACTCTCATTCTCTGGTGCTTACTAACTTCAATATCAGCAAGCCGCTCGGCTTCCTTCATCCGTAGGTCGCTCTTGTGATCGCGCAAGGCAATCTTCTTATCAATCTCAAGCTGCATCAAAAGGGCTTGCTGGTATGTCTCAACGGTCATCCCTTGACGGGTAGCAAGCTCGGTGACTATCGCGTGATTTCGACTTAATACAACTTCAAGCTCATGCCTGACCTTAACTAAAGTGGCTTCTCCTTGCAGCTTTATTGCTTCAACTGCCAGATGAATTTCATCATTCAATACCGTTAATAACCGCCCTCGTCCTGCGGATTTCCTCCGCTGCCAGAAGGACGTAAAAACACCACGGTCGGGGTGATACTTTTGAAGTATCTCGCCAATCTGGTCAAACATAGGGTCGGGGTCTAATGAATACTCAACGTACTTATTAGGATATTTAGCCCGTATTAGTCGGCCAACCTCAGCATCATCCATATTCCCATATTGGGAATATTTAGATTTCACTAATGCCCCTAACTCATCAACGGTCTTCATTTATTTCCTCAGAATACCCAGCGGGTCATCATCATCTTCATCAACCATCGGCCTATCTTCACTCTTGATAAAGATATAAACCGCCAAAACAACTATTACGACGCCGATGATTATATAAGTCATAGTCATCCTCTAGGAACTACCGGACGTTCTGCATTTGACCCATAGTCCCCCACTCCTGTGTTTGATACCTATATCGCAGCGTCATATCATTGCAACCTTTATCCGGTATGAAAATCTCAGCACCATCCTGTTTTCGTGCTAAAACTCCAGGGCAGTTACCTACAGAGCTTCTCCCCACTAATCGAAACTCGTGGGTCGTGCCGTTCGCCAAGCGTTCAATCCATACATCACCATTTCGAGAGAAATCCCGGCGCTTATTCCCTGTGTCGTCCTGCTCGAACATAACGTAGAAACTTGAAACCGCGTTTGAAACTGGTTGCGAGTTCTTATTGGAAACAGTGTCCCTACCACTAGGAAACCAGTTTGGCAGCTCTGTATAGATACCATAAAAAACTAATCCAATTCCGACAACAAAGAGTAAAATTGATAGCCGCTTTTGGTCCATTCATTAATCTCCAAAAGCAGCATCAATAATGTTCTTATGAACAGCGGGTCTTCCTTTTGATGCCGGGTCATACTCAAATCGTTTGATAATGATCTCGTGACTCTTCCCATTTGAGGGCGGCTGTCCATTATGCAGCCATAAGTTTATATGAACTTTCAAATCCCCCTCTGGAATTCCTCTGATCAGTTCACCGCCCATATCGTATTGCTCGCTAAAATAACCCTCCCAAATCAAATTTTGCTTCGGTGGTCGGGAGTAATGTCCGTGGATACTGGTGTATTCGACAGCATAATCATTCCAATCAATAACGTGCGTCGTATAGTTTCCGGCAAGTTTCATGTTAAACCGCTCTTTTGTGACCTCCATATCCCGCATCACATACTGGGCGTTTCGTGACTTCTCCTTACCCCAGCGGGAGAACTCTATATCTATTTCGTTCTTGTCATTCTTATAAAGGAACAGGCCCAGCACCACATTCTTATCAAGCTGATCAATCCTGCCATCCACATAGAAACGGTACTTGCCATACCCAAGCGGCTTCGCCAGCTTCACCTCGGCGCATTTCCAGTGATTGTGTCGCTCTGCCACTTTTAGGTGTAGACCCGTTTCATCAACCCAAACGTGGTTCTCTGACCACCAGTTGTTGCCCGGTCCTTTCGGGCGGCTGCCTGACTTGACAACCCATTCATAGCCTGAAAAATTTACTATTTTCATAAGTAACCCGCAGGCGGGATTATACCTAATTGACAAGGGGTGTTAGAATAGCGTTTTTGAGGAGTACCTATGGATACGCCACTGAGACGGAAATACGAAGAAGAGCTAAAGGAACTAAAGACACAAGCTGATACATTTCACAAACTCCTGAATAAAGATCCGCTTCCTAGAAACTGGTATCAAGAATTCAAGAATCTCCAAGCATTAGCGAGGGCGTTGAACGAAACTGAGAAAATGAAACAGACGGAAGAAGATATAATCAAGAGCCGTTGATAAAATGTACCCAAAAACGTACCCACAAGGCGTGGGGAAAAGGCGCAAAAATAAGGCATCTTTCTTGAGCTAAGATGCCTCGGTTTTGGTAAGTGTTTTATTGCTGATAACTTAGCCGAAATTAGGAGAAGACGATGAGCCTGTCACGTCGGAGGTCGCGGGTTCGAGTCCCGTCGGCTCCGCCATTAAATAAAAAGCCGTCCTTCGGGGCGGCTTTCGTGTTTTTTAAGAATTCGATTTAGCTTTTGAGCTTGTCCGCTTATTTTCGGATTTCCTTACAGCGACTACTAGGACTTTCAGTAGCTAGTACACTGGAACCTAAATTTGTTGAGGTTCAGAGTTACGCCTTCAGGCGTGAGAGCAACGTATATCACGCCTGAAGGCGTAACTCTGAACTCTGAAAAATATCAACTTACTTTGGTTCCAATGTACTAGGAAGTTATCGCTAAAACACATCCCTTTTTAGCACCGGCATCTAATCGTCCTGTGTGTTGCGGATGTTATCAATGGGATAAAGCAATAAGAGAAAAATCAATTTAATTAGGAGTCAGTGTACGCTTTGTTACTGTATGATTCCATAAAAGAAGCCCTCTCAAAAACGGAAGGGCTTTAAATTTTAATATTTACTCTAAATGCGCCAGGAAGTCTAAGATCAGGAATGCCCTGATTGTGTTTGCTTTCCTGCCATAGGTTAGGTATTCGCCGTGCATTATCTTATGGCGGCTGAGTGTGAATGGATTGGTTAGAGGCTGACCATATCGCGCATTCTGGAACAGGATGCTGAACAGAATATAGTTTACTAGCTCAAGCATATGTCCACTGAGAATATCTTGGTTAGTCGCTTCAGCTTCAAACCAAACTCTAAGTTCTTGTAGCTGGTTTTCTGCCCCATGCGTTTTAAACACGAGCCCCTTTTGTCTTCTGAATCTTGTTAAAACGCCATCAATCTGAGCAATCAAAGTGGGCACCACTACATTTGAAGGATTTTCCCTATTCTTTGCTCGCCTAAGTGTAGCAACACAATCTCGGAAGATTTTTATCCTACGCTTGAACAGCGGATTTTCCGCCCAACCTTCTACCATATTTGACAGGTTTTTAAAATCATTTTCTGAGAAGTATTCCCAGAAAAGAGCGTTCATCTCAGCGAGCTTGTTCCCTCTCTTCCTTCCAAGCTTTACTGCATCGTAAACAAAACTTTTTGGTAAAGACGGTGTAACAAACCAGTTGTATTTCTTCAGTACCCGAGCAGCCTTCTGTTCTGCGATGGGATAAATATTTTCAAAATCTTCCCAATACTTTGACAAACCGTCAAAGATGCTAGAGTGAGCATCAACCCAGCCTTGGTAAAAATTAATTTTTGGCTGTATCGCCTCTAGAAGGGAATCCGTGATCTTCTTGAAGTTTCCCGCAAGAGGATCATAGAAATTCATAGTTGGGAGTTGAAGCTTCGCCAACAGGTTATCGGTGATGTCCTTAGAAAACTTCTCTGCGATTTGAGCGGCTGTTGGTGTCATTCCGCTAACTAAATTTTCAATGCCAGATGCTTTGACGACATCGAACCCAGAAATGGGATTCACAAAATCAGGCATCTTAGGTCTCGCAGCCTCAATGATGTTCTGAAAGCCACTAATGGCCATTGTCATTTCTCTGTGCCTTGACATCCCCATCTCCTTTAGAGCCTCAAGAGCGGAATTTCGTGAAAGGCTCTGAGCTAGATATGAAAAGTGAGAAGTGCCAATGTTGCTAATTTTTCTCAAAGTCGCGTCCAACTCTTCTCTATCTTTCTTGAACTTTGATTCAACAGCATTCTTAAAACTAAAAAACACTTGATCATCCTTAACATCATCTAGGGACTGCTTCAATTCATTTCGTGCGTAGTCCTTAGCAATCTGGATAAATTCTATCTCAGCTAGGTTTTTTAACTCATTCAATTCTAATTTTGGAGATTTAAGCTGGTTTCCAATAGTTTTGAAGGTAAATTCCTTAGCATCCTTGATAGACCATAGCCAATCTTCAATCTGCTGCTGGTCATTACAAGAAATATAACCAATCTCAACATCTCCAAGCGTAGGAGATGTTGTCTTCGTGTTGAAATCATCTAAATTCATAACATATCTCCTTTATGAGGCGATATGTTACTCTGGTTTAATAATTGAAACAATATGTCTTTAATGAAATTAAACCGCTAGATAGAATCTTCTCTGAATGGGAGGTGTTATTGGTTATTCTATGTCATCTTTACTGTGAAGACTAATTATCTGTGTAACTTTGTTTGGGTCATCAGTTTTTATCAACTCAGAAGCCTGAACCTCAATTTTTTCTCTCGGTTTGCAAATCTCAGATAGTTCATCACAGACGTTTTCAGCTAAAGAAAAGTCATTATTAATAGAGTAAATTTGACGATGACTATTAATGACTTGGTATCTATTAAATTCATTTACTTCATCTACTTCAGTCAAAGTTACAATACAACCATCAGCTTTTTCATAATCTTTGAAGTGAGTTCTTTCATAAATGAGTAGGAGTCGGTTTGGATTGAGCGGAAAATTAATTTCCACTCCTGGTGAAAGCCACCCTCTTTTGCCAATTTCTTTAATATGATTATCCTTTACGACCGGATTATCTGATGTATAAAAAGGCTGGTTAGTTTTATTTACTGCAACTACCCATATCATCTTGGATAATGATTCTGCCATTTCTCTAATATTTTCTTCATCAAAGATATGCTGGGCATGAATAAATGCCTCAAATCCTTCTGTAACCTTGAGTGTAGCAGTACCTTTAGGCAAATCTGGGAAATTCAATTTCATCAACGAATCAATCAGTGCTTGTCCATAGGCTCTCTCCCCCTCAATAATTTGATTTCGCATATCTCGCGTCCTTAGAATTTGAAATGTAAGGACTACAGCCAAAGCCTGAACAAGTTCCTCGGACAGAAACTGATCTTCGAGGAGATTGATTGCCTTCTCTATTATCGGCTTGAATCTTCCTTCAAGCTCTGCGAACCTATCTTCGATATACTTTTCATGTATTCCTTCTGCTCTCCGTTTATCGGTGATCAATTTGGAGGGCAGTTCGTAAAAGTAATTCTCGTGACCTACATTTAACGTTGTGTCCGGTCTAATTTCACGTTTGAATTTGTCATAAACAAAAAGGTGATCCCCATCTTCCGTAAAGAAACTGAGGTAGAACTGTGGAACATAATGTTGCTTCTTCTTACCTGCCATAAAAACTCCTCAATTATCAAAACAACGATTTTACCGAAAAAAGATTGAGACACCGAAGGCGCTCAGTCAAAGGGTTTTTCATCACAATGCTATCAGGACATTGTAATAACAGTAATTTTGTATCTGAACTTTGCAGAGCAACTACTATTTAAATTACTGCGTTGATTTATCCAACTGTCTGGTCGTGTGTTCGGTGACGCTTGGGCGAGGGGAACTTGATTCGTACCAGTCGGCGGTGGGCGTTAAGGCGTCGTTGGTCAAAGTCTCTTTGGATTCGAGCATGCGCCCGGTGTCTTTTTGTTGAAGCTCGAAGTTGTGCAACTCAACCAGTTTTTTACTGACAATCAAACCGTTGAAAATCAAGCCGAGACCGATGAAGAAGGGAATCAACCCCGCAACCCAGATGCGATTGAGAATTTCTGCTTCGCCTTGACCGACTTCGCCGCTCAAGGTGATGCCGCGCATAAAAATATAAAGGAAAATCATGACACTGATGCCGACGCTTGAAGTAATCACTCCGGCTTTGATTTCGTTATAACGTTTGACCGTCTGTTTATAGCGTTTGTCGGCGGGCGAGAGCCGGGCTTGGTGTTCAAGTTCTCGACGTTCGCGCTCTTCATCCGACATCAGGATTTCAGCTACCCAGGTTTTGCTCATATCGAATTTTTCATTCGGCACTCGTTTGGTGACCGCCTGGCGAACCGCTGCGAGGTCTGCGCCGCATTGTTTACAGAAATTCAAAGTATCATCTTGCGTGGTGCCACATTTCGGACAAAACATGTTGATTCTCCTTTGGTACTCCCAAAATTACGACGATTATAAAGCCCCGGTTCAATCAATTACTAGCGCGAGTCCGGTGAAAGCTCACGCCAAGCCGCAAAGATTGGCAAAGCCTGAAAGGATTTTTCGTGTCATCAAGGTATTGAAATTTCATCGCAAAAATAGAACGCGAATAACCTCAATGCTACGGATGCTCATGAATTTCTTCCGCTATGGATGAGCGCGAATCGCCTCCGTGAAGCTTTGTCGTATCCGTCTAATCTGTGTCCGCTTGCCTGAAATAATCGCAAACAACCCGCGCACACTAGCAACTCACTCAGGTTATCGTTACAATCGTGATTCATTTTTCAGCCGTTTTTTTTCATTGCTTTATGATTACCGTTGATCAGGCTCTCGAAATTATTTTACATCGCGTTGCGCCGCTTGGCAGCGAATCGGTTGCGCTCGATGCCGTCTATCGGCGCACCCTTGCCGAAGAGGTCATCGCCGATATGGATTTGCCGCCGTTCAACAGAGCGCGAATGGATGGCTATGCTTTACGCGCCGAAGACGCGCAGACGGCTCCCGTGACCTTAAAACTAATCGGAGAAATCGCGGCGGGCGCATCATTCAATGGTGAAATCAAACCCGGTGAAGCGATTAAAATTTTCACCGGCGCGCCGGTTCCCGCAGGCGCAACCGCTGTGCAGAAAGTCGAAGTCACCGAAAGCGACGCCCTCACCGTCACCATCAAAGAGCCTGTAAAACCGGGGCAATTCATCACTCCACGCGCCAGCGAAATCAATGCAGGCGAAACCATCACCCGCGCCGGACGTCGCATCGATGCGGCGGAAATGGCGGTGCTCGCCTCATTCGGTTACCCGCAAGTGAAAGTGTTTCGCCGTCCGCGTGTCGCCGTTTTATCGACCGGCAGCGAACTCGTCGAGGTTTCTCAAAAACCGGTTGAGGCGCAAATTCGCAACTCGAACAGTTACAGCATTGCCGCTTATGTTGAACGCGCCGGTGGTGTGGTGGAAAATTTAGGGACGGTAATTGATACGCCTGAAGCCACCCGCGAAGCCTTGCTCAAAGCCTTTGAGCATCGCGATGTGGTGATTACCTCTGGCGGCGTTTCGATGGGCGATTACGATTTGGTGAAAGCGACACTCAAAGAACTCGGCGCAGAAATCTATTTCGATAAAGTCATCATACGCCCCGGAAAACCTACGGTTTTCGCTCGACGCGACGACACCTGGTTTTTCGGATTGCCGGGAAATCCCGTATCAACTTCGGTGACTTTCAATGTGTTTGCGCGACCCGCTTTGCGAATTTTGCAAGGCGATAGCGAACCCCTATTGCCGACCATTCACGCGGAACTTGTCAGCGGCATTAAAGACGCTTCGAGTCGTCGAAGTTTTCTGCCCGCGCGGTTATTCGTTAAAGATGGTCGCGCATTGGTTGAATCGTTAAAATGGGGCGGGTCATCTGACCTGGTCGCGTTTATGAATGCCAATGCCTTGATTATCGCGCGCGAACAGGTTCACGAAATCGCCGCCGGGAGTTTGGTTGAAGTTTTAACTTTGAATGAATTTTAATGTCGGAAAAAAACACAGAGCAGAAGAAAGGGAGAGGGGGAGAAAGGGAGAAAGGGAGAGAGGGATGCCCTGCATCTTCTGTCGTTCCTCTTTTGCTTGTTTCCTCTGTGTCTCTGTGTCTCGGTGGTGAATCATAATTATGCCGTTTACCCATTTAGATGAAGAAGGTCGGGCGCGCATGGTTGATGTGAGCGCCAAACCTGTGACCACGCGCGCGGCGGTTGCCAGTGGCTTTGTGCGCATGTCGGCAGCGACCATCGAAGCGATTCGCCATCAGCAAACCCCGAAAGGCGACCCGTTTGAAGTGGCGCGCATCGCTGGCATCATGGCTGCCAAACGCACTGCCGAACTCATTCCGCTTTGTCACCCGTTGCCGTTGAATTATGCCGATGTGCAATTGGAAATTGGTGATGAGGGCATTGCAATAACTGCCACGACGCGCATCGACAGTAAAACCGGCGTCGAAATGGAAGCCTTGACGGCGGTCGCCGTCGCGGCGCTTACGCTTTACGATATGTGCAAAGCGATTGATAAAAGCATGGTGATTTCAGACATTCGATTGGAATCCAAAACCGGTGGTATTTCGGGAGATTATCAGAGAGAAACTCAGCCGTGAGCCGTAAACATCATTCTCACCTCAACGAAATCGAACAGGCGATTGCCTCACACTTCGGCTGGAAAATTACCGATGAGTGGCGCGAGAAATTAGCCCTTGAAGTCAAACGCAAAGCCGAAAAGTTACAGGTTGATGAAGCCGAGTATTGTTTGAAAGCCGCGCATACGACTGCCGAACTCGAAGTGCTTGCCGATTTGCTCTCGCATAATGAAACCCGTTTTTTCCGCGAACGTGAACAGATTCATACGCTCAGCCAGCAAGTGATTCCACAATTGATTGCCGCGCGCGCGCCGGAAAAAATTTTGAATGTCTGGAGCGCGGCGTGTTCAACCGGCGAAGAGGCGTACACCATTGCTATGCTGATTTGCGAAGCCATTCCTGCGAATGAAAAATGGCAAGTGCATATTCTGGCAACCGACCTGCGCGGCAAAGCGATACTCACCGCAATGCGTGGCGCGTACCCGGCATCGGCTCTGGTATTGATTGATCCGCTGCTGCGCGAACGTTATTTTTCAACGGCTGCGGGTAACGGGCAGGGAAGTCTGCTCGGTTACGAGCAATCATTCGATGTCGTGAGAGAGTTGAAAGAGTGGGTTACCTTTCGTCGCGCCAATCTCTATGATCAGAATTTCTGGCGGAGTTTGCGCCAGCAGTTTGATTTGATCGTTTGTAATAATTTGCTGATGCACTTTCATCCGATAGGCGTTCATCAGACCGTCGAACGGCTCGCCAAATCATTAAATCGCGGCGGCGTATTGACCGTCATCAAAGGCGAAGGGATGTTCATCGACCATTCAAGCCTGAAACGTGACCAGGCATTTCCCGGCAACTTTTTCGTGAAAAAATAATCAACGATTTTTTTTCAACCCGACTTGTCGCATCGCTTCATGGATTTCCCGATTTTGCATAAACCATTTCCACACCTTGCCGCTGCGTAAATTTTCGGCGCTCAGTAAGGTGATGCCGACATCGATACCAATCACATCCGAGTTCACCCAGCCGGTTTGCGGATTGAAAGCATCGACGAATCCGTATCTGCCATAAATTTTATCGCCGAATTTTGCTTTCATCTCTTTAAGCGCCGCAAGGCAAATATCCGGCGCGAACATCAATGAACCGCCCGCCGCGTAAGGCACAACCGTGCCATCGGTTGCCGGGTCAAGCGGCGGACCGCCCCAGGAGATGTAACCTTTCTGGCTATCGGATGCCGTGATGCCCCACAGATTTTCCGAGTAACCGGTAAACCCGAGTTTATTGAGGCTCATGCAAAATTCCCGATGAGCGCGGGTCGCCGCGATTGAGTTGGCGAAGTAGTCAACATAAGGCGGCGCGGATTCGCTTCTGCCGCGAAAATCGACCCAGGCGTGTGAAAATTGTTGCACGAAAAGCGGCGCACCGGTGATGTAGGTGTATCCCGCAAAGGTTAGCCAATCGCGTCGCCACGCATACCACATACGCGCATCAGATGGGTGCGTCGGCGAACCGATTGCCAGTAAATCCAGCATCAAATGTTCGCTGAACTGATCCCAGCGACTTTCGAGAAAACCGCTTTCCGGTCTCCAGCCCATCGTCAAGGTCAACCTGCCGTTTTGCATCCACGCGAAATCAATGCGCTCGTAAATCAAGGTCGCCAGTCTGACGATTTCCGCATCGGTTTTGAATTTCTGTCTGGCAGTTAATATGCCGCCCAGCAAAAGCGTCGTGTCTATCGAAGAGATTTCGCTTTGCCAGCGCCGTTCGCCGCTTGACGGGTCGAGCCAGTGATAAAACCAGCCTTTTTCATTGAATGCCTGACCGGCGAAAAACCGTAACGTCTTGCGAATTCGTTCACGCGCCTCTTTATCGCTAATCCAGCCGCGCTCAGCGGCGATGCACAACCCTGTCAATCCGAAACCGGTTGACGCCGTGCTGGCGATGTTTTTACTCGGATGGGAATCGGGCAATGGCGAACCATCGCTGCGGGCGCGGTCAAGCACCAGACCATTTTCAGGATTTGCATGGTCTATGAAGTATTGAAAACTGCGGCGCGATAAATCTTCGAGAAAGGCATCATCGGCTTTCGAGATTTTGAAGCGCTCAGGATAGTCGATGGGTGGAAAAGATTGTTGGGCAAAACAGAGACTGCTTACCGCAAAAAAAATAGTGAGAATGAACGCAAGTTTGATTGGCAGCATGGGTTTTTGATTGAGGCAAGCGGCAGAGACCGCGATGCCAATACCTGTTGAGCGCCTTTGACACAATTCGACGCTCTTGTTTACGAAGGTTTTTTCACCGCAGAGACGCAGAGGTTGCGCAGAGAAAGCCTCATCCCTCTGCGCCGCCTCTGCGTTCTCTGCGTCTTTGCGGTGACTGACCATTTTTTGCCCGGTTAATTGAGAATCTATCGAATGTTGATTTATCACAGTCAAAGATTCTACGAAAATTTATTTTGCGGCAACCTCGAAACTCGATTCCAAACCGCCAACCGAACTGTTGCCGACGAAAACTTTGAACTCGCCCGGCTCCACCGTAAATTTCAGGGCGCGATTGTAAAAGCCTAAATGCTCAGGCGCGAGGGTAAATTCGACGCGCCGCTTTTCATTGGGCTTCAAACTGATGCGCTCAAACCCGCGCAACTCTTTTACCGGTCGGGTAATGCTTCCCGCCACATCGCGAATATAAAGTTGCACGACTTCATCACCGGCGCGTTTGCCGATGTTTTCAACCTCGATGCTCACTTTTATTTTGCCATTCGGTTGAATGCTTTTGGCGCTCAGTTGCAAATTCGACAGACGAAACTGTGTGTAACTCAAACCGTATCCGAACGGATAAAGTGGCGTCCACGCGACATCCAGATACTTCGAGGTATATTTGTTATTCGCATCCGGCGGACGACCGGTATTTTTATGGTTGTAATAAATCGGGCATTGTCCGACCGAACGCGGAAAGGTCACAGGCAATTTGCCGCCGGGGTTGACATCGCCAAATAAGACATCGGCAATCGCGTTGCCCGCTTGGGTTCCTGCAAACCAGGTTTCCAAAATCGCCGGGGCATTTTCAGCAACCCAGTTGATGGCAAGTGGTCTGCCGTTCATCAACACCACAACCGTCGGTTTGCCTGTGGCGATGATGGCTTTCACCAAATCGAGTTGTTTGCCGGGCAAATCAAGCGAACTGCGTGATGCAGCTTCGCCGCTCATATCGGCGGTTTCACCGACAGTGATAACGGCGACATCGGATTCACGCGCGGCGCGAATCGCTTCATCAAACCCTGCGGTTGAATCGCTGCCGACCTCGCAGCCTTTCGCATAAATGATTTTAGTTGATGAACCGACTTTTGCTTTGATTCCTGCAAGCAAGGTGACGGCATCTTCTTTTCTGCCGTCGCCCGACCACGAACCAATCATATCGAGTTGGCTGTCAGCCAATGCGCCAATCACCGCGATTGAATTTAAGTTTTTACTGAGCGGCAACGTCTCGCGTTCATTTTTCAGTAATACCATCGAACGCGCCGCCACTTCACGCGCCGCCGCTAAATTTTCTTTGCTTAAAATCGCTTGAGCCTCGCGCGATTCATCAACGAACGGTTTTTCAAAGAGCTTCAGTCGAAATTTGATTCTCAAAACTCGTCGCACCGCTTCATCAATGGTTGCCATGCTGAGTTTGCCTTCGCGGACGAGTTGCGCGCCGTTTTGATTGTAGAGGCGGCTCACCATCTCGATATCGACGCCCGCGTTCAGCGCGTGGCGCACCGCATCGGCTCCCGTAGGCGCGATGCCGTGATTCATCAATTCGCGCACCGATTCATAATCGCTCACCATAATGCCATCGAATTTCCATTCGTTGCGCAATACCTGAGTGAGGGTAAATGGATTTGCCGAACCCGGCACCCCATCGATGTCATTGAACGAACTCATAAAGGTGCCAACGCCGGCATCAAGCGCCGCTTTGAATGGCGGAAAATAGGTTTCCCGCAAATCTCTTTCGGTGAGATTGGTGGTGTTGTAATCGCGCCCGGCTTCGGCTGCGCCATAGGCAACCCAGTGCTTGGCGCAGGCGACGACTTTGTCCGGGGCGCTGTAATCGTTGCCTTGAAACCCCTGAACACGGGCGCGCGCCATCGCCATGCCCAAATAGGTATCTTCGCCAGCGCCTTCGACGATGCGCCCCCAACGGGCATCACGCGCAATGTCGACCATCGGCGCAAATGTCCATCGCACGCCTGAGGCGCTGGCTTCACTGGCAGCAACGCTAGCAGCGCGTTCAACTGCGGCAGTATCCCAACTCGCCGCTTCGCCGAGCGGCACCGGAAAAATCGTTCGATAACCGTGAATCACATCAAACGCAAACAGCATGGGAATTTTTAAACGCGACTCATTGACTGCAATGCGTTGCAATTCATTCACACGCTTTGCGCCGCGTATATTCAAGGTGGAACCCAGCGTGCCTTTGCGAATCATCTCAGGATGTTCGGGGCGGAAATTCCCGTTGGCTTCACCATCGAGTTGCTGCAATTGCCCAAGCTTTTCTTCAAGCGTCATGCGTCGCAGCAGGGCATTGATGCGACTTTCGATACTATCATTGCGCGGCGGTAAGGCTATCGACGGAAGCGTTAAAAATAGTAAAGCGGGTAAAAGTAGAAGCCTGTTGACTTTCAAAACCTTCATCTTCAAGGCACTCCTTGCTGGACGTCTCATTCGTCCCTGCTAAATCGGTTTACGAATTGAATCTCCACTGCGTATACTTCAACAAACTGGCAAACCATGAATGGTATAAAAAAATTGTTACGAAAAAAAAAATCAACGGTCGCCCGGTTACATTTTGCGATTAGCTTGATGGTTATGTTCGGGGCGCTGTTTTATGGTTGTGCGGCAAACCTCTTTGCGAACCCCTTGCAAAACCCTGCGCCGCCTGCAACCGTTGAAACCTTGTTGCAGGAAGCGGTCACATTTCTCAAAGCGCAAAACCTGAGCGAGGCTGAATCGCGATTGCGGCGCGCGCTCAAACTGGCTCCGCAAAATGCCGATGCCCACAATCTGCTCGGCATCGTTCTCGATCAACAAGGTAAGGCTGCCGAATCCGAACGCGAATATCGCGCTGCCTTGCGCCTCAACCCCAATTCAATTTCAGCCCGCGCCAATCTGGGCGTTTTACTCGCTCGCGGCAAACGTGACAGCGAAGCTATCGAGAATTTTGAAGCCGTGTTAAAACTGGCTCCCGACCACCCGCAGGCAACCATCAATCTCGGATTGCTGTATGCTTCTCGCAAAGACTTTCAACGAGCGGCGAATTTGCTGACGCGAGCCAATGAATTACAGCCCAATACGTTTGACATTCTTCTGCACCTGGGCATTGCGCGTTATCATTTGCAACAGCTTGATGACGCTGCCAAGACGTTTATCGCCGCATCGAGTCTGGCAAATCATGCCGCCGAGCCGTTTTACTTTCTCGGTTTGATCGCGGCGGCGCGCGGCGAGGACGAAACCGCTTCCGAATATCTGGAGAAATCTCTGGCGCTTCGCCCGCAATACCCTGAAGCCAATTTCAAACTCGGTGAGTTACTGCAAAAGCATCAACTTTATAAATCGGCAAAAGAGTTTTACGAACGCGCTTTAGCACAAGACCCCACGCAGCCGGCTTATTATGCGAGATTGGGTGGAACCTATATCCTGCTGGCAAATTTTGAACAGGCGCTTCTGGTCTTTCAGCAGGCGACCGAGCGATTTGCGAAAAACGCCGATATGCACTATTTTCTTGCGCTCGCGGCGCGTGGCATTGCCGATTACGAACTGGCGCAAACGGCGCTGCGCAAATCGCTCGCCCTGCAACCTGATCAACCGGACGCGCTGGCGCTTTTAGGCGCAATCATCAGCGACCGTGGCGCTGCTGTCGAAGCCGAAAAACTGTTGCGCCGCGCCGTCAGGCTGGATGACAAACATTTCAATGCTCATCATGACCTGGGACTGTTGTTGGTTAGAACCCAGCGGTACAACGAAGCCTTGCTTATCCTGCAACGCGCCGCCGCGTTGAATAACGAAGATGCCGACACCCATTATCAACTCTTCATCACCTTATCGAGACTCAAGCGCAGAGAAGAGGCAGAGCGCGAACTCGCCATCTACAAGCAACTCATGGAAAAATCAAAGAACAAATAAAGGCGCGAAGAACAGGTCAATTGCCCGTTCTTCGCGCTGATATGCAACATCCTTTTTCATCTTACTCATAAAAGTCAGGGTGACCTTCCTTTCAGATTTGGAAAGTCACCTGAGATTTAGAAACTGAACCGCGCCTGGAACTCGATGACACGACCGGCTAACGCGCCGTCGGGTTCACCAAATGTCGGGCGATTGACGAACACCCCATTGCTGAACGCCTGGAAGGGCGACAGGTTGAGGTTGTTGAAGGTGTTGAAAATGTTGAAACGCAAATCGAGTCCGACGTTTTCACCCAGGACTCCGAAATTCGGCAACCCGAAACGTTTCGCCAGACTCAGGTCTGTAGAAAAGTATTTGGGACCGCGAAAGACATTGCGTCCGATTCCCGGCGGATTCAAATCAAACGTGGGAGTTCCGGTTGCATCGGTTCGCACCGTTGTACTGAAATAGGCGGAGCCGCCGCCCGGGAAGATGCCGTTCGGGCGCAGGAAATTGTCGTTGGAATTGCTCGACGGTTGTTTGCCGAGGAAGTTGGTCGGGCGAATCGGGCCAAAGAAGTTGCCGTTTGGACCTCTGAGACCCTGATCGATTTTAGGCGTCCAGGGGAAACCTGTATGCTTGGTGATGATGGCGCTGATTTGCCAGCCGCCAAGCAACTTGCCTGTCCAATCCGTCTGTTTTCTGAAAAACGGCAAATCCCACACCGCCGAACCGGCAAAGAAATGTCGGACATCGAAATCCGAAGGTCCGTGTTCCTGACGATTGTCAACCGGATAGGTTTGGTTGGTGCAACCGCAAGGCGCTTCATAGGATGTGGAGTCAATGCTCTTGCTGAAACGGTAATTGAAATCAAATTGCAAGCCGCCTGAGAAGCGTCTTTGCAAACGCGCCAGCAAGGCATTGTAGTTAGTGTTGACATCCGGCACGGCAAAATACACCGCGAAGAAATGCGGATTCTGAACCGGCTGAACCAGATGTTGCGGAACAATGCGAACGAACTTGTGACCGGTGGTTCCTTGATAGCCGAGGGTTGCGGTTAATTTGCCAGGCAGTTCGTATTGTCCTTCAAGTGAGTAACGATAGACATAAGAATTCGGCAGATCGGGGAAGGTGCCGTAAATTTCGATTGCGCCAACTCTCGGCGCGCCAGTCGCCGGGTCGATGCCGCCGCCGAGAACCGAGTTTGCCGGGTAACTGAATGGTGAATTGCTGCTGCCCAGCGCATAGAGAATCTGCCCGTCAACAAAGGGTCTCGCCCAATCTTCGCCGCCTGCGGCTCCAGCGCCGCCACAGCAGATGCCATAGCGCGCGCCATTGGGTGGATTGGCGCGGGCGTTTGCCAATAAAGCGTTCGGCAAACGGTCGAAACCAACTCCGAAACCACCGCGCACCACGCCTTTTTCGTTAAGCAGTTTCGGACTCCAGGCAAAACCGATTTGCGGTCCGAAGTTGTTGTAGTCGGAATTGCTGAGCTTATCAACCGTAACTACTTTGGCATCTGCCAAACCTTGTGAGCCGAAAACCAGATTTCCCAATTGTCCGCCGCGCGCCGTAATCGGTTGAAAATATTCCCAGCGCAATCCGAGATTCAAGGTTAAATTGGGACGGAATTTCCAGTCATCCTGGAAGAAGAAACTGAGGTCGCCACTCTTGAACCCGGTATCGTTGGCTTGCGGTGTGCCGCTGGCATCAGCGTTAATCGCCTCGAAAATCGGCGTGTCATTGGCAAAGTTCCAGGGTCTGACAAATGAGTAGAGCGGACGCGCCCCGCCGGAACCGGTATCGTCGTTCAAGTCGATACGATATTCGGCACCCGCCTTCAAAGCATGGCTACCTATGACTTTGGTTAATGAATCACGAAAATCCAACTGGGTTTCTTTGAGAACGCCGGGGGTATTTTCCGAGCGGTTGGCGCCAAAACGCAGACGGTCGCCGCCCGGCAGTAAGCCTTCGATTTCAATACGCGGAATGCCGAAATTGACCTCCGGGTTCGCGGAAATTTCGTCAAACGACCAGCGCGTGATATTGAAGCGGGCTTCGTTCAACATGGTTGCTGAGAGATTGCGTGTGTAAATTACCCCGACATCCCAGTTCAATCTGTCGGAGGTAATGTCTGCCATCGGTCGGCTTTGCGCCGCTGAATCGGAGACGAAATTGGTCACCGGCGTGAAAAATGCCGTGAACGCAACGTTATCTTTTTGCGACACGGTGTAGTCAACACGCGTGAAATACTGGTTGCCTCGAAAACGTGTCGGGTCGACAAGCAACACATATTGCAAGTCGGGAATGCCATCAAGACCTCCACCGAGCGGCGCGCTGAACGGCACATATTGTCCCGGCGAGCCGGACGGCGAACCAATATCAAACCCACCGGCAACGAGTTGGCAGGAAGGCACAGCGAAACTGGCATCGGCGCAGGTGCGCGACAAGGTGCTGACAATCCGCGGTTCGATGCCCGGTTGCGTTAAAATTTTTGCCGCAATCGAATTGGGTCGCACGCTGCGAATCAGTTGACGAAGTTGCGGCGTTTCTACGAAGGCTTGGTGAGTGTTGTTGGTGTTGCTGCGAAAGCCTTCATACGAGAAGAAGAAAAACAAACGGTTTTGAATAACCGGACCGCCCAGACTGCCGCCATAGGATTTGTTCAACTGCTCGACACGTTGCGGCGCAGAAAGGCGCGTGGTTCCGGGAATGCCGAAGAATTGATTGAAGGCGTTCAAGCCCGGACTGGTATATCTGTAAAAACCGCTGCCGTGAAAATTGTTGGTGCCATTTTGCGTAACCACTTTGATTTGTGCGCCGCTGTTGCGTCCATCTTCGGCTGAATAGGTGGTGGAGGTTACTTGCAACTCTTTAATGCTTTCCTGCGACGGGGTAATTACCGCAGCCCCACCCCAGGTTTGACTGTTTACACTGATGCCGTCAATCTGAAAATTATTAGAAGAAACGCGCTGTCCGTTGGCGCTGATGGGAACCTGATTTTCAGTTGAAAAGATCGACACGCTTGAGCCGCCCGGGCCGCTGGTGTTTGGCAAATTGGCAGCGCCGCCGTTGGCTGAACGCGCGCCTTCGCCAAAGACGCCGGGCGTCAGTCTGAGCAAAGAGAAGGGGTCGCGTCCGGCTTGCGGTAAACGCAAAACTTCCAGATTGGAGAGTGTTTTGTTGATACTGGCATTTTCGGTTTGCAGCGGGGCTTCGCTGGTGGCGGTCACGGTTACCGATTCGGCAACCTGCCCTGCTTCAAGGGTAATATTGATGCCCTGCGTTTCTTCCGCATGAATAACGTAGTTTTCCAGAACTTTCTTTTTAAAGCCGTCGAGTTCGGCAGTCACCGTGTAGACGCCTGGCGCAAGTCCGGTTACACGATAGAAGCCTTCGTCGCTGCTTTGTACTTGTTGCGTTTTTCCAGTTTCTTTATTGGTAACAGTAATCGTTGCGCCCGAAACGACTGCGCCCGACGCATCGGTTATTGTACCTTGAATGCTGGCTTTGAATTGTGCTTTAGCGGTTAATGAAAACCCGAAAAGCAAGGCAAATCCAAAGGTCAAGCAAAATAGTTTTTTCCATGATTGATACATCACTTGCCCCTCCGACGATTAATTTGATTTGCAACGGCGGTTTGCGTGAGTACGCCTTCGTTGCAAAGCGAAATGGTTTAAGCTTACTAAAACGATTTAGTTAATACGTTCCGCAGACTAGCACTGTCCCAAAATGGAGTCAAGCGGATTTTGGTCAAGTGAAAAATAAAATATCCATGCTTGCCGGGGGAACGCTTGATTTGAAAAGGTCGATATGCGAAACTCCGCACTATGCCGCGCAAAAAAAGCGACATTGCTGCCAGCAAAAAGCGGGGAATTGAACATCATCGCTCAATCAGCCTGAAACAACTGGCTGCTCATGTGGGCTTGTCACCGACAACCGTCTCCTTCGTTTTAAACGATTCGCCGCTTGCGAGCACCATTCCCCAGGAAACCAAAGACCGCATCTTCGATGCCGCCAGAGAATTGAATTATCGTCCCAACTTTTTAGCGCGGTCGCTGAGAACGCAGCGCAGTTATACGATAGGTGTCCTGGTTCCCGAAGTCAGCGGCGGTTACACGGCAGGCGTCATGAATGGCATCGAAGAATACCTTCTTGAAAAAGGCTATTTTTATATTGTTGCAAGCCACCGCCATAAACCCGAACTGCTGGATTATTATCCCAAACTTTTTCTTGACCGTTGTGTCGAAGGCATCATCGGGGTCGATACGCCGATTCACAAACCGCAACTGTTGCCGATGGTTTCGGTATCAGGACACGAAGACATCAAAGGCGTCACCAACATTGTTTTAGACCACCAGAAAGCCGCCGAACTGGCGATTGAATACATCGTCCGTATGGGACATCAACAGCTTGCGGTGATCAAAGGGCAGGCGTTCAGTTCCGATACCCAAGTGCGTTGGGACACCCTCAGCAATGCCGCCAAACAACATAATATTCGTATCAATCCTCAATTGGTTTCATCGCTTGAAGGCGATTCGCCGTCGCCGGAAATCGGTTATCAGGCGGCAAAAAAATTGCTCGCCGCAGGCAACCCGTTTAGCGCGGTTTTCGCCTTCAATGACATTTCGGCAATCGGCGCAATCAGCGCCTTTCGTGAAGCCGGTTTTCGGGTTCCCGAAGACATTTCGGTTATCGGCTTTGATGACATAGACAGCGCTTCGTTTCATAACCCGCCGCTTACCACCATTCGTCAACCGCTCAGACGGATGGGTTGGTATGCCGCCGAAACTCTGCTCGACCGCATCACCAAAGGCGCAGATTTCCACTACCCGGAAATATTAACCGTCGAACCGAAATTGATTATTCGCCAGTCAACCGCCGCCGCTCCGGCGAATGGAGCGATGAAAAAAATCAGAGCCCGAGGTCGTTAATTCAACTCTGCTCATCCGCATTCCGCAAGCGATTCATCATGCTGCAAACCGCGCAAAACCCCAAAAGCGAAAAAAACCAACTAAACCTGATTGTTCACGTCGGGTTTGCTTTGACAGGTGTGGTGACGACGATGATGGGCGCTGTTCTGCCGATGTTTACACAGCGTTGGTCGATTGATGATGCGCAAGCCGGCTACCTGTTTGCCGCGCAAAATGTCGGCGGCTTGCTGACCACACTTTTTGTCGGAGAAATCATTAAGCGTTTTGGCATCAAAGCGGCTCTGGTAGCCGGTTTCGGGTTACTGGCAACCGGAGTTGCGGGATTGAATGTCAGTCAGTTCGGTTTCGGCATCGCAGCCGTTTTCTTATACGGGCTGGGTTTGGGGATTGCCCTTCCTGCATCGAATATTTTAATTGCCGAACTCAACCGCGAACGCCGGGCGGCGGCGTTGAATATTTTGAATTTCATCTGGTGCATCGGGGCGGTTATCGGTACGCCTGCACTGAGCCTGTTGATCGCGCGACTCAACCTCTGGTTGCCTCTCGGCGGACTGACCTTTGTGCTGTTTGGCATCGGAGTGATACTTTCGCAATTAACAGGTTGCTTTGAAACCGAAACGCAAAAAAATATTCAACCAACTTCATCAAAGACAACCGATGATTCAAAAATTCGCTTTGCGCTCTACATTTGCGCCTTCGCCTTTCTGGTGGTTGGCATAGAAAATTCTTTGAGCGGATGGATTGCCTCTTTGGTTACCCGACTTGATGCCTCGCAACGTTCATTTGCATCAATGTATCAGGCGGTTTTCTGGGTCGCCATGCTTTTCGGCAGAGCCTCTGCGCCAAAAACCCTTTCGCGCATCTCGGAAATGCAATTGCTGCTGCTGGGCGTTAGCATCGCAACACTGGGCATGGCGACGATTCTAGCGTCAGTTAACTTCGCCATGATTTTATTGGGTATATTTATTTCAGGGTTGGGACTCTCAACGATTTTTCCAACCACCATTGCAATTTTTTCGCAGGTTCTCGGCGCACAGGCAGGGCAAAAATCGAACTGGCTGTTTGCCAGCGCCAGTTTCGGAAGTTCTCTGTTGCCCTTTCTGGTCGGCGTCGTTTCTTCACGGGTTACCAATCTGCGCGTCGGTTTAAGTGTTGCGCTGATTGCGGGCGTTTTCGCAACCATCTTACAGGTTCAACTGCGACGACTGGCGCAAAGGAATTCAGAACCTCACTAATGCCGCCAACGTACAGCCAGTTATGACCAATCAAATCGAAACCAAAGAATCGTTCAAACTGGTGATGCTGGCTTCGGTCTTCACTTTGATTTTATGGTTCATTCCTTTTGCCGAAGTTATCACCTATCCCGTCAGATTATTCGTCACCTTCATTCACGAAGCCGGACATGCGCTCGCCACGGTTCTCTCGCTTGGCAGTGTTCATCAGATAGAGCTTTATACGGATGGCAGCGGCGTAACCGAAACGATGGGCGGCATGCGTTTGTTGATTTCCAGCGCCGGTTATTTGAGCACGATATTTTTTGGCGCAGGAATATTGCTTTTGCTTCGCAAACAAAAGTACGCCAAACCCCTGGCGTTGATAACGGCGGCATTATTGGTCATGGTCACGGTTCTCTGGGGCGGCAATATTTTAGCCTGGGCAGTCGGCATGATTTTAGGCGGCGCTCTGCTTGGTTTGGCATTTAAAGGCAAACCCGGCGTCGCCCATTTCGTGATGAGTTTTCTCGGCGTGCAATCGATTCTGAATGCGCTTTATGATTTGCGTACCTTACTCTATTTGTCAGCCTTTACCAAAGAATCAACCGATGCGGCAAATATGTCTATAGCGACCGGAGGGTTCATTCCACCGATATTCTGGGCGCTCGGTTGGTCATTGATTTCCGTTGTGATGCTGGCGTTGACGGTGATGGTCTATTATCGCAGCATCAACCATCGCGCGGCGCTTGACCCGGTAAAAATACCGCAACTCTTACCGGACGATTTCAACAAAGTGTTCGATAAAAAATTGTAGCGCGTGTTTATCGCTTCACTACCGTTTCAACAAGTGTTCGCTTATTCTTCGATGGCTTCTTCATCCAGCAATTCTCTCACTTTTTTACTGAGTGACGCGGGCGTAAACGGTTTTTCCAGAAAAGCGATATTCGGTTCAAGGATGCCATGACTGACAATCGTCCGGTCGGTGTAACCTGACATATAGAGAATTTTTTTGTCATATCCCATTGCCCGCAACTGCTCAACCAAATCACTGCCGCTAAGACCGGGCAAGACCACATCGGTTATGACCATCTCAATTGCATCCTGATGTATCTGGCAAAGGTTAATCGCCTCAATGCCATTGCTGGCTTCGATCACCGTGTAGCCATTCATTTCGAGGATTTGACGCGCCAATGTCCGAACCGCTTCTTCATCTTCAATCAGCAAGAGGGTTTCCGACCCGCCGTGCGGGGTACTTGCCGCTTGCTGCGCATCATTTATTTCAAGCTTTTGATTGATGCTTGGCAAATAAACTTTAAAGGTCGTGCCCTGATTCAGCTCACTGTAAATCCAGATGTTGCCGCCGCTTTGTTTGACAATGCCATAAACCGTGGATAAGCCGAGTCCCGTGCCTTTGCCAAATTCTTTGGTGGTATAAAACGGTTCAAAAATACGGGATTGTGTTTCTTTATCCATGCCGATGCCGGTGTCGCTCACCGCCAGCAGAACATAGGGACCGGGTTTGATGGTCACATGGTCGCTGGCATAGGTTTCATCCAAATGGATATTGGCGGTTTCAATGGTTAATTTGCCACCTTGCGGCATCGCATCGCGGGCATTGACTGCCAGATTCATAATGATTTGTTCCATTTGTCTGGGGTCAGCTTTAACGGAATCGAGTTGCGGGTCGGGGATAACTGAAAAATCAATATCTTCACCAATCAACCGCCGCAACATCTTTTCAATATCATCAATGACCGCATTCAGGTTGATGACTTTGGGTTGCAGCACTTGTTTGCGACTGAACGCGAGGAGTTGCCCGGTCAATTCGGCAGCCCGTTTCCCGGCTTTTTCAACTTCGGCAATTTTTAAATAAATCGGGTCATTATCCTGGAGTTGATCCATCACCAGTTGGCTGTAACCGATGATCGCGGTGAGCAGATTGTTGAAATCATGAGCGATGCCACCAGCCAGTCTCCCAATCGCCTCCATTTTTTGCGCTTGAATCAATTGTTCCTGAGTATCGCGCAGCAAACCTTCGGTGCGCTGTCTTTCACTTAAATCGCGAAAGACGATGACCACCCCTGTCGGATTGCGGGATTCGTCGCGCAGACAGGCGGCGGAATAATCAATCGGAATTTTTTCGGCTTTGCGGTTGAGTAGAAAAACATTCCCCGATATGTCGGTGACAATGCCACTCGTCAAGGTGGTGCTAATCGGGTCAATCAGTTGTTCATAATCATTTGCCGAGAGCATTTGAAAAACTTCTTTGGCTTGTCTGCCGATGGCTTCTCTAGCGCCCCAACCGGTTACCCACTCGGCTACCGGATTGAGGAAGGTGACCAGGGTTTCTCTGTCAGTGGCAATCACGCCATCGGCAATTCCGCGCATGGAAGCGGCAAACCAGTTTTCAATATTGCGCTGTTTAATTTCGGCTTCGTGTTTATAAAGCGCCATTTCGATATTGGCGCGCAGTTCGCGTTCGGAAAAGGGTTTGACGATGTAGCCAAAAGGTTCGGTGATTCTGGCGCGTTGCAAAGTCGTGTCATCGGTATAGGCGGTTAAATAGATAACCGGAATTGACCAGCGGCGGCGAATTTTCGCGGCGGTTTCAATGCCATCCAAATCGCCTTTTATGACAATATCCATCAGCACCAGATCGGGTTCGGTTTCTTCGATAAGCGCAATGGCTTCGCGTCCCGATGAGGCAATTCCGGTGACCTCATAACCGAGCAACGTGAGGCGGGCTTCCAATTCTCTGGCGATAATAATTTCATCATCAACAATCAAGATTTTTTTAGGTATCATCGAAACTATCCCCTTTCTTTATACTGCAACTCACCGAAGGTAATTTGAAATCGAGTCTTGGGTTGATTGAATACCTCAATCTTGCCTTCGAGTTGTTTGGTTAAATCCATCACCAGTTTGAGTCCCAGAGAGCGGGTCTTTTTCCAGTCGAGATTGGCAGGCAATCCCACCCCATTGTCACTAATGGATAGGCTGAATTGCTTATCGCCGAGCGGATGCAAATCAACCCAGATTTCTCCCGGTTGATTATTGGGAAAGGCGTGTTTGAGGGCATTCGAGATTAACTCGTTAATAATGAGTCCAAGCGGAATGGCGGTGTCGATTCCCAGATGAATGGTTTCCAGGTCGGTATGAACCGCGAGTCCTTCGTGCAGTCCACTATAGGTGCGAAAAATATCCACCAGCAGGTCGCGAACATAACCTGCAAAATCAAGCTTCTCGATATTATCCGAACGGTAGAGTTTTTCATGAATCAAGGCAATGGATTTGACGCGCGTTTGACTCTCGCGCAAAATTTCGAGGGTCGCCGTATCATTGACATAAGCCGATTGCAGGTAGAGCAGAGATGAAATGACCTGTAAATTATTTTTAATCCGATGATGCAGCTCTTTTTGATGAACCTCTTTCAGATGCATCTCTCGCCGCATAGCTTCCTGAACTTTCAGTTCAGCCGTTTTTCGTTCGGTGATGTCGCGAACCACTGCCAGCACGACCCGGTCGAATTCCATCTGCACAGGACTGAGCATGACATCAACAGGAAATTCTGTGCCGTCTTTACGTTTGCCATAAAGTTCCAATCCCGCGCCCATCGTTCGCGTGAGCGGCGCGTTGAGAAAGCCTGAGCGATGACCGATATGTTTTGCAGTAAAGCGGTCGGGAATGAGAATTTCAATCGGCTGGTTTATCAACTCGTTTCTGGTGAAGCCAAACATCTCTTCGGTTTGGGCATTCGCGCGGGTGATGCAGCCATTCTTACCGATAACGATGATGGCATCAGGGGCGAATTCAAACAGGCGGGAAAAAATTTCCTGGGCTTCGCGCGCCTGGGCTTCGACAAATTTGTGTTCGGTAATATCACGAACCGCCGCAAGAATCATTCTGCCGTTTTCGCTTTCAATCGGACTGAGCGAGATGTCAACCGGAAATTCCGAACCGTCTTTACGCTGCGCATAAAGGTCGAGGGCTTCGCCCATTGGACGAACATGCGGAGCGCCGAGATATTGATTGCGCTGATTGATATGGCGATTGCTGAACCGTTCGGGGATGAGGCATTCGACGGGCTGTCCGATGAGTTCATGGCGACTGAATCCGAACATCTGTTCAGCCCGAGCATTGACCTGATTGATCAATCCGTTTTTATCAACAACGACAATCCCATCGGGGGCAAATTCAAAAAGTTGTTGAAAAATTTTTTCGTGGTCTGGGCTGGCTCCTTTATTAATGGACGATGGAGCAGAAATGTCAACTAGGTCTTCATTCAAACGCATGGTGATTTAGCTCCGGGAAAATTTTTTATTATTTATTTTCTCAAGGAGACGCTTTCCCAAAACCCTGCGCCGCATGTGGTACGTTTAAATGTTCACTTCGATTAAAATTCGAGGTGAGGTGCTAGATTTCCTGGCACATAGACTAACTCTTTTTAATCGCTTCTACCAGAAGTTTTTTTCTTTTATTCAGCCTTGCCGGTAATTATTCAAGAATAAAACGAGCGCGTCGGCGGGTGAACAAGCGTCACCCGCGCAACCTTCGTAATTTCTTTTTAATTTTTCTTTGAGGTTTAAAATTTGCCGAACAGGTGACCCATCGAGCGAAAGATGTCTGTATAAAAATTACCGCCGATTTCTCTGACAATTTCAAAGGGCAAACCGGGTGCGCCAAAAAACGGGCGCAATGTCCACGCCAATTGCGTGCCAACAAAAGCAAACAGCAGTAACCAGAATCGCAGAAACATGCGCCGCGCCTTGATCATTTGGACATTGTCTTCGGAAAGTTGAACGTACATGCGATTGAAAAACAGCACGCCCAGCAGACCTGAAACCGAGAAAAAGGAAACATTGAGAATTTTGAAAAATTGATAATTGTGCGTTGTCACAATGAAAAAGAGGGTAATCGGCGCAAACCCAACCAGTGCCAGCCCGATAATCGCGCTGCCGGTAGACAGCAACACAAAGGTCTGTAAAACGGAGCGCTTGGAGCCGAAAAATGAACTGAAAATAAATAATGTCGGCATGCAGATGGCGCTCGTCAGCAAAAATAAAATCGGCAGTTTTAAACAGGATGAAAGGGCTTGCAGCAAACTATGCTGACTGCCGATGATTGCGCCATAAATTCCAAATGAGACAGCCGCAATCAGATTGAGGTCAATCAATTTTCTTTTTAAGTCGCTGCCTTCGGCAATCTCTTTTACGAACGCATCACGATCTTGAAGTATGGAAATCAACGCTTTCATCTGAAAATCTCCTGAAATGTAATTGGCATCGGAATGAACGAGAATTTCGGGCACGGGCTTCATTCGCCTGATAATGGCAATCGTGTTGATAGATAATGTTACGCTGTTGATTCTTCGTAAAACTCTTTGATGGCGCGTCAGATTTTATATTGATTTGTCGCGCTTCAGTCAAGCTTAGGAATTTTTATCCGGGAAAGCGTCGGGCAACTGCCGCTGCAAATTTGCTTTCATCCGCTAATCAGTGATAAAAAAGGTTGAGGTCAAATTTAACCTCAATTTCTCATCACCAAAGTTATGACGGATAAAATCATTCACAGCATCCGATTTGATGAAAGCGGCTTGATTCCGGCAATCGTCCAGGACATCGCCACCAACGAAATCCTGTTGCTGGGATTTATGGACAATGCCAGCTTGCTGAAAACCATGCAAAGCGGACAAGCCCATTTTGTGCCGCGAGGCGATGTCACGCCTGCTTTGCCCGCCACGCATCGCTTGATGGATGTGCGCGTCAATCTCGATGGCGGGTCGCTGACGATTTTCATTGAACAGGAATCCCCGACTCAGGAAAAACGCAAACCGCGAAGCTTGCTCAAAGATTTCAACGACGCGCAAAAGCCCAAACCTTCGGATGTCGCTGTGGTTAATGTCGATTCGATGGAATTCGGGTTGGCGTTGCATGACCTTTACAACTTGATTGCCGACCGCAAAGTGAAACGTCCCGAAGGCTCATATACCACTTATCTGTTCAACAGCGGCATTGACAAAATTTTGAAAAAGATTGCCGAAGAATCCGGCGAAGTTATCATCGCTGCCAAAAATCGCTCGCATCGCGAAATCGTTTCGGAACTCTCTGACCTGTTTTATCACCTGCTGGTGTTGATGGTCGAACGCGACATCAAATTAACCGATGTGCATACGGAATTGAAAAATCGCGCCTCGCAAGCGCCGGGCAAAAGCAAATAACGAAAGCAACCGATTGATGAACAATTTAATCCCCTCGACTTATGAAGAGTTTTTACAACTGGCTGCGCAAGGCACAGTGATTCCCGTATCGAAGCGCGTGATGGCGGATTTGCTGACGCCGGTTGCCGCCTATTTGAAAATCGAACGTTACAATCCGTTCTCTTTTTTATTGGAATCGGTCGAAGGCGGCGAAAAGGTTGCGCGTTATTCTTTTCTCGGCTTTGACCCGCATACCATCGTTCGCGCCCGCCAGGGTCGCGTCACCATTGAATCAGACAATAAAACTCAGGAAACCGACCAACCGATGCTCACTGTGCTCAGGCGTCTGTCGGGACAACATATTCCGGTCAAACTCCCAGATATGCCGCCATTTGTTTGCGGCGCGGTTGGTTACATCGGCTATGACGCGGTGCGCTGGTTTGAAAAAATTCCTGACAAAAATCCCGATGATTTAAACATTGATGAAGCGGTGATGATGTTTTTCTCGCGCATTCTCGCTTTTGACCATGTGCGACAGCAAATTCACATCATCGTCAATGTCTTTACCGATGGCGAAACCACAGATTTAAAAACTCTCTATGAAAACGCCGTGCGGGAAATCGAAGCGATGGAAGCGCGACTTGAAGACCCGATTGAACCGTTGCCGCGTGGCGAAAAACCTGAGCGATTGAAACTGCGTTCCAACATGACCAAAGAGCAGTATGAGGATGCCGTCGAGCGCGCCAAGCAATACATTGCCGCTGGAGATATTTTTCAAGTGGTCTTGTCGCAGCGATTCGATGTCCAACTCTCAGTTCATCCGTTTGAAATCTATCGCGCGCTGCGGGTGGTGAATCCGTCGCCTTATATGTTTTTTCTGAAAATGCATGACCAATTCGTGCTCGGCGCATCACCGGAGATGTTGGTTCGCGCCACAGGTCGCCGCCTTGAATATCGTCCGATTGCCGGCACCCGAAAACGCGGCGCAACCGAGACCGAAGATTTACTGCTTGGCGAAGAGATGCGCGCCGATGAAAAAGAGGTCGCAGAGCATGTCATGCTGGTGGATTTGGGGCGCAATGATTTGGGGCGGGTCGCCGATTACGGTTCAGTCGAAGTCACCGATTTGATGATCATCGAACGCTATTCACATGTCATGCATCTGGTTTCGGCAATCAAAGCGAGATTGCGTTCGGGCAAAGACCGCTTTGATGCGCTCGCGGCTTGTTTTCCGGCGGGAACTCTGAGCGGTGCGCCGAAGGTGCGGGCGATGGAAATCATTGATGAATTGGAACCGACGCGCCGAGGCATTTACGGCGGCGCAGTGATGTATCTTGATTATTCGGGAAATCTCGATTCGTGCATTGCGATTCGCACGATTCTCGTCAAAAACGGCAAGGCTTATATTCAAGTCGGCGCGGGCATTGTCGCCGATTCCATTCCTGAAAGCGAATACGTCGAAACCCTCAATAAAGCCCGCGCCATGTTGCAGGCAATTGAAATGGTTGAGAAGCAGTAGGCAGTAGACAGTAGGCAGTAGGCAGATTCAGTTTCAGCCTACTCAGGTCTTTTATAAATATGGTTATAGAAATTATTGCAAAGCAACTGCTAAAACTTTAAAACTCAAAACTGCCTACTGCCTACCGCTTACTAATCCGCCTTCTCGCCGCCCTCTTTTTTCGCTTGTGCGGGTGGTTTGAAACCTTCGCCTCCTGTCCAACTGGCAACCGTTTTGCCTTCAAAGGTCGCTTCAACGGAGACCTTTTTCGAGCCGTTGCGAGCCGCTTGCAAAGTGTTGTACCAGTTCCACAGGGCGCGTTGTTGCAAGCCGATGGGCGCATCGGCAAACGTCGGTTTGACATTGACCGTGAGTTTGTCGCCGCTCAGGTCAAAATTTTCAACCCGCGCATCGGCAGTTAAAAGGTCTTGTAAATCTTTTTCGGTTTTGCTGCCCGCCTCATAGGTGCCGGATGGTTTGATTGTTCCCGAGTCGCCGCCACAACCGGCTAACCCGAGCGCTGCCATAATGATTGATGCAAAGAGAATAACTTGAAAATGATGCTTGATACCAAAGCTAAGGGTTCCTCTATTCATTGATTCCTCTCTCTTCAAGTTGGGATTTGCGGAAATAAAATGCGCAATTGCAGGCACCCATTATCTTAATCAAACCACTGTGAGTCAAATCGCCTGACGTAAGTTTTTCTTCCAGCGTCCCGGAAATTCTATTAAAATTTCAGGCGAAAAATTCGCGGGTATTGAAAGATTATCAATCGCTATCATCGAATGCCTTTACATCCGGTGGGAAGTTGTCATTTTATATGATAAATTCCGCCCGGAGTTTTGGAGAGGAAAGACCTGAATATGAAAAAAATTTGTAGCCTGTTGTTGATTCTATCACTGCTCAGTTTGATGCAATCGGTTAGCTTTGCCGGATGGCAGCGCACAACGGATTCAAAATCCAATAAAAATTATATAGAAGGCGAGTTGCTGGTTAGATTCAAAGACACGGCTACCGCGCAAGCCACGCGCAACGTCAATGCGACAGTCGGCGCAACCGTCCTGCACTCTTATGAACACGTTATCGGCAAATGGCAACACCTGAAATTACCGGAAGGCATGACGACAGATGCGGGGCTTGCCACTTATCGTTCATTTCCCGAAGTCGAAATGGTGCAACCCAATTTTATTTATCGTGTTGACGTGACGCCGAACGACCCGCAATTCGGTTCGATGTACGGGATGACGAAAATTTCTGCGCCAACCGCCTGGGATACGACAACCGGCGGCACCTCCATTATCGTCGCAGACATCGATACGGGAACCGATTACAACCATCAGGATTTGGCTGCGAATATGTGGCACAATCCCGGCGAAATTCCCGGCAATAATATCGATGATGATCAAAACGGTTTCATTGATGATGATGTGGGATACGATTTTTATAACAATGATCCTTCACCGCTCGATGGTCATGGACATGGCACACACACAAGCGGCACCATCGCCGCCGTCGGCAATAATGGTGTCGGGGTGGTCGGCGTCAATTGGACGACGCGACTCATGTCGCTGAAAACTCACGCCGATAATGGCGATTCGAGTTCGGCTGTGGTCATCGCCGCATTCAACTATGTGACGATGATGAAAAATCGCGGCATCAACATACGGGTCACCAGCAACAGTTGGGGCGGTGCGCCTGAAGCCGCAAGTTACGACCAGGCGTTAAAGGACGCGATTGATGCAGCGGGCAATGCCGGGGTGTTGAACGTTTTTGCGGCGGGCAATAACGGCTCCAATAATGACAGCACACCGTTTTATCCGGCGACCTATAACTCGCCAAGCATCGTGTCGGTGGCATCTTCGGATTCAGCGGACAACCGTTCAGGTTTTTCCAATTTCGGGCTGACCACGGTTGATATAGCTGCGCCGGGTTCAGGCATTCTCAGTACCTTTCCGGGAAATCAGTACGGGTCGATCAGCGGCACTTCGATGGCGACACCACACGTTGCCGGAGCCGCCGTTTTATTGTTAACTGCCAATCCCAATCTCTCGGTCGCTTCATTGAAGGCGACCTTGATGAATCGCGTAGACCAGTTGGCGAACTGGACGAATCTGGTAGCATCCGGCGGCAGATTAAACGTCGCTAATGCTTTGACCAATCAAACCACCTGTTCATTTAATCTTTCACAAGCGAGTCAAAATTTTGCTGCTGCGGGTGGCAGTGGCAGCGTCAACCTGACAACCAATTCCACCGCCTGTAGCTGGGGGGCATTCAGCAATGCCGCCTGGATTATGGTTACCTCGGCAAGCGGCGGATCGGGTAACACGACGGTCAATTTTTCGGTTGCACAAAACCTCGGAAGCGCCCGCGCCGGAACCATCACCATCGGTGGGCAAACCTTTACCGTGAATCAAGCGGGAGTATCAACCTGCACGTACAGTTTGAGTAACGGGAGTCAGAATTTCACTTCCGGTGGCGGCAGCGGCTCGTTCAATGTCATCACTCAAACCGCTTGCAACTGGACGGCTTCGCCCAATGCCAACTGGGTCTCGATTACCTCAGGCA